>JBBSKW010000047.1:0-20021 GCA_038256005.1 Pyrinomonadales bacterium
CCCGGCGTCAGCTTGATGAACGAATTCCTCGGACTTGGCTATTTTGCCGAGATCCCGACCGTGCTGATCGACGTGCAAAGAACTGGCCCTTCGACCGGAATGCCGACGCGAACGCAGCAATCCGATCTGCTGCTCGCCGCATACGCATCGCACGGCGACACGAAACATCCGCTGCTTTTTCCGGCAAGCCCAAAAGAGTGTTTTGAGATGACGGCAGATGCATTCGACCTTGCCGAACGCCTTCAAACGCCCATCATAATGATGACCGATCTCGACCTCGGCATGAACGATCACGTCACCGAGCCTCTCGTATGGGATGATGCACGGCTATACGACCGGGGCAAGATTCTTACTTCTCCGCAGCTCGAACACCTGGGAAAATCCATTGCATATGTTCAGGACGTGATTAACGAACATAACGTATTGGGCAACGGCAACGGTAATGGCCAGATGGATGCCGGAGCGATGTCGGAATTGGACGCCCAGCCACACGGCGATCAATCGATGACGCAGCCGCTAGAGCAGTTTAAGGGCAAGTTCGGCCGCTATCTCGACGTTGACGGCGACGGTATCCCATACCGCACCATTCCGGGAACACATCAAACGGCCGGAGCGTTCGTCACACGCGGTTCTTCGCGTGATGAGTACGCGGTCTATACCGAAGATGGCGAAGTTTACCGCCGCAACATGGATCGCCTCGCGAAGAAATGGGACACAGCAAAGGAATTGGTACCTCAACCCGCGATCAAGTTAACTGAAAATCAACAAGTCGGAGTTGTCTATTTCGGCACGTCATCATATGCAGCCGAGGAGGCGCTTGACCTACTTGCTGACGAGAACATTCAACTCGATGCGATGCGTGTCCGTGCCTTTCCATTCGGCAAAGCATTCGTCGATTTTGTGAACACGCACGAACGAGTTTTTGTCATCGAACAAAACCGCGACGCCCAGTTCCGCAGTCTGATGATGATCGAACTCGGCATAGATTCCGAAAAGCTAATTTCCGTTCTAAACTACGATGGAACTCCGATCACGGCTGCTGACATTCTGAATCAGATAAAATCGAATATATGACCTACGTTAAACCAACATTTCGGCATCCGGCGTTGCCTAAGAACGATCTTGGGTACACGGTTGATTATTACGAAGGCTCGCTTTCGACGCTTTGTGCGGGTTGCGGGCATGACGGGATCTCGGCGGCGATTGCGCAAGGGTGTTTTGAATTGAACATCCAGCCCCATCGCGTCGCAAAGCTCTCGGGTATCGGGTGTTCCTCGAAAACTCCGGCTTATTTTCTGTCGAATTCGCATGGATTCAACAGCGTTCATGGCCGTATGCCGTCGGTTGCTACGGGCGCGAACCTCGCGAATCGGGACCTGATATATTTCGGTGTCTCTGGCGATGGCGATACCGCCTCGATCGGTATGGGCCAGTTCGTCCACGTCATCCGACGAAACCTGAACATGGTTTATCTCGTGATGAACAACGGCTGTTACGGTTTGACCAAGGGCCAGGATTCTGCGACCGCCGACGCCGGATCGAAGAACAAGCACGGTTCGGTGAATCTATTCGAATCGATCGATCTCGCAAGCCTTGCGATCGAACTGGGAGCAACATTCGTTGCACAGAGTTTTTCAGGCGACAAGGGTCAGCTTATTCCGCTTATCAAAGCCGCGATGAGCCATCCGGGCTTTGCGTTTATCAACGTCATCTCACCGTGCGTTACGTTCAACAACAATCCCGGTTCGACCAAATCTTACGATTACGTCCGCGAGCATATGGAGACGACCGCACTCGTTGATTTCGTACCGATCGCCCACGAGATCAAGGCGGATTACCCCGAAGGCTCGGCTCAAAATCTAAAGATGCACGATGGTTCAACCTTGTCATTAAGAAAACTCGGTACTGATTGGGACCCTCGCGACAGAAGCTCCGCTATGAATGCGGTACTGAACTCTAAACTTAAAGGCGAAATACTCACGGGCTTGCTCTACCTGAACCCGGACACGACCGATCTACACGACCTGATCCAAACCAGCGACCGACCGTTGAATTCCTTGAGCCAAGCCGAACTCTGTCCCGGCTCAGAAGCGCTGGACAAACTAAACTTGAGTCTGCGTTAGGCCAATCTTAGTTGAAATTTCTAATGGGCACTCGAACGGGTGCCTTTTTTGCGCTCGGAATATTACGTCGTGATCATGGGCGGGAATATAACGCCGGCGCGTTAGTTTTCCAACTATTGTGTTCTGCCATACAGAAGGGAGTAATCGTAACGCATATGATTGCGTTCTATTAAACGAACTAGGGGAGTTACACGAAAGGATGAACGCAGTTGAATTACTCAGATCTGATCACGAGGTCGTTGAGCGTCTCTTCGCAAAAGTTGAGGTGGCCGAGAGTGCCAAAAAGGCCGAAATTTTCAAACAAATCAAAGCCGGGCTCGACGCTCATGCGTACATAGAGGAAACAATCTTTTATCCGGCGATCCAGCAGGACGGTGATGACGTAGTCGTCGACCTTGTCGCGGGCGCGCTTCAGGATCACCTAAAGGCGAAGACATTTCTGGGTGAACTCGCAGCAAATATTGGCAATTCGGTCCGGTTTGACGCTTTGTTGACCAAGCTAATCGAGGATGTCCGGGCGCATGTCGACGAAGAAGAAAATCAGATGTTTCCACTGGTCGAGTCACAGTTCGACGCCGATACTCTCAACAAATGGGGTTCTCAAATGAAAGCCGAGAGCGAACGCTTTGAAGCTTCTGCAGAAACCATACATGCTTAGGCCGACCAGACAACATAGATCAAGAACAAAAATATGCCAACCCGGAAAAAGAACAAGAACGTAAGCAAGAAGCAGCTGGACCTCGAGGTTAATCGCGAAAATGGGATCGACCAGTTTCTTACAACGAACCAAGGTGTTCGGATTAACGACAATCAGAATTCGTTAAAAGATGGCGAGCGTGGTCCGACGCTTCTCGAAGATTTCATACTCCGCGAGAAGATCACCCATTTCGACCATGAGCGGATCCCGGAGCGGATAGTTCATGCGAGAGGCTCTGGAGCGCACGGTAAATTTCAGGTTTACAAGTCGATGTCAAAGGTGACTCGTGCCGGCTTTTTACAGGATCCCGCAGTTGAGACGCCTGTTTTTGTGCGTTTTTCAACAGTGGCCGGATCGCGGGGTTCTACAGATCTCGCTCGCGACGTTCGCGGTTTCGCGGTCAAATTTTATACGGACGAGGGCATATTTGATCTCGTGGGTAACAACATGCCCGTGTTTTTTATTCAGGATTCGATCAAATTTCCCGATCTGGTTCACGCAGTAAAGCCGGAACCGCACAACGAAATTCCCCAAGCCGCGTCGGCTCACGACACGTTCTGGGATTTCATATCTTTGATGCCCGAATCGGCGCACATGATAATGTGGCTGATGTCCGACCGGGCGATACCGCGATCATACCGAATGATGGAGGGTTTCGGCGTTCATACTTTCAGATTTCTAGATGCCCGCGGCCGTTCGACCTTTGTAAAATTTCATTGGAAACCGTTGCTGGGCGTCCATTCAGTTGCTTGGGACGAAGCTCAAAATATATCGGGCAAGGATCCCGATTTTCATCGCCGCGATCTTTGGGAAGCCATCGAAACGGGTGCCTTCCCCGAATTTGAATTAGGCGTGCAGTTGGTCGCAGAAGAAGATGAGCACAAGTTTGATTTTGATCTGTTAGATCCCACCAAGATCATTCCCGAAGAACTGGTTCCGGTCGAAAGGATCGGCCGACTTACGCTCGACCGAAACCCGGACAATTTTTTTGCCGAGACGGAGCAAGTTGCGTTTCACGTTGGGCATATCGTACCTGGCATTGATTTTACTAACGACCCGCTAATGCAGGGACGGCTACATTCCTATTTAGATACCCAGCTCAAACGCCTGGGCGGCCCGAACTTTCACGAAATTCCGATCAATCGTTCGGTGGCGCCCGTCCATAATAATCAGCGAGATGGCCATATGCGGCAGACGATAAATACCGGACGTGTGAGTTATGAACCGAATTCGATCGCCGGCGGCTGCCCTTTTCAGGCGGCAATGAAAGATGGCGGATTTGTCTCGCATACAACGCACGTTGATAGCGACAAGATCCGTGCACGAAGCGCCAGCTTTCATGATCATTTCAGTCAGGCGACGCTTTTCTACAACAGCCAGTCCGAAGCAGAGAAAAAACATTTGATCGATGCATTTCGGTTCGAGCTTGGAAAGGTCGAGATCCAGCCGATACGCGAGCGCATGATCGGTATCATTTCGCAGGTCGACAAGGGATTGGCGGCCAGCGTTGCGGACGGATTGGGCCTTAAGGTGCCGTCAAAACCGGAACAGCCGATGAACCGGTCTTTCGGCGCAGATACTGATCCTAAAAGTGTACAGCCGATAAAGGTGACATCTGCGGTTCAAAGCTCCGAAGCTCTCAGCATGGAGAATACCGTCAAGGACACTATCGAATCAAGAAAAATTGCTGCATTGATAGCCGACGGATTTGATGGAAAGCAACTAGAGGCGATGAAAAAACGGTTGATGGCAAAGGGAGCTGTGCTGAAGACCGTAGCACCCAGGCTCGGAATTATTATAGATGGAGATGGTAAAGGCATGGCGGCGGATTTCAGCTTCCTAACTACCGCCTCAGTCCTTTTTGACGCAGTATATGTGCCCGGCGGTGCCAAAAGCAGTGCAGCACTTTCCAGCGAGGCCGACGCACGCCATTTTGTGAACGAGGCGTACAAACATTGCAAGGCGATCTGTACGACGGGAGATGGCTCGGCCTTCATCGAGGATACTGCTGCGGGGGATGCGGACAACGACGTAGCTGTCGTCATTGCAACCTCTGCTGAGAAGGCTGCGTCAGATTTTATTTCAGCGATTGCTAAACACCGTAATTGGGAACGGGAATCGAACAGAAGAGTCGCGACCTAATGGCCTTGCGAGTTTTAGGAATGCGACGAGACGGAGGGCATTGCATTTACCGAATGCCATTTTCTCATTTGCTTCCATTGCCAAGCGGATCGAATAATTGTGTCAAGGTCTTGGAATTGCGGTTCCCAGCCAAGCGCCGTCTTTATCTTTTCAGAGCTTGCGATCAACACAGGCGGATCCCCGGGCCGTCTCTCCGCAGTGATGATCGGGATATTCTTCCCTGTTATCTTAGTTGCAGATTCAATCACTTCGTTGACCGAGTAACCTCGGCCTCCGCAACCAAGGTTGAAGATGGCACTTTCGTGTTCAAGTTGTGACAACGCCATCACATGAGCACGTGCAAGGTCGGAAACGTGGATGTAGTCTCTTATGCATGTCCCGTCGTTCGTCGGATAGTCGGTGCCAAAGACATTAACCGCCGGCCGCTCGCCCGCGGCAACTTGGAGCACGATCGGGATGAGGTGGGATTCCGGTTCATGACGTTCGCCGCACCGTTCGCTCGCACCGGCTGCATTGAAATATCTAAGCGAAGCATAGCGAAAGCCATACGCTTCGTCGTGCCACCTTAGAGCTCGTTCGATCGTAAGCTTTGTTTCGCCGTAAGCATTTGTTGGTGACAGTTCGTCAGTTTCCAATATGGGTTGCGATATTGCCTCGCCGTACACCGCCGCGGTCGAAGAAAACACAAATTTCTTGACTTGGCATTCGGTCATCGCTTCGAGCAGAGCGAGTGTTCCGACAACATTATTGCGATAATATGCTGCCGGATCTGTCATTGATTCAGCGACCAGCGAGTACGCAGCCATATGAATAACAGCGTCAACCTTATGAGCCGCCAGAGTTTCAGCGACAACGGCCTTATTTCCGATATTTCCCTCGACGAAGGCGGCATTTTCGTGAACCATTTCGCGATGCCCTTTCGAAAGGTCATCGATCACGACGGTCGTGTGGCCGGATGCCACACACTCCTCGACCACCACACTGCCGATATATCCGGCACCGCCGGTCACTAAAATGTTCATGTGTTTCCCCTCGTACTGACTTCTGTTCAACCCACGTTAAAGTAAAGATATTAAGATGAGCGTTCCTATTTTTCAAAGCTTTTTCATGGGCGGTTTCGAATGCTCTACCCATCGCGACCGGACGGGGCGTCGGCTCGATCTGATCGCTTCCACCAAGCACGATACTTTTGCAAGAGAGGACTACGATCGACTTATGGAAGTGGGCATGCTGACAGCCCGTGACGGCGTACGGTGGCATCTTATCGAGGTTGAACCCTATCGATACGATTTCTCGAGCCTTTCGCTACAGCTTGCGGCGGCCACCGATACCGGCATCGAGATCATCTGGGATCTGTTTCATTACGGATATCCCGACGGACTCGATATTTTCTCGCCTGAGTTCATCGAGCGATTCGCGAAATTTGCGGAAGCAGTAGCCATACACTTATCCGAAAAGGTCGGACCTCGCTTGTTCATTTGCCCGATGAATGAGATCTCGTTTTTTTCATGGATCGCGGGCGAAAAAGGCCAATTCTATCCGTGCGTAAATCGTCGAGGAAACGAAAAAAAAAAACAACTCATTGCGGCGGCGATAGCCGCTAGCGAAACCATACGCGATGCTTGTCCATCCGCAACGATCGTTTACACGGATCCGGCTATCCATGTGACTACCCGAAGAAGTGAGGTCTCGGCCAAAATGGCCGCTGAACGATATCGCCGTGCACAATTTCACGTGCTCGATAAGATCGTGCACACGCCGGCTCGCGATGTGGCTCTCGATCTCGTCGGCTTGAATTATTACGTTCACAATCAATGGCATCATCGAAGCAACCGAAAGATTTTCCGAGGCCATAAACTTTATCGACCGTTACACCAGATACTCGCTGAATTCTACGATAGATATCGGGTACCGCTCTTTATCGCCGAAACGGGAATAGAAGACGAGAAAAGGCCGGAATGGTTTCGATACATCTGCGAAGAAGTTTCCGAGGCCATTTCCCGAGGTACGCCAATCGAGGGCATTTGTTTGTATCCGATCGCTAATCATCCGGGATGGGCCGATAACCGGCACTGCCGAAACGGTTTGTGGGATTACGCGGACGCAAGCGGACATCGTGAGATGTACGAGCCGCTTGCGGAAGAGATCCGGCGCCAAGCGTTGATCATGTCAAAGATCTAGACAGTTCAGGCGCCGTTACCCGCCACTTCAAATCTTTTGAATCCGTTGCCATTGTTCGTAGGAGCTACCGCGTGCACAGCCGCCGCTGCCGCCTTCCGCTTCATTCCGGCGATCCTTCCGTATGTCATCAGTGCCTGGGCCACTACTTGATCCATGTTGTAGTACTTGTAGGTCGCCAATCTGCCCACGAAATGGACGTTAGTTTCTGCGTCTGCCATACGTTTGTACTTCGTATAGATATCGCCATTTTCCGGCTTTGGTATCGGATAATACGGGTCCCCGTCGGCCTGCGGATATTCGTAAACGACGCTGGATTTCCGGTGTACCTGACCGGTCAAATATTTGAATTCGGTCACGCGTGTATAGGGCTGGTCATTGGGGAAATTAACGACCGGTGCCGGCTGGAAAACTTCTGTGTCGTGGGTTTCATGCCGGAATTCGAGCGATCTGTACGGAAGCTTTCCGTGCTGGAAATCAAAGTAGGCATCGACCGGGCCGGTGAATACCATTGACCCATAATCGATCTCCTTCATCACATCGCGATAATCGCAGTTAAGCAGAACCTTAATATTCGGGCTATCGAGCATTTTCTCAAACATGCGTGTGTAGCCATGCCGCGGCATCGCTTGGAACTTGTCTGTAAAATAGCGGTCGTCACGGTTAGTTCGTGTGGGGATGCGAGCGGTGACGGTCGCGTCGAGTTCGGAGGGATCTAGACCCCATTGCTTCTTGGTGTAATGTTTGAAGAACTTCTCGTAAAGTTCGCGGCCGACCGCATTGACCACAACATCTTCGGACGTGAGCACGGGTTCGCGGCTCTCTCTTACATTGTCGAAAAACTCCTGGATCTCGAGCGATGTGAGGCTCAAGCCGTAGAGCTTATTGATCGTGTCCAGGTTTATCGGAATCGGAACGAGCATTCCGTCAACGGATGCTAGAACTCGATGTTGGTACTCTCGCCACTCTGTAAATCGGGAAAGATACTCGAAAACGTCTTCAGCATTTGTGTGAAAGATGTGCGGTCCGTATTTGTGGATCAATATTCCTTCATCGTTATAATAATCGTATGCATTGCCGCCAATATGCGACCGCTTATCGCAGATCAGTATTTTTTTATCAGAGCCATTTGCCAGCCGTTCCGCAAGCACGGAACCGGCAAATCCGGCACCCACTATTAAATAATCAAACATAAACTTCTTCTTTTCCCCTTATTCGTTCTGACAGAAGTTAGTGCACTAGATCTGCACCACTTCAACCGCAGCTTTCGCCCTAGCGCCAGCTGTAATCCCATATAACTTAACCGACATCTTTTCAAACGTGTCGTCCCACGAACTCTTCGATAAAAACACACTCGCACGTTCGCGATGATCGACCAGGTCGATATCGATCGCCTCGTCCAAAGCGGTAGCAAAATCCTTTGCGTTGTCGGCGATGCGTACCAATCCCACTTTTTCATACGGATCTACAACGTCATGGATCGCTGTCGAAACGACCGGCAGCCCGGCGGCTAGATATTCCGGCGTCTTGGTTGGGCTGATGTAACGTGTCGCTTCATTTATCGCAAATGGCATGATTGCGACCTGCCAGCCTCCCAAATACTTGGGCAGATCGGTGTAGGCCCGGGAGCCCAAGTAATGGATATTCGGCCGTTGCGGAAGATCTGCATCGCTGATCTTGACCACGGGTCCGATAATCACGAATTGCCATTCCGGGCTAATGTCGGCAAGTTCGGCCAAAAGGCTGCAATCAAACCTTTCGTCTATGACGCCGGCGAAGCCCGCACGCGGCATCGGGATCGAGGTTTGATCTCCGGGCTCGCTGTCGCCGTTCATCGCTTGGGCAAAGTGGTGTACATCAATACTCGACGGAAACAAATGGATATCTGGGTGATTAAGCTTTTTTGCATTGTATAGACTTTTCCCACCCGTGAATACAAGATCCGCATCCGAAAGAAGCTGGAACTCAGTCCTTCCGAGCTCGGGCGGTGCATTCTTGAATGCCGAAAGTTCATCCATGCAATCGTAAACGATCGCCTCAGCCGGAATGTGATCTGTCCAAAGCGTCATCATCGGCGTGTAATACCATTTTACCAATCGAATGTTGCAGTGCACATCTACAAACTCACCGATCAATTTGCGAAGGATCTCTTCCGGCCGAGAGGCGTTAGCTGGAATGTGTGGCACGACTACAGTTAGGCCATCCTCTCTTTTCGAGACATCCATGTATGCCTCGCCCTCTATAGTGATCGGCTCTTCAATAAAAAATACTCGTCCGCGTTTCGCGAACCTGGACATCAGATGCTGCGGCCGTTGAAACACAAAATCCCATCGAAGATGCGAAAAACAGAGCAGATCGTAATCATTTGAAGATGCATCGCTGATGTCTTCACGAACCGAAGAATGGATGTGGGAGTTTTCGTCAATGTACATAGGTCACTTCCGGATAAATATCCGATTCTTCAAATATTTTCTCGATTAACTAATTTATCGAGTATTCACCTGAGACTCTGTCTTGCGCCCTACAAAGCGACTTTTTTCCGCCAGATTCAATGTCGTCTGCACTACAGTTTTTTACACAGCGCGTGTGTAGATTCATAAAGGCTGGAACGCAAAATCAGGGAGCTAAGAATCGAAGCTATGGATACTCTAGAATCAAACAACAACGACACCGTGAGCGGTCAAGGTAGTGGCCAGCAGGAAGCACGGAATCTTCTCGACACGGTCTGCTCAAACCTTTATGAACAGGATGTAAAGAAAACTGCTCTGGCTCTCGGTCGCGATGCAGAGTCGCTTCAAAAAATGCTTGATGGTGAGGAGATGATAGATGAGGACCTCGTAATGAAAATGAACGGTCTGATCGAGCAGAGAGGCGGAGGTTAAGCCGATACGGCAAATATAGAAATTTAATTAATAGGAGATAATTATGAATGCGATAAAATTGCTAAAAGAAGACCATGAAAAGGTCGACGAACTATTTAAGAAAGTGAAGGCGAACGAAGACGGTGATAATTCTGATGTTTTTGTAAAGATCAAGGCCGAACTTGACGCGCACGCTCACATAGAGGAGACAATCTTTTATCCGAGGCTCCTTAAAGACGGAGACGACGATATCAAGAAGATCGTAAACGAGGGAATTGAAGAACATCGCCAGATGAAGATGTTCCTAAAAGAACTCGACGCCCTTGCTGACAACAGCGACAAGTTTGCGGCCAAGTTGAAAGTCTTGATGGAAGACACGGAACATCACGTCGAAGAAGAAGAGGGCGAGATGTTTCCGCTCGTCGAAAGTCAGTTTGACGAAGAGGTTATCGAAGAACTCGGCGCCCAGATGGCCGAGGCGAAGGCAAAATTCAGCAAATCAAACTAATTACGAGTGCCGATCTCACAATCGAACGTAAAAAGAGCGGCTGCATAGGCCGCTCTTTTTTTATTCGGTTCTAGTTAGCTGATCAATTCACAAAAGCAAAGAATGTTTTAGATCACCTATATGAGGCAGAACCTTGTAATTCGAAATAACAAGGACATGCCCCTTTCTCCAGAAGTTTGCGGTCACGAATAGATATGCCACCTCGCGAATAATCGATCATCGCCCTGTTCCGCAAATCGATGGCGGCACAGGTAACACTAGCACGATAAACACCTAGAGTTCTCGCGATCTGTTCGTGCGTTAGGTTTAGCGTACGGTCGCCACACCTGTCATGAAGCATCAGCAGCCATGTACAAAACCGCTCTTCAATAGAGTGATATGAACTGCAGACCGCCTTTAGAGAGATCTGACGGACGTAATCTTCGAAATACGAATGGAGCATTATAAAGAGTTCCGGAATACGTCGGCCCAGTTGTCTAAGGATCGAACTTTCAATACGTATTACTTCTCCGGCCTGTGTAACCTGGACGCAGTTTGGAGTGCGTGCCGATCGATGCATGGTTGAAAGTCCGATAGCTCCCTCACGTCCGATCAGAGACACCTCGATCATCCGACCGTCATCGAGGATATGAAATTCCGAGACCACAGCAGTTTCAGGGAAATACACGTACTCAAGCATATCGTCCTGCTGTACTAAGAATTGTCCGTTTCTTACGAACGTACGACGAAGGGACGGTAGTAGCGTCTGTAAAAAAGCTGCTGGCAGTAGACTTAACATTGCGTTATCGCTTGCTTTGACCGGCGAGCTAGCCGCCGAAGGCATTTTCCGAAGCCGGGGATTTTTCCTAAGGGCTCTTACGTTTCCGTTAAGAACTTCAGGCAAGCTTACATTTCTTGGTAGTTCTATATTTCCGTGGTCCTCTGTGTTACTTATAAACGTCATTTGATTGTTCTCGCTTGCTTTTAACATTACTTAGGTGCGCTACCCTACACAAGAGCAATAGTCGTGCCGACGTTTAAGGGGCACTAATTGATGTAAAAGGGTAATAAGTGTATTTATACAATACAGACGAAGACCTTTCATCGTACCGAAAAGTCAATCAACTGATTGCTCTGCTTCAACGTTCAGAAGGTGGCAAACCGGTTGAACAGCTTTCCATCCTATTTAGCAAAGTCTTACGTCTGACCGCTCGCTTGTGAATTCCTGATGTAAATGAAAACGCCGACTAGGTTGCCGAGCGTAAGAAAGCCATTCGTAACAGCAAAAACGGCGTGGCCCGACAGGATGCTATAGGTCAGAAATCCGACAGAAGCCGTCAATTGCCCTGCAAAAAGCCACTTTGAAACGCCTTCGTTACTGTCTGTTTTCCACTGTTCACGAATCTGGACGATTATCGTTACCAGAAGAGTTAGGGAGGCGAACCATCCAAGCACCTCGATCATTTCTCGTTTTCTTCCATCCTTCTTTTCCGTCTTTTTCCACGGGCCCGGTCGGAACCTTACTGCTAGTACTTGTGCGCCGCGTCCACTGCATGAATGAATTAATACTCTAAACTTCTTATTGCTCGATTATTGTAGTGCTCCCTACAAAAGAATGTTCCGCAACAAACTACTCTGAGTTAAAGATCTTAAGGAGGAATTATGAAAGCACTACGCTGGTATGGAACAGATGATGTAAGAGTAGAGACGGTTGATGATCCGGTGATCGAGAATCCGACAGACGCGATCATCAAGATCACCTCGACGGCGATTTGTGGATCTGATCTTCACCTCTATAACGGCTTCATGCCAACGATGGAGAAAGGAGACATCCTCGGCCACGAGAATATGGGTGAGGTCGTTGAAGTCGGCAGCGACGTCAAAAAGCTGAAGGTCGGTGACCGTGTCGTCGTGCCGTTCAATATCGCGTGTGGCGATTGTTTTTTCTGCTCGCGGCAGATGTTCTCGCTTTGCGATAAGTCCAATCCAAATGCAGAAATCGCCATTAAAGCCATGGGGCATTCTCCATCCGCGCTCTTTGGTTATTCGCACATGCTCGGCGGGTTTAGCGGCGGCCAGGCCGAATTTCTCCGCGTTCCGTACGCCGACGTCGGCCCGCTAAAGGTCGAATCTGATCTATCAGATGAAAAGATCCTTTTTTTGTCGGACATCTTCCCCACAGGATACATGGCGGCCGAGAATTGTCAGATCGAGAAGGGCGATACGGTAGCGGTATGGGGATGCGGTCCGGTCGCGCAGTTTGCGATCAAGAGTGCTTGGATGTTGGGAGCGGGAAGAGTGATCGCGATAGACAATGTTCCTGAAAGACTTGAAATGGCAGTAACGCACGGTTCAGCCGAGCCTCTTAACTTCGGAGAAGTGGATGTTTATGATGCTCTGATGGAAATGACCAATGGCCGTGGTCCGGATAGCTGTATGGACGCAGTCGGCTGCGAAGCGCATGCAGGCGGAACATTGGACGGGACTATCGATGCCATCAAAACAAGCACATTTCTTGGGACGGATCGCCCGCACGTTATGCGCCAGACTATAATGTCTTGCCGAAAAGGCGGAACGATTTCGATCCCCGGGGTTTATATTGGTGTTGGCGACAATATTCCGATCGGCGCGGCAATGAATAAGGGACTCACGATCAAGCAGGGCCAGACGCATACTCACAAGTATATGCCTATGCTACTCGAAAAGATCGAAGCGGGAGAGATCGATCCTTCATTCGTGATCACACACCGCCTGCCGCTTAACGAGGCGCCTGCGGCCTATGAAATCTTCAAGAACAAGAAAGACAAGTGTATCAAAGTGGTGCTGAAACCGTAGATTCAGAAAGGCGCTGAGTGAATGAATATGCAAGTAAAAAGGGCCCCGCAATGGTGCCCTTAACTTGTTTCATTAAATTGGCTCCGCAGGTAAGACTCGAACTTACAACCCTTCGGTTAACAGAAGCCTCACTTTTTTGCCTTTTGCTGTCGTTTCACGTCACGTAACATACGTATCAACAACAGTTACGCCATTCCGCTCACCCCATCCCAGCCGGTGCTAAATGATGAAAATCAGGCCAATTTCGATCAGTTATGTCACAATCCATGACACAATTTTCGATAGAATCTTATGAAGGATTTTCTTGGATATCGGTGAAGTAAGCAGTCAGAAATTCGTGCCTCTCTTCTTACGATCTATAGGTCAAGATACACCTTTCTTCACAGGCATTCAATCGGCCGAGCTAGTGGTTGGCCACCGTAGAATCAAAACATAGATTGGTTCCTTAAATTGCTCTTGCAAGTGCCGTCTCAAGCCTAGCTAGCTGCTCCGCGTATTTTGTCTCGTTACCCTCGTAAAGTTTCTGAATATTCTGTAGTTTCCATTTCACAGATGGAAAATCTTTGAAGTCGTAGATGTCCCAACGCGGGGCCAATCGTTTAATACTAAGAATGAATTCCCGATCTTCGTCTGTGAGATTTGAGTGAATTGTGTTGATCAACCTCTCCCGGGTTATTTCAAACTCGTCGTAAGTAAATTCCTCCAACGTCATTCCTTCGAAGTGGTTCTCGAAAACTCTCTTCTGATCAAGCATTGTAGGCTTGATCAGCTCATGGAGAGGGCGGTCGCTTGAGAGCAACGCGAGAATAAAACCTGCCTTTACGTCGTCTGAGAATCCTTCATTTTCAAGCAAGTACTTCACGTCGAAGAGATCCCGAGGATGCTGCCGATCAAGGGCGGCACAAATCTTACCTCCGTAAAGCTGGCCAGCCGACACGACTAATATCTCACAAAAGGCATCGAACTCTTCCTGTGCCCGCGAGCACAAAACGGCCAGAGCTGGTGGCATGATCGCTCCTCGGTTTACGAGATTGACCTCAAGCTTGATGTCTACACCTTGCGCAGATATCAGTAGCTTCCCAATGTCGGTACGATCGGCTACATGAACATTCGAAATGGTCCTTTCGAGTTTATCCTTAATTCGAAGCAGGGCTGACCGCAAGTTAGCGAGCGATGTTTGTCGATCCTCGATGGGGATGTAAGTCAGATCGATATCGACGGACAATCTCGGCATGTCTCGCACGAATAGATTGATCGCGGTGCCTCCGTGCAGGGCAAAGCATTCTTCACTCGCCACTTCGGGAAGGACGTCTAACAAGAGCAAAACTTGTCGTCTATATTTCTGATCCACTTTGTTCTAATTCTCTCGGTACCGTGATCTGATACTTGTCCACATAGACACCATTTTTGATAACGCTACGCTTGCCGCTTCCCAGATTAACTTTGTCCGTCTTCAAATGACTGAACCAACGATGTCCGGCTTTCTCGGCAAGATAAAGAAATAGGCGGTTTACTTTTATCGACCTGCTTTGTTCTAGAAGTGACTGTACTTGGTCCGGCCGAAGACTGTTAAGTCCTTCCATCAATTCGTAGCACTCAACCAGATCTTGTTTTTCGGGGGTCAGAAACAGGCATTCCATAAGAGCTCTCGCCGCGTTAGATACCTTTATTGAAAAAGTTCTTAGTTCCACTTCGGTGAGGCCTAATTCAGGTGGGAGAAATGTCGTTCTATAATACTCGACTCTAGCTCCCCAATCGCGCTGTCGAAACCATGCGGGCAACTCTTCGTCCGAACCGCCAAAAATGACAACGCGCGGAGCAGCAAATTCCAGATAATGAGCCTTTCCCAATAAGGAGAGAGCTGTTCGCCCACCTAGATGCACAGACATATTTGTCTGCCGCTGCAAGGCGTATATCGCACCTTCATACCCAACTTTGTCGCCTGCCCTGATCATCGCCCCGTTCCCGATCGATGTAAGCCATTTCCCACTACGATATTTCCGCTGGAGATCGAGACTATAGCCCTTGGTCGTCAGCCAGCGAGACTGAAACACTACCCCTGTTGGCTGTGAGCTAAGTAGTTGGTTTATCTTAGTCGGAGTATCCGTACTCATAGTGCTAGTATACAGGAATATATAAACAACAGCCAAGAAATGTTTAGCAGAGAGGCAATAACCGTACTTGTAGTACGACTATTAGCCAGAAAGCAAACTCTCCGATGAACGGCTGATTGTAAGTTCAGGGGTCTGTAATTGCTACTCTAGGCTCATAGAGAATTCTTGAACGGCAGAAGTTTGCAGAAAAGGTTAAGGAGTTTCATTGTTTCGATGGATCCGGGCGACGTGGTCGCAATACGTGGGTCAGCTATAACAACCGCTAAGCACTGAGCTCGCGAGATAGCAACGTTAATGCGGTTCTGGTTGAGAATGAATCCGATACCGCGGGAACCGTACTCTCCGAAGCTCGAACATAAGGAAAGAATACAAACTGGAGCTTCCTGTCCCTGAAACTTGTCAACACTGCCAACCCGAGCCCCTGCCGGAAGCCGCTTTTCTAGAGCCCTTACCTGCGCATTATAAGGGGTAATGAAAAGAAAATCCGACAACGTCAGGGATCTCGCTACTCCATTCTTATCGGTATACTGTCGGCTCATAAGGCGATCGTAAACTTCGAGTACCTGTTCCACCTCTTCCTCACTGTCTTGGACATTCCCGTCGTGCTCGATTCCGCGAAAGACAATTCCATAACCCGCATCACCTTCATCATTATTTCCTGAAATATCGATTAACTGGTTTGAACAATCAGGATGCGAATGAAGCCGCCCTTCATACACGCTCTCGGAGATAAAATCGCAGACAGCGGGATGCATGCGACGTGATTCCCCTAGGAAGATACCGTAGTCATTCGGAACAACCGAGTGAAACACAGCCACATCCTCCCGGCTATTGTAGACATCCTTTAAAGCGTATTGAAGAGCAGAAAGCCTTGCGTCACCCGGGTGAGCACCTTGAATCGGCTGCTCGAGCTGCATCTGATCGCCAAGTAAAACCAGATTCTTTGTACAGCAGGTCATAGCAACTACGTTCGCAAGAGGAACCTGACCCGCTTCATCAACGAAGAGGTAATCAAGATCGTGATCCCAATCAGCTCGCGAAAAGACCCAGGCCGTTCCCGCGATGATGCCTTCGGGATACGCGTCGTAGGCATCGCCTCCTGTCTTCTGCTTTCACTCCTACCAACGACCGTCCGTTTTCACTGAGCACTCTGCTGCACCCTGTAACCAGATTCATTATCGCTTTATGGCCGTTTGAAGTAATGCCGACCTTCTTTCCGTCTTCGATAAGAGCCGCAATCATATGTGAGGCCGTGTAGGTTTTTCCCGTACCCGGCGGGCCCTGGATGACCAAACAGTCACCATTCATTTGGAGCCCAACTCTGATAGCGAAGTCTGTTGTCGATTCGTAGGGCTGAATCGGCAGTCCGGGTGGAGGTGTACGCTTCAATAGTGATTCGGCCGCTGGATTTAGTGAATCCTTAAGCCGCGATTCGGCAACACTTTTCACGGCCTCAGGAATTGGATCCGGATTTACATACTCGTCAGGCACAAGCGAACCACGCGACGGAAACGCACCGCCAAAAGCTTCAAGTGTTTTTTGACCTGCTTTCAAGTGCAGCGAGCCGGCGGCGAGGTCGAGCGAAAAAAGGTTGAGTCTTGTTTCTTTCGAATGGGAGAAAGCGACGTTCTTTCTCTCACCTGCCGATAACTTGCATTCTTGTACGGGGTCAAAGCGGTATTCCTGTAGGAAAGATCTTTTTTCAGGAACCGGATCTCCTGTGGCTTCCGCATCGGCAATGCATCCATTATCATCACGAAGGACTTCAGATTCAGACGCGCATCGCTCAAAGAACTTCCACCAAATCGGCTTGCTCTCCCGTCGATGAAAGTCCACCAAGTTTGCTAGCACCGTGGAAATACTGTCGTCCTTTTCTCGCAGCTGACGAGAGATTTCCAGCCGTGCAGCAGTTTTTTCGTCCGGCTCTTTTATGTCAGACTGATCGGCGGACCTAAGGGCGGCGAGATCCGATGATGGCGGAATTCCATTCTCAGCGGCAAGTCGTCTCAGCCATTTGGCCAGTTCGGCTGTAGAATCACAGTCATCCTTGTTGTAATCGCGTATTTCTTGCAGAATGGGGCTATTCTGCCAGTCGCCGGGTTCACCGC
Organism: Pyrinomonadales bacterium; assembly: GCA_038256005.1. Classification (GTDB taxonomy): domain Bacteria; phylum Acidobacteriota; class Blastocatellia; order Pyrinomonadales; family Pyrinomonadaceae; genus OLB17. The sequence continues at coordinate 17,546 of JBBSKW010000047.1, forward strand.
TTTCCATCCATCGTGCGTAGTGGACCACCGAACCTATAGACAGAGTCACCACACCTGTGCGGCTTTGAGGCCAATATATTCTCTCTACTTTTTTAAGGGAGTAGCTTTCCTCACCAATCCGCAAGCCCTGACGTACGATCTTATAAAGGTCTACAAACACTTCATGCCTAAGCAGTTCATCGACCTCGTCCTGACGCGTGTCATGAAACGTACTTAACCTCCGCACGGCTGATACCTCGTAAGGAGCGTAGTGATAAATGTGCATTCCGGGGTTCTTTAGCCACCGTTCGTAAACCCAATCTATGAATTGCTCGAACGCGATCTTTTCGCTCTGGCGGTCATGTGCCCAAAAATCCGTAAAGTTATAGTCGCCGTTTTGAATATCTATGGTCGTGTTGCCGAACAGATATTCCAAGCCGCCCGGAACTAAAGGAAATCCCTCCATGTCGAAATAAACGTCGCCCGGATTCTGCTCTGGAAGAGCTCCGAGTCCAACCGAACGGGCGTTATCGTCGACGGTCGGGAGAATCTCGAACCTCGCTGTAGCGTTCTTGTCCGCCTGTCGAAGTTCCCGTGTTTCTTTCTGAAGTCTTGCTTGATGAATTAGTTTCCCGAGGGTTGTCGCGGGCATCTTGGAAATCGTCTCAACACGGGTTTCGGCAAGAGCAGTCAGCGTGTCAATACCTGCTTCATTTAGCTTTTTGATTTGGCCCGCGGATATACCCGCGACACGAACCAGGTGATCTCTTTCATCGAGATATTTGTCCGCGTGCGTCTGCCATCTGCCGTGGTCAGCTCGTGGATCGGGAAAAGGCCGATCGTCAAAATTGCCTTCAAACGCACCTTGCATTTCAAGAAAGCCCTTTTTTAGATGGCGGTAATAATGGATGAAATCTTCCGTTCTAAATTCAACGCGCTCAGATATTCCAAGGGCATCGGCGCCAAGAATAAGCCCGAATCTTTCCGGGATTGGTTCGCCGGTCATCTCGGAAAACAACTCGGAATAACAGCAAAGCTGAATCGCGTAGTGCGGTTTGGGAGAGCGAGCGAGTTTGGTGTCCCAAATCTGGTATCGATCGGTCGCTTCGTCAAGAATGATAAAGTCAGCATATCCGTAGAAATTTCTTGACTCTAGCTTAGCCTGATAAATCACCGAGTGCCGCCGCTGAATAGCCTCAAGCACATCAGCAACCGGATCACCTTCCCGGCGAATTTCATAGAGGTCATCAACGGTACCGCGAAGCTGCTCTAAAATCGCTTCCTCGTGTGCCTCACCCGTTTTGATTATTAGCTCTGCATCTTCAGAAAGTTGATCAGGCACCAAACTGCCGGGATGCTCTAGATGATACCGATCCATCCAAGACGAAAACGGCGACTCAAGGAACCGAATAAGGTCTGTTGGTGAATAAACCAAAGTTCCGGAGATTGTTTTCATTTCTTAATTCGTTAAGGATGTTTTCCCATTTCGACTTCCCTTTTGAGAAGCAGTTAGCTGCATTAAAGCACGGCCTTCGGCAGACAATTTCTCAATTCTGAAATCCTTTCTTTCCTGCGGTTTTGGCAATCATTGTCGCGGTTAAGACGGCGGAATTTGTCCTGCTTTTATTGCCGCTTACAAGATCCTCCAGAAACTTAATATCTTCAGTCCTGAGTATCTTATTCTTGATGTTCCACGAAAGCAGGGCCTCGACCATCAGGATGAACTTATCTTCATTAGGTGAATCGGAGAAGACCTCATCAAACAGTTTCGGAGCTTTCTCAATTACTTTACTCAAAATAGTGAGAGCATCTTTTCGAGTTCCCTCGTCGAGTAAGCGCTTCTTTTTCAAAATGTTGGGAAGATACATGACGGTTGTGAGTTGCTGTGAGGACAGTTCACCTACCGACCTTCCCCACTCCCCAATTCTTTTCCAAGTGCGGTCGGGTACTTCGCGAATCAGCAGTATTTCATCTTCGATTAGGCTGCTATCTATCTCACTATCTTCAAGTCGTCTTCTAACAATTTGCTTCGACGTGTCAATGAAGTCACTCTTCAAAATCTTATCCACGGCGAGATCGAAGGATTGTTTTTTTATCAGATCCCAACAATCTTGTTTTTTTGCGAATTCGCCGTAAAGTGAACCTGTTGCAACGGTTTTGAGATACTTTTCGAGTTTCACCATCAACTCTCGAAGTAGATTCTTTATTTCATTCGAGATAGCCTGATTTTTCCATATCTTTAGTAAGTCAATTCTTCCGTTGGTATGGTGGCCCAGCCATCCTAACGCATACGGAACTGTAATGTAGCGTAGGTCGCCAAGGGCATTCGGTTTGACCCCATAGATTTTCTCGGCGGATCCAAACACTTAGCAAGTAGGACGACAGCTAGTTCTTGAACCGATTGGTGAAGTGCCGTGTTCTTGATGAGCTCAAGAACCTCGTCAATGGCGTCGCTATATCGATGCAAATCGAACAGCGTTTTACCTAGCGATAGACG
>JBBSKW010000048.1:0-19920 GCA_038256005.1 Pyrinomonadales bacterium
AGTTCCCAATGGTCGCCTTTGTCAGCGGCTTTCGTTTTTAGCGCAAACGCATCTGAACCTGACGAAGCTTCGCTCAATGCATAGGCACCCACGCGGCTGGCCGCCATCTGTGTAAGATACTTTTTCTTTAGTTCATCAGTGCCCCAACGCATAAACGCATTGGTCACAAGCGTGTTGTGCACATCTACGAAGACCGAAACGCTCGCGTCAACACGGGCAAGTTCCTCAATAGCCAAGATCGCGTTAAAGATCGTCGATCCCGCACCGCCGTATTCCTCGGGCGATTCGATCGCCATGAGACCGAGTTCGAAACACTGTTTGATCAGTTCCGGATCAAGCTTCGACGAGTGTTCCATCGCTTCAACCCGAGGCCGAACTTCGCCCTCGGCAAACTCACGGACGGAAGATCGAAACAGTTCTTCTTCATCACTTAGTGTCGTCAAACCGACGTTCGATAGTGCTACTCCTGCTGCTGTGCTCATATTGCTTTCCTAAAAGGTTTTGTTATTCACGGTGATTAAAATACCATTCTAAACAGCCGCATTGGATTAGGCAACGAGACGTGAACCCCGAAACAACAACCGAAAGCGAACCGATATCAACCAGTGGCGTAACGAACCGGATGGGGTCATTGAAGGTGCTGGGGCTGGTTCTCACGCTGTTCGGTATTGGGCTCTTTCTTTATTTTATTTACTCGGTTGGCCTGTCGGAGATAGCCTCGAATATTGGCCGGTTTGGCGTGCTCGGATTTGCCGTCATCCTGGCACTTTATGCGGTTCGTATCCTTCTTCGTGCGGCTGCATGGACGCTTTCGGTGTATGAGCCATATAGCCTATCGTTGCGGGAAACGATCCCGGCGGTGATCATCGGTGAGGCGATGAGCAGCACGATTCCGTTAGGCATTTTGATCAGCGGTACTGCAAAGGCCATTGCTGTTCGAAAAAAAGTTCCGCTTGTCGTCGGCTTATCGTCGATCGCGACAGAAAACCTTTTCTACAGTTTTACTACATCGTTATTCCTTATCTCAGGTGCATTCGTTTTCGCACGTTGGTTCGCACCCGATGCCGAGACCGCGTTACTTATTGACGTACTCATCGGCATGATGATCGCTGGGTTCATATTTCTCATTCTACTGATCGTCAAGCAATGGCATTTCGCCAGCGAACTTTGTGAATGGCTTTATCAGAAGGGAATTCTGACAAATGTTTTGGATCACGGTCGTCTGCAGGTGCGATTGTTCGAAAATTTGATCTATGGGTTTTACCGACGTCACCCAAAGCGATTCCTTCCCATATGCCTTACTGAAGCAGCCTTCCACTTTCTAGGCGTTGTCGAGGTCTGGTTTATTCTCACGCGAATAGCAGAACCCGCATCTCATTTTGTAAGCGCATTTCTGCTCGAATCGGTTAGTAGATTGATAACGATCATTTTTAAACTTGTGCCTTTCTTGATCGGCGTTGATGAGGCCGGGGCACAGTTTGTTGCTGAAGCGGTCGGCATCGGTGCGTCGATCGGAATAACGCTCGCCATCATAAGAAAAGGCCGAATCCTTTTTTGGACAGGCATCGGTTGGATATTGATCGCGAAACGCGGTCTGTTTCTCAGAAAGCCAATTGCGGATGCGGACCAAAGAGACTAAAAGGGCCAAAAAATGGGCACGAGGAACATCGCGACGGCAAAAACGATGACCGTAAGTATAGAGCCGATCTTTACGAAATCCATGAACTTGTATCGGCCCGGTGTGTAAACCAGAACACAAGCAGGTTCAAGAGGAGTGATAAATGAAAAGGATGCGGCGAAGGTGATAGCAACGATAAACGTGCGAGGATTTAACCCAAGTGCAACCGCCGTTTTTACAGCTATCGGAAGCACAACAAGGGCCGCCGCCTGATTAGACATTGGCTGCGTAAGCATCACCGTAAGTATAAAAAATCCAGCGAGTATCGCTGTCGGCCCATATACCGCGAAATAGTTTTCGATCAAGCCGGCCAGATAAACGTCGGCTGCAGACTTTTCCATCGCAACGCCAAAGCTCATCATACAAGCTATAAGCACGAGCAAACGGAAATCGATCAGCGAATACATCTCCGCATATCGAACCGTCTTTGTACCCAACAGAAGAAGCACGCCGATTATTACGCAAATAGCGAGCGGGATATCGATGCCGACTGTTATCTTGGCCAGCGAAAGCGAGATGAATAAAGCAAAAGCCGCTATCGCCCACTTGCGCTTGTCGATTCGGAAAGTGGCCTTCGACACTTGCTCCAGCATGATCACCTGACGGTTAACCACTAGTGGCTCTACGTCAAATCGTCGGCCTTGAACCAAGAGCACGTCGCCGAATTTCAACGTTACGTTGCTTAGTTTGTTGATAAATGTCTCGCCATGGCGGTTGATGGCTAGGACAGTTAGGTCATAGTTCTGACGGAATTTCAGAGTTTTCAGGGTTTGTCCGACCAGGTCGGAATCGCGCAGGACGATCACTTCAAAAAGCTCCACATCCCCGCCTTCGAGTACTACGTCGTTAAGCATAAACTCGGGCTTTATCTCTAGCCCGACAAGCTCTTTTACGCGAAGTATGTCAGTTATCGTGCCTTCGACGATCAGTGAATCACGTCGCTGAATGCGTTCATCCGCTCCTGGAGCCACGATCCGTTCTTCCCCGCGGACAATACCAAGGACTGTAAGTTCAAGATCGGTGCTGATGTTCGATTCGCCAAGTGTTTTGCCCACGAGCGGCGAATAGGGCATGACCAACAATTCCGAGACGTATTCCCGCATTTGATATTGCTCAGTCAAAGAATCTTCACCACCGCGCCGAGGCAACAGGTGCCGCCCAAAAAGCAGCATATAGAACATTCCGACCGCAAAGATCAATGCTCCAACTGCAGTTAGTTCGAACATCGAGAGCGGCTCGTACCCATAGCGGACGATCGCACCGCTAACCGCTAAATTTGTAGACGTGCCGATCAGCGTACAACTTCCGCCTAGAATAGCTCCAAACGCCAGGGGCATCAGCAAACGAGAAGGCGCGATCTTGGCCTTTGCGGCCAGACCTATCACTACGGGAAGAAACATTGCTGTCGTCGTCGTATTTTTCAAGACCGATGCGCCGATCGCGGCGACGGTCATTATCAATGCGGTCAGTACAAGCTCGTTATTTCCTGCGATCTTGTGTAAACGCCGTCCAATCAAGTCTACGAGACCTGATTTGATCAGTCCGCCCACAAGAATAAAAAGGCCGGCGATCGTGATAATGATGTCATTACCGAACCCGGCGACTGCCTCTTGAACCGTTAAAACCTGTGTCAAAACAAGCGCGACCACAAGCAGGATGCCCACGACATCGACAGGCAGTTTCTCGCTCGCGAACAAAATTATCGCTACGGCAAGAAGAATCAATGTGATAGCGATTGCAGACACGGTTCGCAAAGAATAGCGAATATTCCAGGTTTTTGAAAGACAATTACCGCCTTAAGAATAAAGGTCGGCCAACCAGCATTCGACCGCCCGGTTTTCGTTTGAGCGATCATTCGGGCTTCATTCGATGGACTCTTTGAGGCGAATGACGATTATTTACTGTAAAGTAGTTTCCAAGATCATGAAAAATATACGTCTAGTATTCGTTTTACTCGCACTCTGCTTTTCGGTTTCCGCACAGCCGATCGCCGACAAGATCGCCGAGATCGACGCCTATGCGCAAACCGTTCTTAAAACACATGGTGGCCCGGGAATGGCCATAGCGATCGTGAAAGACGACAAAGTTGCATTCACAAAAGGTTTTGGGACACGCGAACTAGGCAAAGATGCTCCGGTAAATGCGGACACGGTTTTTGCGATCGCCTCGAACTCGAAGGCTTTTCTGACGGCGACGCTGGCCATCTTGGTCGATGAAAAAAAGTTGAACTGGGATGACAAGGTTTCGAAGTATCTGCCGAATTTTGACCTTTATGATCCGTGGGTCTCAAACGAGCTAACCATCCGAGATCTGGTCACGCACCGCGTCGGGCTTGATACATTCAGCGGCGATCTGCTTTGGTATGAAACGACGTACAAACCTGAAGAAATACTTGCCCGCGTCAAACATCTCAAACCAGTCTCTAGCTTTCGTACGCGATACGGTTATCAGAATCTAATGTTCATTGCCGCCGGGCAGGTGGTTGAAAAGGTGTCGGGCAAGAAATGGTGTGATTACGTCAAGGAACGAATTCTCGATCCGCTCGGTATGAGTCGCACAAGGTGTAGTGTGAATAGCCTTCCCAACAATGCCGCATGGCCGCATAACGAATCGGGCGGAAAGCTACGCGTTCTGCATCGAGGGAATGTTGACGGTTCATCGTCTGCGGCGGCGCTTAACTCATCGGTCAATGATCTTTCAAAATGGATCCGAACGCATCTTGGCAAAGGCAAGTTTGAAGGTAAGCAGATCTTCAGCGAGGCTCAAGCGTGGCAATTGCACCAGCCGTTTCTTTCACAGCAGGTATCGGAAAACGCATGGAAAGGGAACCAGACTCGGCATTTTAGCGGAGTCGCATCCGGTTGGTTCGTTTATGATTATTACGGTCGAAAGATAATAAATCATAGCGGCGGCCTGGACGGAATGCTCTCGTACACGGTTCTTATTCCGGAAGAGAACGCGGGTTTTGTCGTGCTTACGAACAGCGAATCGCCCGCCTTCGGGGTGATGATGAGCAAGATAAGGGACGTTCTTGTTGGGGCACCGAAACGCGACTGGAACGCCGAGGCGGTCGAGCAGGTCAAACAGAGAAAAACGAATGGCGATGCCGAGATCAAAAAAGTGGACGCGACACGCGTTGCTAACACTACGCCATCGCTCAAGTTAGCTGATTACGCCGGAACCTACACCGACAAGATGTACGGGGACATCACCGTAGCGGAAGAGAATGGAAAGATGGTATTGCGGTTCCTGCCGTCGCCAAATTTTGTCGCCGATCTCGAACATTGGCATTACGACACTTTTGTGGTCAAGTGGCGGCCTTCCGTCGCGTACAACTTTCCGCGTGGGTTTGTGACCTTTACAATCGATAGGAACGGCAAGACCGACGAAATGAAGATCGATCAGCCAAATAACGACTTTTGGTTCTATGAATTGGCACCAAAGCGTAAGAACTAGGAAAAGCTGGACAGAAACATGCTAGTTAGGCGAGAATCTGATACAATCCTCTTTTCAAAAATTGACCACACTCGGAGGAAATTATGCCAAGAAAGCGAGCGGAGCTAGACGCACGGGGAAAAAAGAAGGTTACTGTTACGATTGACGATCCGACAGTTGAGGGCTCTGCGGTGCAGGCGGAGCTCACCGATTCAGACGCCGAGCTTTTCAGGTCGTCAGAATCAATAACAATAACTGGCGATAACGGTAAGAGACTTACAATCACCATCGCTGAATGAACTCAGGATATATAGGATGATTATGAGCGAGGAAAACGAAAGAGACACCGAAACTAACGAAACCGCAGCGGCAAAACCAACGATAACCATTGCAGAACGTAAGGATGAAGCGGCGAAGTCGGATGCAAAACCAACGATCACGATCGCCGAAAAGAAGGGCGACTAGTTTTTATTAATGTTTAGGAGACCACGATTTAAATGTCAGAAGAAGCAGTAAAGCAGGCTGAGGCGGTCGAAGAGACCGTTGCAACGCCGACCGAAGAGGCAACACCAGCCGTAGAAGCAGCACCGGCCGAGCCCGAAGATACTCATTACCAGGCCGTCGAAAAAGAAGGAACGGTAACGGCGATATGGGAAATGCAGGGCCAAAAGCATATGCGCACGATCGATCCGCGTTCCAACGAAGGCAAACAGATCCTCGCTTTGTTCGAAACCGCAGCTTAGGCATTTTCGCAGCGATTCGGCACGAATGCATTGGAGCGAATAGCTACGTGTGTTCAAGTTTTTCTGCGCCTTCAGCATGTGGCCGGTAAAAGATCCAATAACGGGTGATGGTTTTTTTCCAATTGCCGACCATCGAATTCCGCGATCTGGACCACTCCGATTCCGGCTGAGGTCAAGAAGATCTGATCTGCGGAGTCTAACTTTTTCAAACTGACAGTCACTTCCTCACATTCGAGATTTTCAAGTATAAATTCTCGCGTCGTACCGGCAAGACAACCCGTCGAAAGGTCAGGAGTGTAGAGCTTGCCATCGTTCAGCCAAAACAAGTTTGCCATACATGCGGAAGAGATCTCACCTCGTTCATTCACTCGAACAGCTTCGTGAAACCCGCGCTCTTTCGCATCGTTCATGGCCAAAATATTCTCGAGATAGTTGCAAGACTTAACACCAGCGAGCGGTGATGTAGAGTTCACTAGGTTAGCCGAAACAGTGAGCCGAAAATCGTAAGGCAATGGCCGAAGATCGCCCGTGTTTATCGAAAGGCTTGTTTTCGCCTCAGCGTTGTCCGACCAGATCGGGCTATCAGACTCATCAAAAAATGTAATTCTTGCCCGCCCGTTAACAAGGCTATTTTGAACGATTAGCTCACGTAGCTCGTCGGCAACCGACTCTGCGTGGTGTTCCAACAGATCAATGCCGACCGCTGCCGCATTTTCGATCAATCGCCGCCAATGCTTTTCCCATAGAAAAGGTGTGCTTTTGTAGATGGCGATTGTCGTGAAAATACCGTTACCGAAAAGTGCCGCCGACGATGAGACGGGAATATATCCGTCAGTCCGTTTTTGAATCTGACCGTTTATCGAGATGAAATTATGCATTGCCACGTTTCTAATGAAAATTTCGCCGTGTTTAGCGAGCTTTTCTTGTAAAATCAATGTTCGATAATACCACCATGAAAACCAAGCCGATTGCTGCATACCTAATTGTAACGATCATTGTGGCTGCGAATGCCTGTCACAATAATTCTTCCACTACGCCGCGAGACGCACAGACTGCTGTTGATTCATCGGACTTTATCGAAAACCCCAGTCTCGACAAAGTTGTTCCCGACGGGGCACGCAAGATCATTGAAAATGCAACTGAACAACCGAAAATCACCAAAAATTACACTCAGGAATATTTCATGCTTTCATATCCGAACGGCGACGTTCCGATCGAAACCGGTGCATGCACCGATGTCGTGATCCGAGCCCTCAGACATGCAAACGTCGATCTGCAAAAAGAAGTTCACGAAGACATGGCGGCGAACTTTCAGGCCTATCCCCAAAAATGGGGTTTGAATGGAACGGATCGCAACATCGACCATCGACGGGTGCCTAATTTGCAGACTTATTTTCGGCGAACCGGAAAAGATTTGCCTTTAAGCGGTGAAAACGGTGAATACATGCCCGGTGACATTGTCTCTTGGGACCTAAACAACAAAGGCATGACTCACATCGGGCTCGTCTCTAATATGTGGAATGAAAAAACAGGGCGATACCTGATAATCCATAATATCGGCAGTGGAGCCCGAATCGAAGATCGCCTGTTTGAATGGAAGATTACTGGACACTTTAGATATTTCTGAAATTTGATCTACCTTTAGAGTCGTTACAAAACTCCGTTACAAGTTCCGCAAAGACATCGGTCTTTTCTTCCTGCGGAACGTGACCGCAATCTTTTAGAACGACGAGGCGTGAGTGCAGGATCGCGTCATAAAGTTTGTGGCCGTTTGTGACGGGAATGATCTTGTCGTCCTCGCCCCAGATGAGCAGCGTCGGATGATTTATCAGATGCGCATCCTGCTCGATGCGGTTAGCGTCCCAGTTACGCGAGGTGGCGAGCGCCGAACGGTGGCCCTCGGCATTGCTTAACGGGCGGACAATGTTTTCGACGCGTTCATCGTTTATCAAATGATGATTCGCTGAAGCGAGTGTATTGTGCATCCGGTGCCGCATATACCTTTTCGAATCGATCAAGAACGGGGTTATGACCTCGCCCAAACCGGGAACAGTACCAAGCCTCAAGATCGGATGATTCTTGAGATCATCGTTTATAACGGCATCTATAAGAACCAGCTTTTCGACACGGGCGGCATAGTCAAGAGCAAGCGTCGCGGCCACCGCACCACCATATGAACTGCCGACAAGTGTGGCTTTTCCGATACCCAACCGGTCCATAAACCTTGCGATCATGCGGGCCTGGGCATTTATCGTGTATTCAAACCACGACGGCTTCTCCGAGTAACCAAAACCGATCAGGTCGATCGCGATCACGCGAAAGCCGGCGGCAGCGATTATTGGCGCCACCACGTTCCAGACATAGACCGACGCCGTATAGCCGTGGATCAAGATGATCGTAGGGTCTCGCGGATCGCCGAATTCCTGAAAATGAACACGAGCACCATCAACGTTTATGAAGTGCGACTTATCGGAATGCGGAACACGTTCGCGAACCGTCTCCCAATCGACCCGTTTCGAACGCGTCAGCAATTTCACAGCGACGGCCGCCGCGACGCCGCCACCAACGGCTAGTGCTATGTCCCTATTTTTCATGACGAAATGCATTTTAACTCAAAACAACTTTCGGCTGAACAACTTTTTCAGACTCGAGGAAATATCCGATTGCAATAAGCTTGCCAGCTTCATCGATCATCTGCACCATTTCGCCGTCAATAAAACTCCCGGAAAGATCGCGGGTTGACATGCCGTTCCTTGTCTTTTCAACCCGATCAGCCACAACGACAAAATCTGGCAGCGACTCGACAGCCGTTCGGATCGGAAGTAGAAAAGATGCCGGTTCTTCGTGATTTTGCAATTCTTCGAGACTGACTGATTTGTCGATTCCATATTTTCCACTCGCTGTTCTTCGCAACGCTTCAAGATGAGCAGCACCGCCTGCCGCTCGAGCAATGTCCTCAGCGAGTGTGCGAATATAGGTTCCGGCAGAGCAGCGTACGCAGATTTGAACCAGTGAATCAGCGATCTTGTCATCAATAAGTTCAAGCTTCTTGATCGTAATTTGTACCGACTTTCGCTCGATCTCAATTCCTTGACGAGCTAGTTCATACAGCTTTTTCCCGTCCACCTTCTTTGCCGAATACATCGGCGGCAATTGCTCGATCTCACCTCGAAACTGTTCGAGAACTGTTCTGATCTCGTCAATAGAGACGGTCTTTGGATTTTGGAGTATCGGCTTGGGACTCCCAGTTCGATCCCCTGTATCTGTTTCAAAACCGAAACGAAGGGTCGCTTCATATTGCTTCTCGTCCTTATCCAAAAACTGCGCAAGCCGCGTCGCTTTGCCGACGAGAACGGCCATTACTCCGGTCGCGAAAGGATCAAGCGTCCCGGTATGACCGATCTTTTTGGTCTTCAGAATCCGCCGCAGTCTCGATACGACGTCGTGCGAAGTAATGCCCGCGGGCTTGTCGACAACAAGAATTCCATCCACAACGCTGATTCTATTTCATTGGGTTGTAATTGCTAATTAGTAATTGATAATTACCTATACATGTGGCGAAGCCGACCAAAGAAGATCGACGATAGTGAGCGAGTTGTTAGGGACGTTGAGCGTTCACGCGAGCGAACAATGAACCGCGCAGTGAAACTGCTTGCGGCGAAACCGCGTTCTGTGGAAGAACTTCGTGAACGGCTGCTCGAAAAGATTTGGACGAACGCGGAGATCGTCGAGCGGGTTATCGAAAAGCTGAAAGAATACAATTATCTGAACGACGCTCAATTCGCTTCCGACCTGGCGCTTTCTAAACTAAGACAGAAACCTCAGGGTAAGCGAAAGCTGGAGCAATCAATGTCTCGCAAAAAATTGAGCAGGGAATTGGTGGACATTGCAATTGCTGGAGCTTTTGAGAAGATCCCGGAGGGAGACCTAATAGACACGGCGATCGAAAAACGAATTCGTCTTAAGGGTAAGCCACAAACACGTGAGGAAACGAAAAAGCTCTATGATTTTCTTATGAGGCAGGGATTCGGGTTCGATCTGATACGCACAAAAACTACCGAGTTTCTAAACAGAGAAGGTGACGAACAAGAGTCAGCTTGAAGCAATGATCAACTACGACGGCCGCAATCTCCTATACGAGAAATGGCGGTGAACCTCCGGCGTTCTTTCATCAGGTGAATCGGTCATTGAGGAAGTTTTTTCTTGCTCTCTCTGAATCCATTTAACAACGCGCTCCGAAAACTCCTACCAGAAGGTACAAACCTTTTCGCGTAAATTTTGATGTTCAAGGGAGATTTTATGAAAAAGATAGTTTTTGGATTTTTTGCATTAGTTGTTGCTTTTGCAGCAGCTTCAGTAGACGTTTCGGCTCAGATGAAGAGCGATAACCCGATGGTCGGCGGTGCACCGATGTACAAGACGAAGAACATTGTTGAGAATGCTGTTAATTCAGCAGATCATACGACCTTAGTCGCAGCGGTAAAGGCAGCAGGACTTGTAGAAACGCTTTCAAGCAAAGGCCCATTCACGGTTTTTGCACCGACAAATGATGCGTTTGCAAAGCTTCCGGCTGGAACCGTCGAATCGCTTGTAAAGCCCGAAAATAAAGCAACGCTTACCAAGATCCTTACCTACCACGTTGTTGCTGGAAACAACAATGCCAAGTCTATAATGAAGGCCATCAAGAAAGGTAAAGGAAAGGCTGAATTTACGACCGTTGCGGGCGGCAAGCTGACTGCTTCGATGGAAGGCAAAAGCGTCATCCTTACAGACGAAAAAGGCGGCAGATCAATGGTGACCATTGCTGATGTAAAACAGTCGAACGGCGTTATCCACGTTATCGATACCGTTGTCATGCCGAACTAGTTGGTGTTAAAGAGTAAGGTCCGCGAAGTGAACTGCCAGGCAAATGCCCGTTCATCAGCGGACCTTTTCCATAAAGGAAGAAAAGTTCGGTCAAACGGTATATCAAGGGTAAGATTATGCCTTTTCAAGGAAGAACAAATACTATGCGTGCACGAATTACTATCCTCGCAATTTTATCGGTCGTAGCAGTCATTTCGGCAGCGATCGTATATCGTCCCGCAACAGTTGTGAACTCTGCGCACATCGAAACCCCTCGCGTTTCGCCAACGCCGAAATCAGCGAAAGCAAGTCAGAAAGGTTCCAACGTCATATTTGTAACTGAATGGGATGGCGACAAGCTGGAGCGTTCGGAGGCCGAATGGAAGCGGGTTCTTACTGACTTTGAATTTTACGTTCTTCGCGAGAAGGGCACGGAACAGCCTTATTCCGGTAAGCTGACGGACAATAAACAGGCGGGAACATATCATTGCGCAGCATGTGGCCTTGCACTTTTTAGTTCCAAACATAAGTTCGATTCGCAGACCGGTTGGCCGAGCTTTTATCAGCCGATAAATAAAACGAACTTGGCGGAGGTCGAGGACAAATCTATTCCTTCTGAGATCCGGACCGAGGTAGTCTGCGCACGTTGCGGCTCGCATCAAGGACACGTTTTTGACGATGGCCCGGAACCGACCGGCCTAAGATACTGCATTAATTCGGTGGCCCTAAAGTTTTCGAAAAGTAAGTGAATGATTCACAGCAATTTCACTTGCCCTCCTTGCCGGTTCGTTGGTCACGGGCCGGTTTTTTCATGCGTGTGATAAAATCAAGAAATGACCGGTAATGAGATCAGAGAAACTTTTTTGAGATATTTTGAGCGCAATGGCCACAAGATCGTGGCTTCTTCACCGCTGCTACCCGCCAACGACCCGACCCTTTTATTCATAAACGCCGGAATGAACCAATTCAAGGATGTGTTCCTTGGCCTTGAAAAGCGAGATTACACGCGGGCCGTTTCGTCCCAGAAATGCCTGCGTGCCGGCGGCAAACACAACGATCTTGACGAGGTAGGCAAGACCGCCCGGCACCATACTTTTTTTGAAATGTTGGGCAATTTTTCCTTTGGCGATTACTTCAAAGAGGATGCGATCAAATATGCCTGGGATCTTCTTGTGAACGAATTTAAGCTCGATCCGGAACGGCTCTGGTTTTCAGTTTTTCAGGGCGACGACGAAGTTCCGCCTGACGATGAAGCTCGCGCACTCTGGGAAAGCGTCGGCGCACGTCCCGAACGCATTATCGGTTTCGACCGCAAAGATAACTTTTGGCAAATGGGCGACACAGGCCCGTGTGGGCCGAGTTCTGAGATATTTCATTATATGGGCGACGATCCGATTGATCCGGAAAAAAATTCGGCGCACTGGGTCAATGGTCCGGGCGATACTACGATCGAGATCTGGAATCTAGTGTTCATGCAGTTTAACCGCACGATCGAGCCCGACGGCTCATTCAAACTGTCGCCGCTACCTGCACCGTCCGTTGACACCGGAATGGGACTTGAGCGTATGACTGCCGTGATGCAGCACGTTCCAACTAACTACGACACGGACATCGTCCGGCCCATTGTGGAGTTTACTGCCGAGCTGTCTTTGGCGAAGCATGGCTAATGTTGTGAACTCTCTATTTTGGGGAGGTTTCCGGTGAATTTAAGAATACGCACATTAAGATTCGCTTTAGTATTTGCAAGCTTGCTGGTTCCCGTCTTTGTCCACGCTCAGACGCCAGGCGATTTTGCTCGTCCGGATCTACCCGGCCGCCATACGATAACCGGCATTCTCTTCACGGCGAAGCGATCGCCCGCTGGCCGTGGAGTTCAAATTCGCGTGTCTAGCGGTGCGAATGATGTATCAGTTTGGACCGATCAGGACGGGAAGTTCACACTCAACCGTGTGATGAACGGTACCTATTCGATAACGGTTGAAGCGGGTGAAGAATACGAACCGATAACAAATCGTTTGGAGGTTGCCCTACCTGCAAACGCCCAGCCGACTACCTTTTTCATCAATCTTCAGCTTAGATACAGGCCGAACATGACGCCAAAGCCGCAGGTGGTCGACGCGCGCTTAGCGGGCGTGCCGGCGAAAGCCTTGGAGAATTACGGGAAAGCAAAGAGCGCTATCGGTAGGGCCGAGACAAAGGCTGGCGTTGACGCATTGGTCCTTGCCGTAGCCGAGTATCCCTCGTTTACGGCTGCTCATACGGAATTAGGTATTCAATATCAGAAGCTAGGTCAGCTCGAAAAGGCGGAAGAACACCTCCGAACTGCTCTCACGCTCAAGCCAAATACTTACGAGACGATGGCAAATCTAGGCATTGTTCTATCGCGCCGGGCAAAACACGAAGAGGCCGAGACCGTTCTATTGGAGGTACTGGCGATCCGAAACGATTCGCCGATCACCTATTTCTATCTTGGGCGATCCCTACTCGCGCAGGAGAAACTGGCGTCGGCCGAAACATCTTTAAAGAATGCATTGAAGATGGGCGGTAGTGAAATGGTCGAAGTCCATCGTTCTCTTGCGAACCTTTATCTAAAACGGGGAGAAGACGCGAGAGCCGTTGCCGAACTCGAAGCCTATCTCGCTGAGAAACCCGGCATGCCCGACGAGGCAAAATTGCGTGAAACGATTCAGCAGATAAAAAACTTGCTCCAGAAAGATCCCGATCAATGATGCTAAATCCAGTACGCCTTCTTTTGATCGAAAATCAGCCATTGACGCGACTCGGAGTGCGTTCGGTCGTTGCGGGCGTAACCGACATTGAACTCGTCGCGGATATCGGCAATGCTTCAGATGGCTTTGCGGCGTTCAAAGACCTTCGACCGGATGTGACCATATTGGGTTTACGCTTTCCGGGTTCATGCACGATCGACGATCTCGAGAACTATTTCAGCGAAAACGCGAAGGCTGGAATAATCGTGCTTGCCGAACACGCGGGTGACGCGGAAATTTCGAGAGCGTTGAAGAAAGGTGCGATGGGATATATCTGCAAAGATATTTCACCAGAGGACTTGACCGTTGCTATCCGCACGGTCGCGGCTGGCAGGAAATATATTCCGTCTGATATCGCTCAGATCTTGAGCGAACATGTTGGCGAAGAGGAACTTACTCCAACCGAGTCCAACATTCTTCGAATGATAGTTGGGGGAATGTCGAATAAGGAGATCGCGTTTGCTCTCGATATTTCCGATAATACGGTTAAATCACATGTCCAAAATATTTTCGGCAAGATCGGCGTTTCCGACCGCACGTCGGCCGCAACAACTGCGATAAAGCGCGGTCTTGTAAGAGTAGACCTATGATATTCACAGAAGATATTCAGAACTACGCCAAGCGATTCACATCGGGCGAAACCGAAGTGCTCAGCGAGCTTCGCGAACATTGCTATGCACACTATTCTGACAAGGCAATGCTTTCAGGCTTTGTCCAGGGCCGCGTACTTTCAATGTTTTCGAAGATGATTCGGCCGCAGAGGGTGCTTGAGATCGGGACCTATCTGGGTTATTCCACCATCTGTCTTGCCGAAGGCTTAGCCGATGGCGGGGAGGTTATCTCGCTTGACGTGAACGAAGAAACCAATCGTGTCGCACAGAGCTATATCGACCGCACCGAGTACAAGGAGCGGATCAACCTACGTCTCGGCGAAGCGGCTTATATACTCCCGCATATGCAGGGGCCGTTCGACCTTGTATTTATAGACGCCGACAAACCAAACTATTCGAACTACTACCGCTCGGTGTTCGACCTGGTGAGCCCCGGCGGTTTTATAATCGCCGACAACGTGCTCTGGAGCGGGAAAGTTCTCGATGATGAAAAAGACGAAGACACTCAGGCTCTCCACGACTTCAACCAAATGGTTCTTGCTGATGATCGAGTTGAGAACGTGCTGCTGCCAATACGCGATGGCTTGATGGTCATGCAAAAGAAGTCTTAACAGCAAATTTTACCCCCATTTAGCTTTTAATATCTCACCCAAAAGTATTAGATCCCGCCCACCGCAATTGATGGTTACATTACATCTCTGAATCGATAGACTTCTTATATCGGCTTTGCGTTAAACATTGAACTTCGAAAACGCAGAGTAAAAAGGAGAAACGAGATGACTGCACAGACGACAAAAGCGAAAGAGATGAAGAAGGTTGAACGGATCGTGGCGCCGCCGCCGAAGCATTGGGTGGGTGATGGATTCGATGTACACGGATTTTTCCCGCACGGGCCGCTGACGGGTAAGAGAATGAGCCCGTTCTTTTTGCTCGACTACAACGCTTTGACCAATTTTCCGCCGCGCGAGGAACCGTTCGGCGTCGGTGCTCACCCGCACCGAGGGTTCGAGACAGTTACGATCGCGTATAAGGGGAAAGTCGAGCATCACGATAGTCGCGGCGGTGGCGGCATTATCGGCGAAGGCGACGTGCAATGGATGACGGCGGGGAGCGGTCTTCTGCACAAGGAATATCACGAACAGGAATATAACCGGCAGGGCGGGCCGTTTCAGATGGTACAGCTTTGGGTAAATCTGCCCGCAAAGGACAAGATGACCGAGCCGAAATATCAGGCGATAACAAACGCCGAAATGGGCCGCGTCAGCCTGCCGCTCGGTGGTGAGGTCGAGATAATCGCAGGCGAATTCGGCGGTGTGAAAGGGCCGGCAACGACATTTTCACCGGTGCATCTTTACAACTTGAAGTTGAAACAAGGTGAAGCCGTAGATCTATCGTTCCCTTCGGGATACACAACGGCATTGCTTGCGATAGAGGGTTCGGCACTTCTAAACGGTGATGAAATATTGCCGCTTAATAATCTTGCCCTTTTCGAGCGGAATCGCGAGGACTTACGTGTCGCGGCGCTCGAAGACGGCGTCTTTCTTCTAATGAGCGGCGAACCGCTTAATGAACCGATCGCGCAATACGGCCCATTCCTGATGAATACACAGGCCGAGATCGCCCAGGCGATCGACGATTACCAACAAGGCGAATTCGGCCACCTTACCGATTAGTTCCGATGAATTGTCAAATTTAACGCCAGTAATGGGCGTGATAACTGGCGCCAATTTAGAAACCGCGTTACCCGCAATTCGGTGAACTCAATTGCAAACGAGAAGGAGATCTAAGCACCAGCCGGCGCGATCTTTTCGGAGACCTCGGGTTCGGAGGCAGCTGAGATCTCGTTCGAATCTTCGATCAGCGAGCGTTCGACGATCTCTTTCTGCTCGAGTTCGTGGATCGCGTAGGAACCGGTCGCGGGTGATGCCGACGGAGTGCGTCCAACGTACCGCAACGACATACTTTCAGGTTTGATCTCCCGAAGCCGCGGCTCGACAAAAAACCAGCCGCCCATATTTTGTGGTTCTTCCTGTGTCCAAAGGATCTGTGAGGCGTTGGGATAATCCGCGAACACCTCCTTTAGTGCCTCCGCAGGGAATGGGTAGAACTGTTCGACCCGAACGATCGCTACCCTATCGTCGTCAGAATCCATACGTCCTGCGTCGAGATCGTAGTAAACCTTGCCCGAGCAAAGCACGATTCGTTTGACCTTGATTCGGTCAGTGATCCGAACGTCGTCAAGAACCGGACGGAATCCGCCAGACTTAAGTTCGTCGATCGCCGATGAAGCTGCAGGAAGCCTAAGCAGACTCTTCGGAGTCATAACGATTAGCGGCCGCACAACTTCTTGCTTAACTTGTCGCCGAAGAAGATGAAAATATTGTGCGGGAGTTGTTGGGTAACAAACCTGCAAATTGTTCTCAGCACAAAGCTGTAAGAAACGTTCAAGCCGTGCCGACGAATGTTCCGGACCTTGTCCTTCAAAACCGTGCGGCAACAGCAGCACGAGCCGACATCGTTCCTGCCATTTATCTTCTGACGCAGCGATATACTGATCGATTATGACCTGTGCACCATTAGCAAAATCGCCGAACTGTGCTTCCCACATCACGAGGTCACTCTGGCAGATCAGCGAATAACCGTATTCAAACCCAAGCACGCCAGATTCGGAAAGCGAGCTATCAAAGACATAGAAACGCGAACGCGGATCGCTATCGTTCTTAAGTTCGGTAAGCGGCGACCAACGTTCGCCGGTGACCGTGTCGTACATCGAAGCATGCCGGTGCGAAAATGTCCCACGACCAGAATCTTGGCCAGAAAGGCGAACCGGAAAGCCCTCCTGAACAAGCGTTCCGATCGCCATCGCCTCTGCAAAGCCCCAATCCATCGGCACCTCGCCGGTACCCATTTTGGCACGACGGCCAAGTTGGCCGACCATCTTGGGGTTGATGTTGAAACCCTTGGGAACTATCGAGATCTTCTCGGAAGCGGCTCTCAAGTTTTCATCCGATGCACCCGTTTCGAGTACGACCGAACCATCTTCATCAACGATCGCCGGCGGCAATTCTGCACGCTTTGGCTTTTCGGTCGCGATCTGTTTCGCACGGCTAAGAATGCCTTCGTATTTTTCAATTACGGAATCGGTCATCGCCTTTAGGTCGATATCAGTGATGACTCCCTCACGGATCAATCTTTGAGCGTACAGATGCCGAGTTCCGGGATGTGCTTTCACGCGGGCGTACATCACCGGTTGCGTGTAGCTCGGTTCATCGCCTTCGTTATGCCCAAGCCGTCTAAAACCGATCAGATCAAGCACGACATCTTTGTTGTAGACACGTCGGTAATCGAGGGCGATCTGGATGACGCGAAATGCGGCTTCGGGATCGTCGCCGTTAATGTGAAAGATCGGCGTCTGCGTTATCTGTGCAGCGTCGGTTGAATATATTGAGCTTCGTGCGGAATCAACACCGGTCGTGAAACCTATCTGGTTATTAATTACCAAATGGATCGTGCCGCCGGTTCGGTAGCCCGGCAAATTCGCAAGCTGCAAAGTTTCCATCACAATGCCCTGTCCGGCGAAGGCGGCGTCGCCGTGAAGAAGGACGGGCATGATCATGTCGTAAACTTCCTCGCGCGGTTTTTGACCGCCATTGCGAAGATCGTCTTGACGGCCGCGTGCCATTCCTTCGACCACAGGGTTTACAAATTCGAGATGGCTCGGGTTACAAGAGAGCTGAATGCGGAGTTCGCGTCCGGATTTAGTTTGCTTAATACCGACAGCGCCCTGGTGATATTTCACGTCACCTTCGTCGGCAGGGAAGCTTGGATGCGACGTACCTTCAAACACAGTGAAGATGCGTTCGGCCATGTCGCCCGTTTCGGCATTTCCGACAATATTTGAAAGCACGTTCAAACGGCCTCGATGTGCCATTCCCAGAAATATTTCGTCAACACCGCGCGCTGCTGCTCCTTCGACAAGCTGATCGAGCATCGGTATAACTGTCTCGCAACCTTCGAGCGAAAATCGCTTCTGGCCGAGATATTTCTTGTGCAAAAACTGCTCGAATTGTTCCGCTTCGATTAACTTTTGGAGCAGATCTTTTCGAATTTGAGAATCAAGCGGCTGCTGATCGACGAACTGTTCGCGGATCTGGCCTCGAATCCATTCTTTTTCTTCCTTACTCTGAATGTGGCGATATTCGATGCCGACTTTTCCGCAGTATGCCTTTTGCAGAATGTCCAAGATGCGGCGAAGTGTTGCTGTTTTTTCACCGTGCAAACCGCCGGTTATGAATTCGCGATCGAGATCCCAGATGGTAAGCCCGAAGTTCTCAAGCTCTAGCTCGGCCTCGCGATGAGACGTCATATTCAGCGGATCGATATCGGCGAGCATATGGCCCCGAATTCGATATGCATTGATCAACTGGAGCACGTTCGCCTGTTTTTCGGTCTGTTCGGCGATATGATTGTTCCCGAAAAGCGACGGGTTGTGATCTTCGGCCCAACGGTATGGCGATAGGTTTAAGTCGAGCGAGATAAAGATCTCGTCGTAAAAACCGAGCTGGCCGATAAGAAATTCGTGGATCTTTGCGAGGAACAAACCGCTTTCCGCGCCCTGGATCACTCTGTGATCGTAGGTGCTGGTCAACGTAATTATTTTGCTGATACCAAGTTGCGATAAAGCGGCACCTGTCATCGCCTGATACTCCGCGGGATATTCAATCGCACCGGTCGCAATGATCGCACTTTGGCCGGCCATCAATCGCGGGTTCGACGAAACTGTGCCGATCGTTCCGGGATTCGTTAGGGAAATTGTCGTTCCGCCGAAATCAGCGATCTCTAGCTTTCCATCACGAGCTTTCTTAATCGTTTCATTAAACGCCACTAAAAATTCGGAAAACGACATCTTTTCGCAGCCTTTTATGTTAGGGACGAGCAAGTTCCGAGAGCCATCTTTCTTTTCAATATCGATCGCGATCCCGAGGTTTATGCCATCGTTCTCGATGCGTGAAGGCTTACCGTCAACAACACCATAACCATTGTTCATCGCCGGAATCTCTTTCGCGGCTTTAACTATTGCCCAAGCAATAATGTGCGTGAACGACGCCTTTCCGCCGCCGCGTGTCGCGAGAAACTGATTTATGACCTTACGGTTTTCGTCGAGGACCTTTACCGGCATCGTGCGAACGCTGGTGGCGGTCGGAACAGTGAGACTCTGTTCCATGTTTTCGACGATCTTCTTCGCCGCACCGATGAGCGGCTTTGATTCGGAGTTTTCAGGAACTTTGGTTTCCGTAGATTTTATCGCCGGTTTTGTTTCAGTGGTCGCTACTACACCACCCGAGGGCACACTCGCTACAGCTCGTGTTTCTGCTTGCGAAGCTTTACCGTTACCGGCAAGCATCTCGCCGAAGAACGCTTGCCAAGATTCATCGACCGACTTCGGATCTGCTTTATATCTGGCAAAAAGGCCTTCGACGTAGCTGGCGTTTGCCCCAAAATTATCGTTGATGTACTCGGAAATGTTAGTGATATTTTCGCTCACAATGATAGTAAAACCTCTGATTCAAAACAGTGTTCGTTACCCAATAGTTTAACGTAATCGGAGTTAAAAGATAAGTATTCACGAATGGCCCTACGTTTCTGGCGAAGGCGTTTGCTCTTTCCAAAGCGGATTAGGAAACGCGTACTCAAAATCAACCGGAACGACCCGTTTGTGATGCATTCCGAATTTTTTGAACTTGCCGAAGACGAAGACCCTGCCTTTCACGATCCAGATCTCGCGGGAGCCCCGCATCTCACGCCAGGCTGCTTGCATTATTCCGGTGGTCGGGATGAAT
>JBBSKW010000049.1:0-19819 GCA_038256005.1 Pyrinomonadales bacterium
ATTCCGGCGGCGAATCAAAAGGTTCAAGCGATCTTGCCGATGCGGTGCGAACGGCCGTGATCAACAAACGCGGCGGGGGAACTGGTTTGATCTCCGGCCGAAAAGCGTTCCAGCGTCCGATGGATGAAGGCGTTGGGCTTCTAAACGCTATCCAAGACGTTTACCTTTCAAAAGACATTACCGTAGCTTGATCCATTCTCTTTTGGACCGGGAGACCAACTTTCCGGTTCCAACTTTCACCCTTCATACACACCATATGAACCTTCGCTCGGCATGGAAATTTGCGCTTATTCCGGCCGCTGTTATGGTAGTGCTCGCGCTGTTTCCGCAAGTAAGCCTTTGGCGTGCGACAGGTTCGGCGTGGTCAGGTTCATTTGCTGCCGCAAATTACGACGAGGTCGCTTATTCGGCGTACATTAACGGGTTGATCCATGGAAAGTCGCGGAAATACGACCCGTATATGGGCGAGGCCGCTGAACACGAATCCATCTTTTCGATCCAGTTCATTCCCGCTTATTCCATCACGGCTCCCGCTTGGATGTTTGGAATTACTGCATCGACCACCTTCATTCTGTTACAAATTTTTCTTGCGGTCTTTGCTTCACTTTCGATCTTTTATCTACTGTTGCGAATAACGGAAAGCGGACCAATTGCGGCGTTCGGCGCGCTCGTCATTCTCTGCCTTGGAACCGCAGTTACCGTGGAAGGATTATTTTGCGAGTTGGTCGGATGCGGTCTGATCATCGAATATTTCCCGTTTCTTAGGCGCTATCAACCGGGGTTCGGCTTTCCCGTCTTCTTTTTAATGTGCTTGGCAGTTTGGGCATCGGTAAACGCTGATGGCAAACGAAGGATCCATTTTGGCTTGTTCGCGGGAGCGTTATTCGGCGTTCTTGTTTATACCTATTTCTATTTGTGGACAGCGGCAGGAGCATGGGTGGCTTGTCTGTTTGTTTGCGGAGTTCTGCTTCGATCTGAAGAGCGCAAAGCTATTTTGTTCTCGGCATTGTCTATAGGATCGGTCGCGATAGTTGCACTGATCCCCTACTTCTACTTATTGAACCAGCGTTCTCGCAACTCAGACGAGGTGCAACTCCTTGCATTAACGCACGCTCCTGATCTTTCGGCTTCAACGATCATTGTCGGACTCGTGACCATCGCCGCGGCGATAGTCTTGGGTCTTCTACGCCGGATTGACCTACGTTCGTGGCCCGCGATCTTTGCATACGCATTTGCGTTGATGCCGCTGGTCGTTCTGAATCAACAAGTGTTGACTGGCCGCTCGCTGCAGCCAATTCATTACGAGATATTCATTGCGAACTATTCGGTTCTGACCGGAATCGTGATCATCGTCGCGTTGGCGTTGAAAGGGACTAGCACAGGCGAAAATCGATCAAGAATGCCAGAGCTTGCCTTCGCAGTTTTAGGTGTTTTGGCGGCGATCTGGGGCGTGTTCGAAGCAATACATGGCGTTTCTCGCAACGCGGGAATGGTCGCAACACGCGAAGCTGCATTTCCAGTTATTGACCAGATCCGAATGGATGCGGCCGACAGGACCGATACGATCACGGTACATTCCGCAAATCCGATCATCGCGAGCTTTGTCCCAACTGTCGTACCTTCGCGCGTTCTATGGACGCCGCATCTGGTTGCCGGCGGCTCTATCGGCGAAGAGGGGAGCAAGCAGCAGTTTTACCGATTCCTCTATTTTTCGGGTTTTAAGGCGGCCGATCTAGACAACGCCCTGAAGATCAAATGGTTCGAGATGCTCGCCGCGATATTCGGCGGTGGACGTGCCCTGCCGCAACTTGGCGGTAACACACACCCGATAACAGATGACGAAATAATGGAAGAGGTTGCGAAGTACGATTCGTTCGTTCAGACAATTAGCGAAGCGGAGGCCTACGCACCAAGGCTAGATTATTTTATCATCCCGGTCGGCGAAGATCCGAATTTTACTCATCTCGACCGTTGGTACGAACGCGACGGCGGCACCACTGCCGGTCTTTATAAAATGTATAAATTAGTTCCCCGCCTTGGACCCGACGGTTTGGAGCCGAGATAAAAAGTCTGGCGTGAGACCTTTGCTTTACGCCCCAAAGTCTTCGACATTATTTCTTCGAATAATTCTTGTAGATCGTCTCGATCCAAATGTCGGTTTTGATAAAACCCGAACCGGCCTCTTTGTATTGTTCAGGCAGTCCTGCGGTCCTCAATTCTTCCAACGTCTTGCCTGCAGCCATTCCTTGGCGAACGATCAGCGACGTTGCGATTATTGTCTGGTAATAATTCTTCAGGTCGTTGATCGTCGCGACCGGGCCGTGGCCGGGAATGATCTTGGCATCGGCCGGAATGATCTGGATCATTTCGCTTAGATTTCGGATCAGACCGTCGACGGTGCCGCCGCTTTCGAGGTCAACGAACGGAAATCTATCGACAAAGAAATCATCGCCCAAATGGAAAACGTTTGCGGAAGTAAAGTGAAGAACGGTGTCGCCATCGGTGTGTCCTTTAGGAAAATAGATCGCCTTGATCTGTTCGCCGTTGAAATAGACGTTCATTCCGGCAGCATATGTGAACATCGGCAACGCGACCTTTGGCGATACCTTCCTTGCCTGGCCGCGAAACATCGTTGTTTCTTCCATCCGTTTTCGGACGTTCTCGTGAGCTATGATCATCGAATCGAGCCCGAAGATATCATTCCCGCCCGTATGGTCGCCGTGCCAATGGGTGTTGAAGATAAATTTCGGCTTCTGCGTGCTAAGCTTTGCGATCTCGGCCTTTACGCGATCGGCAACGTTAGCATATTGTGTGTCGATCATAAGCACACCATCGGAGCCGACTGAAAGGCCGATATTACCGCCATTTCCATACAAAACGTGAACATTCCCGGCTACTTTTTCAGTGCGGAAATTCACTTGCTGATTCTGATCCACGTGACCTTTGATGAGGTTTGCGTGGCCGAAAACGGAAGTGGTTGAAAGCGCGGCGGTAATTGCCGCAACGAAAAATCGTTTCATATTTTCCTCCGAATTTTTATCTAAGACCTAATTCGATTCGCATCAGTACTATAAATGGATTTAGCATATTTGCTAGATATACCGACCGCGAGTTACGGGATAAGCACCTGTCAGAAACGGATTGGTCGTTCTTTCAGTACCAACCGAAGTTTCCGGTCCGTGTCCCGAGTAGACGGTAAAATCGTCGCCGAGAGATATGATATTCCGCGTGATCGAATCGATTAGCTGCTCGTGGTCGCCGCCGGGAAGATCGGACCGCCCGACCGAACCTGCGAACAGACAATCACCAACAAACACCTTCTTGTGTTTCCTTTCAGCAAAGACAACGTGCCCGCGGGTGTGTCCCGGGCAGTGCAAAACGTCGAATTCCAGTTCCCCGAACGCGTAGCTTTCGCCGTGTTCCCAATTTCGCGTTAGTTTTGGCGGTGCGGCATAATTGAACCCCATTGCTGCAAGCTGATGCTGCGAGATTCCCATAAACAGAGGTTGTTGCGGCAATCCGTAATACAGATCTTCGTCGTCGGCATGGAGCAGCACCTCGGCGTCAGGAAAGCTTTCGCAAAGAAAACTAACGCCGCCAACGTGGTCCAAATGGCCGTGAGTCAACGTAACCGCTTCCAGCTCAAGTTCGTTTGAACGAAGGAAATCAACAATCTCCGGCGAGGCATCGCCCGGATCGATGCAAACAGCCTTTCGCGTGCTTTCGCAAGCAACAATTCGCGTGTTCTGTTGAAATGCCGAGAGAACAAATTTTTCTATTATCATTCCGAAACCAGCCTTACTAAATAAGGTTCTGCATCGAAGCTTCCGGCTTGATGTCCCTTTAGTATGAATTGTATCGCTTGCCGATAGGTTTCTGCATCCGCCCGGCCGGTAAAACACGGTGTTTCGATCTCACTTAAACTGAGATAAACGATCAGCGTACTCATTAACATCCACAACAACGTTTCCTCAGCCGTTCCAATCGGATTGTGCTTGATAATCGAGTCACGATCTTGCCAAATTCCGTCACAGATCGTTTCGAACTCACCTTCGGTTATTGAAGCCATAGGATCACTCGGGTAGCCTAGTTAAATCGATGCACCGTGACCGGAAACAAGACACCAAAAGTATATGAATTTAGCTTAGCGTACACTTTCAGGACACGACGAAAACGGGCCGTTTTTGCCAAAGCAAGCAAACAAAACAGTTAAACAATTTTCGTAAAAGTGTCCTTTTGTGGCACAAGCGTTGCTTTATTGTAAAACATCGGAAGGGTATGTTTTCAGACACGTTTAGGACAACTGAAGGAACGACGGTCGAAAGATCGTGACAGCGTGTCAGCGGGGTTTTCACAATCGGCTCCGCAAAGCTTGGGGAAAGGCCTAAATTGCTTGGGGGAAATCTTCGAGTGTGGGCACGAAGACTGAGTTGGGTCTTTCCCCAATTTACCGTCTCCGTTAAAGTTTTTCGAACTTTGAAAGTCATTGCTTGTCTGCCTCTTTCTACTTAATAGGGTGAACATTGATCTACGATCCTCTCACATTCCTTCCTTCAGAGCTTTCAGGAAATGATTTTCATAGTACTGCCGGGTTTTCGCTTTTGCGGTTGCCCGGCTTTTACCTTTTTTGGACGCCGGTCTCCCTTAGATCGGTTCTTCGTACATTAAGTAATAGGTTTTCTCCATCCCGAGTTTCTCGTAAACGGCCTGCGCGTTCTTGTTCTCATTTTCCACGTAAAGTCTAAAGCCACAAACGCTCTCGTGCTCCCCCGCCATTTCCTTCACAAATTGATAGAGCTTGCGATAGATGCCTTGGCCGCGGCCCTCGGGCCGAATAAAAACGCTTTGGATCCACCAGAACCAGCCATTACGCCAGTCGCTCCATTCTGTTGTAACCATTAGCCCGCCGATGATAATTCCATTTTCTTCGGCAACCACATAAAATCCCTTTTTTGCATCCTCAAATACTGCCGACACACCTTTTGAAAGTACAGCATCATCCAGGTGCTTGCCTTCGGTTTCGAGTGCCATCGCCTGATTGAACGATACAAGATCAGGGACATCGCTTTTCGTTGCAATTCGAACATCTAGCATAAATGTTGCCTACGATATCTATATTTTAGCATTTTGCGTATTCTGACCTCCAAAGGCAACCGTCACCAGAGTTTGAGCCGATATGAGACCATCACGTCTCGCGACTCACCGCCTTGAAATCGATTTGTACGGAATTTTGAACAAACCTTGCAAAAAAATCGTAAAATGCTAACGACGATGCCGAAAAAATTCGATACAAATCCACTTGATCCGGATTTTCCGGAAAAGGTAAAGACGCAAACAGCTCCCGTCGCGGACTATACGGCGCCTAACAGCCCTTTCAGAACCGCGGAATTTCCGACAGTGCCCAGCAGTGTTACCGAGCACACGACCCGACACCTTTCCGAAGAGCAGTTCAACGCCTATCAGTTTACCGGCGGCGCGGCACCGGCAGTTTACCAACCTGTAGGTTTTGCCGATATGAACCGAGCGGGCGAGCATAAGGTCGCGAAGACCGGTTTACCCGAACGCTGGCTGATCGGCTTGCCGTACCTGCCATTCACTATCGGTTTGGTCGCAGGCCTGATCCTTCTTTTCGTTATCCCGAAAGGAGAGGCGAAAACACGGTTTCATGCGGCACAGGGCCTCGCGGCACATATTGGAATCCTGATCGTTACTACAATTTTAAGTCTGGTCGGCGAGGTTACCAGTCTCGCGAATTTAGGCAGCGTTATCTTTACGTTGGTGACGACCGTAATGCTCGTCGTTTTTGCGATAAAAGCATGGAAAGGCAAGCCCGTTCACATCGAATCCGTAGACGATCTGACAAATTGGCTTGAAGAAAAGATCGGTCCGCTAAAAGGCTAAAAACTCTTCGCCTCGACAAGGTCGTCCTTCCGTTCGCTCCGAAGTTTTATCAACGCGGTAATGGCCAGATATATCGCAAGTAAGATCAGTGAAAGCGATGCGATGCCGTTGACCAGCCGGAAATCGAAGCCTTGCGACGCTTGAAAATTTCCGATCACCAGCATCGTTAAAGCCCAAAGTGTAATCACTAGAACAAAGATCATGGGCAGCAGCGTAAATGCGATGCGTTTACGGGCGGCGTGCAGCCATGCCGTTATCGATAAAAGTGTTAGGGCCGCGAGTAATTGATTTGAGGCGCCGAAGAGCGTCCAGAAATCGAGATAAGAACCAGGCTTTGCAAAAAAGATCAGTACCGACGGAATAGCGACCGTACCGAGCGTTCCAATCACGGCGCCAACGCGGCCTTTGAGCCCGAATAGTTCCTGAATAATGTATCGCCCGAGCCTCATGCATACGTCGAGCGTATCGAAGATGAAGGTTGAGAAAGCCATCGCACCGAACGTCACCGCAAACTGCAGATTGTCGCGGCCAATGACGATGGTCATAAATTCACCGAGCCCGTTACCGTAGATCTTGCCCGCCGCAAACGCCCTGCCATCGGCTCCGTAGATCATTTCGTTCGTGGCCGTCATAACAATGACGACCGCGATAAACGCGACGAATCCTTCGGCGAGCATTGCTCCGTAACCGATCGGGCGAACGTGCGATTCTTTATCAACTTGCTTCGATGTCGTGCCCGAACACACGAGTCCGTGGAAACCGGAGCACGCGCCACAGGCTATGGTCACAAACAGGAACGGAAACAACATTCCGGTCATACCGCCAACGTCCCATGATTTGAAAGAAGGCTGCTGTATCGTGTAACCGCCAAAGAAAACGCCGATCACACCGATCGCGAGCGCCGTGTATAGCACAAATCCACCGAGGTATCCACGCGGCTGCAGTAGGAGCCAGACCGGCACTAGCGAAGCGGCGATGCAATAGATCAGAATGATGATCGACCAGGTCAGATGGCCGTAAGCCAGCACGTTAGAGATGTGGGTACCCAAATAAGCGAGAGCGAAAACGGCCGGTACGAAGATTATCGTTGCAAGCCACAGCGGCGGCTTTAGATAGCGTTCCACCAGCCCAAGAATGATCGAAAGAATCAGATACATCACACTCGCGATGGCGACCGCACCGCCGGGATTGAACCGCGTTTCGCCCGCAAGTGCATCATCGCCGGAAACAAAGGTGCCCGCCGTGATATCTGTAAAAGCGACGATGATATAGATCAACGCGATGAAAATGAACGCCATCATTGCCCGTCCCGCGCCGATGCCGAGCTTATCTT
The DNA here is from genome assembly GCA_038256005.1 of Pyrinomonadales bacterium. Taxonomy (GTDB): domain Bacteria; phylum Acidobacteriota; class Blastocatellia; order Pyrinomonadales; family Pyrinomonadaceae; genus OLB17. The sequence continues at coordinate 7,235 of JBBSKW010000049.1, forward strand.
TGGTTAACTCGGCGATGGATTGGGCATCGTGCCTGACGGACGAGGCAAGCGCCGCAAAGTCGTGCACCGCACCGATCAAAACGACGCCTAACGCGATCCAGATCAACGACGGCAGCCAGCCAAACGTGATGCAGGCTATGATCGGGCCGGCTATCGGACCGGCGGCAGCTATTGCTGAGAAGTGTTGGCCGAAAAGGTAGAAAGGTTGCGTCGGCACAAAATCAACGCCATCTTCCTTTTTATTGGCTGGAGTCTCGCGCGAATCATCGAGCTTAAATTGATTGGCGATCCAACGGCCATAGCCGAAGTAACCGATCACTAACCACGCGAGGAAAAGTATCGCCAGCAAAGTAAGCATAAAATTTCAGGTTTCTTTAGCGAGATTTGAGAGCGAGATGAATTTACGCTATTTTCGGTGTGGACGGCAAACAAATAACGCTATGAATAACGAAAGATCGGTACAGGAAATTTATGCACCGGCAAGCATCTGTTTTGGATGCGGGCCGGCGAACGAAAAGGGATTGCACATTCGTAGCTTTGTCGATGGCGACCAGCTGGTAGCTGAATGGCACGCTGAGCCGCATCATCAGGCATTTCCGGGTATTTTGAACGGCGGGATAATCGGTGCTTTGCTTGATTGCCATTCGAACTGGGCTGCGGCGTATCACCTGATGAAACAACGCGGCGAGGACAAGAGCCCGTGTACGGTGACCGCCGATTTTCACGTAAAACTACTTCGCCCGACGCCCGTTGATGGGCCGATCATGCTGCGGGCCCGCGTCGTTGAATCATCGAAAGACCGTGCGACGGTCGAAGCCGAACTGATCGCGGGCGGCAAGGTCTGCGACACCTGCCGCGGAACATTCGTTGCGGTCAAAGAAGGCCATCCGGCATATCATCGATGGTAGGCGTTTGGATCACAGAAGTTATCTTCGCCATTTGAATCTCAAAATCACCCGCCAAGCCAAGTTTAAGTAAGAACTCATTTTGCTCGGCCATTAGTTTGGGTAAATGAACGACGTCCGAGAGTGCGTAATCGACAAGTTCGGGTGTCCAGATGCCGTCCCATTTTCGGTTGAACTTTGCTCGTTGGGTCTTGTCGAGATCAACTGCGAAGTAACGGTAGAGTGTTTCGGCGAGAGATGACGATTGATTAGCTCCGCGAATGATCAGCTTTTCCGCGATCATCGTATCGAAAATGTTGCGAACGACATGGTCGGCGTCTGTCAGGAAGTCGAGATCGAATTTTGCGTTGTGAAATATCTTGACGATATTTTCGTCAGCCAAAATATCGGCGAAACCGCTCATCGGGACGCCTTCGCTTAACGGAACGAGCACGTTGAACTCGCCATCGGAGAATTGGATCGAAAAAAGTTTGCCGACCCTTGAATTGAATCCTGAGGTTTCCGTATCGCAGCCCAGCACGGCAGCCTTTGATAAACGCTCACAGGCTTCGGCGATCTCTTCTGTTGTGCGAGTGATAAAGACTTCCATGGTTCAAAACATTTTCACGCAAAGCCGCGAAGGACGCAAAGAAGAAGTCGGAGAGTTACAGAGTTTTAAGTTTGCAGAGTAATATACTTATCTAAACCTCTGCGGCTCTACGTTAAATATCCCTAGGGCGAAAGAGGATAGATAGATTATGGCGATTGAATTGGACAACATTGAAGTACGCGTTCTGGGTAGCCTTGTCGAAAAGCAGTTGACCACGCCGGAATATTATCCGCTGACACTCAATGCGCTAACGGCGGCGTGTAATCAGAAATCGAACCGCGAGCCGGTGATGTCGATCGGCGAGACCGAGCTTCTTGCGGCGGTCGATAGTTTGCGAGATAAGAATCTGGTTTATCTTTTTTACGGAAGTACCAGCCGGACGGTTAAGTACAAGCACATGCTGCCGAACGTCTACGATCTGGATCCGGCAGGCACGGCGGTTATCGCGTTGCTACTGCTTCGCGGGCCGCAGACGGTCGGTGAACTTCGCGGAAGATCAGACCGATTACACGAGTTTGGCGGGCTTGACGAAGTTCAGACAACGCTGGATGGACTCGCGAACCGACCGGAACCGCTTGTTCTTAGACTTGAGCGACAACCCGGACAGAAGGAAGCACGGTACGCACATCTGCTTTCAGGTGAGGTCGATCAAGCCGCTATCGTGACCATTACAACCGCCGTTCGCTCGTCTGGCGGTTCTAATGAGCGGATCGAAAAACTGGAGAGTGAACTGGAATTAGTGCGTTCGGAAATGGAGCAGTTCAAAGTCGAATTTGCGGAATTTAGGAAGCAGTTTGAATAGCCCGGTGTCCTTTAAGGTACTTATTGAGCGTTGTTTCAAGCTCAAGCATATCAAATGGTTTGTATAGAACCCCGGAGCAGCCTGCCTTGTTGGCCTGGTCGTGGACGTCGCGGAACGCCGTGACGGCGATGATAGGAACCTTGTCGAGATTCTCGATTTCTTTGATCATTGACGCAGTCGAAAGTCCGTCAAGCAAGGGCAGGCCGATGTCCATCAGAATAAGGTCAGGTAAAAATTCCTCTGCCTTAGCGATCGCCTCGTAGGCGCCCGCCGCCTCGATCACAGAATGTCCCTGCTGTTCGATCATCACCCGGATCATCGCTCGGGAATCTTCAAAATCTTCAACTACAAGAATTCTTTTTTTCATTTATCCCGGATCGAGTGTGGATAGGTTAGATAGTAGTTCGTGGTCGTGAGGTTGGCAACTAAAATGGGGAATCGCACGTGTCTTTCGTTGACGCACGGTCTTCCGTTTTAGAAACACCGGAAGAAAGCGATTTGTTATATTTACAACACGAACAAAAATGCCGCCTATCGAAATACGACAAGCGGCATAAGGAAAATACATGGCCCTATTTAGTTACGCTTGCGGGCCGGAGCCTTTTGCGGAGCAATGTTGTTTTGTGTTTTCAAAACTTCGATCAACCCTAGTGCATCGTCCTTGTATTTATGCGTCGCCGGTGCAGCCGTAGCAAATTGCTGAAGCACGTTGGCACCTTCCTGTAGCAGAGTTTTATCTTCCTTGATGTAGCCCTCGTTTACCATGCTGATCCCAAGTCCGGCCATTGCATCAAGATTGGCAGTATCGACTTCAAGCACTTTCTTGTACTCGGCGATCGCATTTGGCGAATCACCCGCGACACGAAAAACATCGGCCAAGATCAACATTGCGGCGTTCTTCTTAACCTTATCCGTTTCGACCGCGACATAGTCTCCGATGATCTGTCTGGCAAGTTCGCCCTTGGTGTCGTCAACTTGTTCGGTAGCGACCATAAGCCGAAACGCTTCTCGTCCGCCATAAAGTGCTCGTTGCTTATTCGCTTCGAATGCGGCCTTATCCGTGATCTCTTCGGCTGCGGCAGTCTTCAAGATGGTGAAAGACTTTCCGTGGGTTTCGGCAGAATCCGAAAGGTCTTTCTTGACGCCGTTCATCGCGGTTCGTCGCTCAAGCGGGTCGACGATCTTGACGTTTTTGTTGTAATTATCAACCGCACGAGCGTTGAGTGCAGCTCCTTTATTGTTGAGCAGAACCGGTGCGATACCCACAAACGTCGATTCGGCGGCAAAGGCTTCGTCATATTTCGACACTGCCAGATCGTAATTCTTGGCCTCGTAGGCCGCGTTACCCGCTTTCAAGGCAGCGTCAACGATTTTGTTGGTTTCCGCGATCTTCGTATTCTTTTCGGTGACCTCGCGTCGTTTTGCTTGAAGCTCAGCTTGTTTCTTTTTGTCCTCGGCGGACATCTGGCTTGCGGCTGTCGCTATCGCCTTCTTTAGGTCGATCTCGCTTACGGTACGGCCATCGCCTGAAGCCATTACGACCAAAATACCCTGCATTCCCGGACGAATATCTTCCAAATATGATGGGGCAGCCCCGGAACCACTCGAAGAAAGAAGATATGTCTTGCCGGCCTCCAACTCCGTGAATGAAAACTTCCCGCCGTCGCCTGTAACTGCTGATTTACCCTGACCATTGACGTCGGTGGGATAAAGATCGACCTTGGCACCGACCAATGGGGTCCGCGTTCCGGACTTGTCTACTTCGACCGTACCGGTTACGGTGAGATCGGCCTGTGCTGATACGCCTGCCGCAAAAACTGCGGTCATTAGAAACAAACTAAAGAAAGTGATTCGCAACATAATTTCCTCCGGGATTCGCTTGAAGAAAAGCTCTTTTACGATGCTTTGCAAAGCGGATGGGTTGTTTAAATTAAGCTGAGTTTACACCATACGCCCTGAAACTGTTAAGCGCTCCCGATAAGCATTTTCAATTATTGCGGTAATTGGATGCCGGCATGCCAGACGCTATGCTATTTTGGTCTTTTTAGCTTGACGCATTTTTACGCAATGAACCAAAGGATCTTCAATTTTAGTTCAGGCCCGGCCGTTATGCCGTTGCCCGTGTTAGAACGCGCACGCGAAGCGATGCTGGATTTCAACAGCACCGGAATGAGCGTGATGGAAATGAGCCACCGTTCCGCGCGTTTCGGCGAGGTTCTTCAAAGCGCGGAAAGCGGTCTCCGATCCCTTCTCGCCGTTCCGGAAAATTTTCGAATTTTGTTCCTCCAAGGCGGAGCGTCGCTTCAATTTTCGATGATTCCGATGAATTTGTTATCGAAAGGCCAAAGCTCTGATTATCTGATCACGGGTGCTTGGGGCGAAAAGGCGATCGGACAAGCAAAGCTTTTTGGCAATCCAAATGTGATCTATTCGTCGAAAGATGCCCGCTTCACGCTCATTCCTCAGCAAGGCGAACTTTCTTTTTCAGCCGATGCAGCTTTCGTTCATTACACCTCGAACGAAACGATAGACGGTGTTGAATTTCCTTACGACCTTGAAGCCGGTGGCCTTCCCGTAATTTGCGATTCCTCGTCGAATATTCTTTCGAAGCCGATCGACATCAGCAAATACGCTCTGATCTATGCCGGTGCTCAAAAGAATATCGGCCCGAGCGGTGTGACCGTGGTAATAATTCGCGACGACCTGCTCGAGAGCATTCCCGATGGGTTGCCGACGATGCTCGATTACCGAGCCTACGCGTCCAATGACTCAATGCCGAACACGCCGAATACCTGGGGGATATACTTGATCGGCCTTGTATGTGAATGGCTCGGAAAGCAAGGCGGTCTGGCCGGGATCGCCGAAGTCAATAAGCGGAAAGCAAAAGTTCTATACGACGCAATAGACTCGAGCGACGGCTATTATCGCGGCTTTGCTGAACGATGCGCTCGTTCGTTAATGAACGTAACATTTCGACTTCCGAACGAAGAACTCGAGAATGAATTTGCTTTACAAGCCGAAGCTGCCGGGCTAGATGGACTTCGCGGCCACCGTTCCGTCGGCGGCATTCGTGCCTCTATCTACAATGCTTTTCCAAAGGAAGGTGTGCATCGGCTGGTTGAATTTATGCACGATTTCGCCGGTAAGAACGGTTAAATGGAAAGTTTTTTAATAGCATCGAACAACTCGTTCTCTTCCGATACGGCAACGGTTCTGAGATCGATCAAAAAGCGGTCGTTCACGATCCTGCCAAATACCGGAATTCTGTTTGAACGTAACCTGGCGGACACTGCATCGGCTTCGAGCCCGGCAAATTCAACCGAGATCAGATGCGTCGCTGGTTGAACACCGGGAGCAGAGCCGCCGCCGATCACCGAAACACCATCGATTAAGGCCAAATCTAGTTTCGAAGACGCTCCAACCTGAACCTCAAAACGTTTGAGAAACTTTAATGATCTTTCGTGTATCTCTTCTAGCGTTGCGGCGATCATTCGCAGAACCGGTATTTCTGTAAACGCAGTTTCGCGAACGTAAGCTTCGAGCGTAGCTTGCAATCCTGCATAGATCAGCTTGCTCGCCCGCAAAGCTCGAAAGAGCGGATGCCGACGTATCGTTTCGATTAGATCTTTTCGGCCGACGATCAACCCCGATTGCGGTCCGCCGAGCAATTTGTCGCCGCTGAACGAGACGATATCTGCACCGTCGGCGATCGAACGAGCGATCACCGGTTCATCGCCCAAACCATATTGTGAAAGATCGATCAATGCACCTGAACCTGCGTCCTCGAAAAAGATCAAGCCGTTTTCGTGAGCGAGGCCGCCAAGTTCAGCATTAGATGGACTGGCAGTAAACCCGATGATCTTGTAATTGGACGGATGAACTCGGAGAATCAACCCTGTATCGTCGCCGATCGCGGTAGCGTAATCTGCGAGTTTTGTACGATTTGTAGTGCCGACTTCGCGGAGATGAGCACCTGAACGTTCAAGCACATCCGGCACACGGAAATCGCCACCTATTTCGACAAGTTCGCCCCGCGAAACTATTACTTCCTTATCTTTCGCCAGTACCGACAGGACCAGAAACGCGGCCGCGGCGCAGTTGTTTACGATAACTGCGGCTTCCGCACCGGTTAATTTGCAGATCAGGTCTTCGGCAAAACCGCCTCGACGGCCGCGCTTGCCGTCCCCGACATTCATCTCGACGCTTGAGTATCCGGCAGCCTCAAAGATCGCTTCCTTTGCCGCACCAGAAAGAGGTGCACGGCCTAGATTAGTGTGTACGACGACGCCCGTAGCGTTGATGACCCTGCTCTGTCTTGGTGCAAAGAAAGATGTTACGAATGCGTTTAGTTTTTCTTCGGCGAGAGCGTGAATATCAGGAAAACCTTTCTCGGCCTGACCCGATGCCATTCCGTGGGTCAACTCGTTTCTGCATTCCTCGAGAGCTTTCCGGCACAGATCAGAAAGGAACCGCTCGCCGGTCAGAACCAGCAATGACCGGGCGGCCGGCGACCTGATCAGATCGTCCACCGATGGCAGCCCTCCCCGCGGGTCAGTATTTGATCTTACAGCCGCATCGTTCATCGCTACATTTTACCTTGATTGAAAGAAAAAAGTAGAAATTCTCGCCGGAATTTGGTTTAATTTTAGCGGCTCTCCGCATTTCTTTCTGCTTCCCACTTACCAAATATGCCAGCACCCGGAAACAATTTGTATAATCGCATGCCGTCCCGAGTTGAACAGACTGCTTCGCTCGACGTCGAAATTTCGCGGCTCGAGGATTCGATCCGGAAGCTAAAGATCGATTTCGATATCTATTTTGCCGGTGCTGTGAAACGAGCTCCACTTGAGGCAAGAGCAAGGCTCGAATCGCAAATAAAGCGAATAAGCGACAACCGAACGCTTTCCTATTCCCAGCGATATCAGCTAAATTCGTTGATCGCGCGGTTTACTTCCTATCGAGAACTTTGGCGGCGTACGCTGAAGGCTCGTGGCGACGAAGCACTTTAAATTTCGAAAGCGGATCAGATATTTCCGATCCGCTTTTCGTTCAAACGTTAGTCGATGCAGAAGGAGTTTTGCACCAGGCTGTTTGTGTCAACTATTCCGCAACTTTTAGGACGTTCTCGGCCTGCGGACCTTTTGGCCCGTTCGTAACCTCAAACTCGACTTCTTCCCCTTGTATCAGAGTCTTGTAACCGTCACCGTTGATCGCCGAGTAATGAACAAAAATATCCTGCTCTCCCGGCTGCTCAATGAAGCCGTATCCCTTTGCGTTGTTAAACCACTTCACCATACCTACTGTTTTAGACATACCTCAAAAATCCTCCTGACCAACTGCTATCAGTTGACTGTCTCTCCAAATTTCTAAATTTGACCATCGATCAAAAATACAGATATCCTTAGACCGTCGCTGAACTTTGGATGTGACAAAGTCAAGACCCCTAACCGCACGCGTAACTTGCTATATCAGAAGACGCATTAGTCCTTAAAACACAAGAATTAGCGGGTTGAATAGTTTTTTTTGATTGACGAAAGTGAATTTACTTATATTTTACCCAAGTGTCAAGACATATTTCAGCATTTCTTACTTTTTTACTCCAAAATTGACATAAATTCTTCGATAACGGATTATTGACCTCGTTTCGACCGGAGAATTATGTCTAACCAATACGGCGAGGGCGGCTTGCTTTCGTACAACAAATACCTGAAGGTTCGTGAATTGATCGGACTTCAGGAAACTCTTTCAGAACCAACCAGCCACGACGAATTGCTTTTCATTGTCATTCATCAGACGTATGAGCTGTGGTTTAAACAGATACTGCACGAAGTCGATGCATGTATCGCATGGATGGATCAGGAACGGCTGTTTCGTGCAAATCACTCGCTGCGAAGTGTGGTCTCGATCGAGCGTATTTTGGTAACACAGATACATATTCTCGAATCGATGGCGCCGATCGGCTTTCTGGAATTTCGCGATAAGCTAAACCCGGCGAGCGGTTTTCAGTCGATGCAGTTTCGGGAACTCGAATTTTCCTCAGGCGCCAAAGACGAAAAGATCCTTGAGAGTTTTAAGAGCGATGAGTTTGAATATGGGCGGCTCCGCAAACGCTTCGATTCGCCGACGCTGGCAGGTGCTTTCTGGGCATTGGTCGGTCGCAATGACCTCGCCGTTGAGAGTTATGACGATCGTGTTCAGGCGACTGTGACCATGCTCTCGTCTCCGGAGAAATACGCCGAACTTTATAACATGCAAGATCTGCTGATCGAGCACGACGAATTGATCGTTGCTTGGCGATACAACCATATACAAATGGTCGAACGCATGCTCGGAATGAAGCCCGGAACTGGCGGGTCCGAAGGCGTCGGTTATCTGACCACGACGCTCAAAAAGAAATTTTTTCCGGAACTGTGGGAAGCGAGAACGCATCTTAAGATCGCCGAGTAGCCATATGAAACAATTCTTTGCATGTGTCATTTCGTTCATCGCATTTGCTGTTGCGATCGATGCTCAGCCTTCCGAACAGGTCCGCGTTACACTGTTGCACTTGAACGACACGTACCAGTTCACGGCTGTCGACGGCGGTAAGCGCGGCGGTCTCGCACGTGTCATGACCATCCGCAAAGATGCTCTCAAAGAAAATCCGAACACGTTGATGACGCTCGGTGGGGACACGCTCTCGCCTTCGGTTGAGACGCGAACATATCGCGGCAAGCAGATGATCGATGCGTGGAACATGGTCGGGCTTGATTATGCTGTGCTCGGCAATCATGAATTCGATATCAAAACGAACGAGCTGCTCGACCGAATGAAGGAGTCGAAATTTACCTGGCTCGGCGCGAACGTCATCGACACGAAAACGAATAAGATCTTTGGCGATATGCCGCCTTTTGTCATTCGCGCGATCGGCGGCATCAAGATCGGAATCATCGGCCTGCTGTTGCCGGAAACGAAAGAGACTTCGTCGATCGAGGATCATTTACAGATCGCCGATTTCTGCAAGACCGCACAGGATCTGATTCCAAAAATACGTGCCGCCGGGGCGAACACTATCGTCGGGATAACGCATATGTTCATGCATCAGGACAAGCAGCTGGCAAGATGTGCACCGGGTATTGACCTGATCCTAGGCGGACACGAACACTCGCTGCTTCAGTCATCATCGAACGGCACGCCCATCTTCAAAATGTGGGCCGACGCCCGCGAGGTCGGAAAGTTTGATCTGTTTATCGATAAGAAGTCAGGAAAGGTGACGAGCATGGATTGGGAGATAATCCCGGTGACGGACCAGATCGCAGACGCCGCGGAATTTGCGCCCGTCCTTGCAAAGTATAAAGAGCTGCTCGATCAGCTCGAGGTCCGCGTTGGAGCGACAAGTGTACCGCTCGATGCTCTTTCGCATTCGGTTCGCACGAAGGAAACCGACATCGGAAACTTCATTGCCGACGCTTACCGAAAAGCAGTCGATGCCGAGATCGGTTTTGTAAATGGCGGTTCGATCCGGGCGGATCTTTCGTACAATCCGGCGCCCCTTACCAAACGCGACGTGCTGTCGATGCTGCCGTTCAACAATCCGATCATCAAGATCGAGATCAGCGGCAAGACGCTTTTGGACGTGCTCGAACACAGCGTCGCACGTTCGGCCGAAGATAACGAACCCGGACGCTTTCCGCAAATTTCAGGAATGAAATTCACATTCGATGCCGGCAAACTTCCCGGCCAAAGGGTGACAATTGCGTCGGTCGGTGGAGCGCCTATCGATCCGAAAAAGACCTACACGCTCGCGACATCCGATTTCCTGGTCTCACGCGGCGGCGACGGCTACACAATGTTCAAGGACTCAAAAATCCTGATCGCCGCCGACAAAGCCCCCAAAGATTCTGAAGTCTTTGAAAAAGCTATAAAAGAATCGCCGAACTCCACTATATCGCCGAAAGTAGAGGGAAGGATCACTCGTTTGAACTAAAACAGCAGTCAGGTTCGTTTCGAAGAACGGGCCGCGCTTTCTGTGAAACATCAACTGTAAACACATTCAAGGACTAACAATGATCTGTAAACCTATAGGAGGACTAACCATCAAAAGTGTAAACTTTTTTCAGGACGAGACACGACTCGGAATGGACTTTTTTCATCCAAGGATTCGAATAACGTTTCATCCCAAATTGCGTAGCACTGCCAATGAACTTGCAACGCAGTATAGGGCTCACGGCGCAATTGTAACGCTCGCGACACCAAACAGCATCAAATCGAACGAAAATCTACTTGGAAAGTTGGTCTTTTTCGATAAAAACCAACGCGTTGTTGAAATAGCGGTTGCCTTGGCAAAAAGCGTTAGTAGATTTCATCATTCGAATCCAGAATATTCCTCGGTTAAATCCGACGACTGCGACTTTCATATCTATTTGCTTGCGGCTGATTACAGGCAGCCGAGCAAGAAGAAACCGGATTGTGTCCAAGGCGTATCAATAAAAACACTTCACCCAGAACGAGAATATCGTCAGTGCGAAATATGCAATTGGCCCATACGCATTGAGCGATGGGAGAAACACGTAAAGAAAGCCCATTTGAAAGGTTCAATACCCTGCGTCAAACCTAGCGAACAAAAATCCCTTCGTCGGTCATCTAAAAAGGTAATTCCCCCCGTTCGGAAAAGAGCACCTAAATTAGTCTATAAGTTCTCACCTCCAGCTAAATCTTCGGAAACAGGGAGGCTTATAGGCCAGCCGCGCCTCGATGGCCCGAAATCCCCAATGCGTATTAAACAATTGCGCAGAAGCCCGTCTTCTAATTGCAGGATTTGCGGCGGGCATCGCCCAATGTCCAACAGTGGTGAATGCTATAGCTGCAACCCAAAATAGCACTGATGTTAACCAGAGAGTATCGGGCCGTCCAACCGTACGAGCAGACTCAAAGGAAAGAGATTAGTCATTGATGGACAATTTCGCGAAACGTTTTTAGATCATTCCGGAGGAGATCGAGATGATTTTTTTTGTTTTTGGGGACGGTGAGGAACGGGTCATAGAAAGTTAGAAGTGAGAGGTGAGATTTGTGAGGCGTTTTGGAAGTTTTCGGAACGGTTCAGAGAAATTATTGGTGGGGAAATAGTTTGTGGGAATGGTTCGGGAAAATTGCGAATCACCCTTGCTGACGCGCGGGCTTGCGCAATTGGGTGCGGGAGATGTTGAGATGGCGAGAGCGTGCCACCTGCTGACGCAGGCGGTACTGACCACAGCCACAAAGGCCGCGACGGCATGCCTTTTAGATAAATTCGGCAAAAACCTCATTCGAAAAGAGCATTCCTTTTCGCGTCAGACGCAGACGGCCGTTATCAACCTCGACCAGTTTCATTTCAGCGAGATCGGAGACCTTATCGTCAATATTCACCCCGAATCGCTTTTCATACTCTGCCAGATCGATTCCTTCATTTAGCCGCAAACGTAAAAATGCGAATTCGGACGTGAGGTCGATATTTTCCCGCGAAACCTCGGCTCCGGCGAAACTTTCTATCCGTTCGACATATTTTGCGGTGTCGCGTTCGTTTGAATAGCGCTCAATGCCGTCAAACGAATGAGCCGAAACGCCAAATCCGTAAACCGGATCGAGCCGCCAATATTTTGTGTTGTGCTGCGATTCGAATCCGGGTTTTGCGAAATTAGAGATCTCATACTGCTCATATCCGGCGGCGGCAAGCCGGTCGATCATCATTTCGTACATTTCTGCCGCCAGTTCCTCGTCGGGCAAAGGACGACGACCTGATCTTAGTTGCTCGGCTAGCGGCGTTCCCTGATGTATTTCAAGCAGATAAAGCGAAAGATGTTCGGGATCCATCGCAACCGCTTCGTCGAGATTGCGCGACCAATCATCCAAAGTTTGATCCGGCAAACCGGCGATCAGATCGAAACTTACGTTTTCAAATCCAGCCTCGCGGAGCAGCCGGAATGTCTGCCGCGCGTCGTTCGCATCATGTCCACGAGCGAGCAGTTTTAGATCGCGCTCGTTAAAGGTCTGAACGCCAAAACTCGCACGGTTAACCCCAAGCGAACGATAGCCTGCAAGCGTTTCAGCCGTAACCGTCGCCGGATTCATCTCCACTGTGATCTCCGCACTCTCAGCCACAGAGAACACAGAGTAAACGGCATCCAGAATCGTATCTAGCTGAGCGGGTTCGAGCAGCGAAGGCGTTCCGCCGCCGAAGTATATGGTGTCAATGTCAGAACGCGCAACGGAAGCGGTGGGCCAGCTCATTTCGCCTGGAAGCTCTTTAACAAACTGGCCGCCCGCTGACGCAG
>JBBSKW010000050.1:0-19550 GCA_038256005.1 Pyrinomonadales bacterium
ATTCCGTCGCCATTAAGTGTGACTGCATTTACCGTTATTGAGACTGGCGTTCCGGCAGGAATTCCTGTTCCAAGAAACACATTCTCAACGTTATCTATGGTGCTGTTAGCTCCGCCAGTTACCGATACGCCCGACGAAAAAACGTTTCCGCGGTACGTGTTCCCGCCGACCTGAACGGACAGGTCAAGATTGTTAACAAGTGCAGGATCGGCTACTCCCGGCGGGTCTGACCAAACAAGTGTGAAGCGGACAGGTTTTGTGGGATCGGAAACGGTACCGGAATAAACGACCGATTCGCCGGGACTGACGAATTCATGGGTCTCATTTACATGCTTCATCGGTACACCGGTGTTCATCATGAGACGCATATTCAAACGGCCCCAACCTTCATTCCCGTTGGGAATCGCCAAGAGATTTGTCGTTAGCCCGTTCATCTCCTGCCCGCTGCTGATGATCGATGCTTTGATCAGCGAGGGTCGCGGATATTGCCCCGCGTTGCGTTCTTTCCAATACTGAGTAAACAATGCAGCGGCACCCGCAACCTGCGGAGCCGCATGCGACGTTCCGCTGCTGTAGGCATGATTCGTATCAAAACACAAAGAAACCGATCCGCAGTTCCCGGCTCTGCCGCCCGTTATTACCGTTCCGGGAGCGGTAATATCCGGCTTAATGCGGCCATCGGCAGTAGGACCGCGGCTCGAACTGCTTCGCAGGTCTTCCATGTTGTCGGCTGAACTACCGCCAAGTTCAGTTCGCACGTTTTCGGAGTTGGCAACAACGATCGAATTCTTAGAAGTTTTAGGCCTAGTTAAGGAAAGACCGCCGGGACCGGAATTCCCCGCCGAAAAAACGATGGTAAATGGATCGATTGTTCCGGCAAACGAGCCATCACGAACGAGAGCGTCGTAGGTTGCCTCGCGGCTGCCGTAAGCATTGTTGTTCAGTCCCGCGCCCCAGCTATTGTTGGATATAGTTGAACGAACTCCATTTGGTCCGAGAGTGTTTAGCGCGTCGTCCACTGCCTCTGTATCAGTTGTCGTGTTCGGCCCCTGAAGAAACGGAATGTTGACGATGTTGGCGTTCGGGGCGATGCCGCGTCCGTAGTTGTAGCCGGTCGGATCGAGGATTCCAAATGGGGTGTTGCCGGCAATAATGCTGGCGTTTATGTGACCATGTCCGCCTGTCGCAAAAGAAGTACCGCCGCGCAGCGGGCCATGCACGGTGTTGCCCGTCGTTATATAAAGTCCACCGTCGCCCGGAATGCTGATCCCGTCATCTGAAACCATCACCGTCACTCCGGTTCCATCGGCCCCAAACTGCGTCAAGGGATCGTAACCGGGCGAATTAAGTGTTCCCGGGCCTGTGAAATTTCCCGAGATGATCTGGGCTGCTCGCTCGTCTTCAAGGGTAGCTTTCACGTATGGTTCAATGCTGAAAACGTCCGGAAGTTCGCTGACCAGAGCAACTTCGCTGACCGGCATTTCGACTCGCAGCACATTGAAGAAATTTGACGCCACGGGGATCCGGTTAATGACTCGACCACTTGTTCGCCCGAGGAATGCCTGAGCAACACGCGGCAATTCGGCCCTAGAAAAGATCGATATGTCGAACATTGCCGAACCGCCTTCCAAATTCTCACTGACTTTAGAAATCGCTCGAGCCGCTTTATGCTCCGGCCGATATCGACCGACCCATCGGACTCGCGAATGCTGTGCGACCTTCCCGATCGCTTCACCGTTTCCGTATACAAAGAACGCCTGATGCGGAACATACTGGATAACTTCAACGCCGGCATCGCGTAAGCTGTTTAAGAGTTCGTCTGATGTTGAAGTGCCAAACTGGACAATATAATAATCGCTGCCGCTTTCAACCTCTACCCCCGCAGCGACCGTTTCTGCCGGCGGCTCGGCAAGCGGATCGAACTTTGCACCTGGAAGATTAACGGAGGTTTGGAGCTTCGTGAACTCATAACCGGCACGTGTAAGCTCGGCGGATCGCTTTGTCAAAATAATTGCTGATGAACCTAGTTCATCGATCACTTTGCCGTACTGCCTGATCGCTTCCATCTGCTCAAATGTCTTGTAATTCACCCTAAGGGTTTCAAACGAACGGCTTCGTATCTCAGCCGTTATTGCATCAGGCTTAGAGAATTTTTCGAACGAACCTTTGTAGTGCGGAACTTTGTCTTTCGGTAGTTCCTGGGCTAGCTGCGGTTCAATTGAGCTGATGAAATAGCCCCCGATAAGTGCGGCGGCGAGCAAAATAGCAAAGCTTATGCGTACGGAAATTAATCGATTCATCTAGTTTATGCTGCTCCTGACGGTGTTTTGGTTTGGGTCTTAAAACTTTAGCATATCATATTCGCTATTTAGACAATAAAAGTTTCGTTTCGCTGAGAAGAAACTGGCCCGAGCTTTAAAACTCAAGACCGGTCGAGCTGGTCCATCGATCACACTAGTTCGTCGGAACAAGTATCACCTGAACACGACGATTCCTCGCCCGATTAGCGTTGGTCGTGTTTGGGGCAACAGGAATGCTTGCACCCATTCCCCGCGGTTCGAGCCGAGTGTTCTGGACGCCAAACTCTGAAAGACGGTCGGCAATAACCTTTGAACGCTGCTGCGTGAGCGATTCGAGCTCCGTGGATTCGCCGCGATCGTCCGTGTGCGATTCGATCGTTATGCGATAGTCAGGATTGTTAGAAAGCAGTTCACCGATCGCGAGCAGTTTTCCATCCGAAGCCGGTGCGAAGTTTGTCGTACGTATCGCTGCCCAAAAGTTTTCGGGAAGCGTTAGCACAATTCCGCGTTCGTTCTTTGCGACGGCTCCGTACTTACGAAGTGCAGCCATCAATGCCGGCTGGTTCGCTTCGATCATCGCCTGCCGCTCATCACGCTGCCGCTGAGTTTCGACCTCTCGTTGTTGATTCTCGTAAGTAGCCAAACGGGTCTTTGCATTGTTTGCCTCGACCTGAGTTCGGCCAAGCTCTTCACGAAGGCGACCGTTCTCGGTTCGCAGATCACGGATCTGTGTCTGGAAATTCTCTACGTCGCGTTGTGAAAGTTCTTTGTCGCGTGTTTCACTTGAGACCTGAGACTTGAGGTCTTCGATCTCACGTCGCGCGTCGGTCAACTGATCTTCAAGTTGACGCATTTCGGCGTCTGTACGTGTCTTTTCGTTTCGTGCTTCGCGAGCTTCCTTTCGGGAAAGGGCAACAGACTCGGCCTTAACCGCCGTCGAAATTGCACTACGCGCGCTCACATCGACCGTCTCTTCGGGTCGGCCGGCACGCCACGATTCTTCTGCATTTTGGAGCAATGCGTCGGCGGCGTTTATCTCTTCTGTTGCGTCTCGTTCGGCTCCGGCAAATCTGGCCAGAGCGATCGCCTGTTTCGCCTGCAATATCGTCGAAGGCGTTTTTGAATAGTCGATCTCGGCGATCTCAGGCGTTCGTGAATCTCGGAAGTAATCACTTGTGTTTCCAAAATATTGGACGACCGGAACGGTTGGGATCGTCCTGCCGCTGCGTGCCGTCGGATTTAGATTCTCAAGCATTAACTCCTGGCTCGGTCGTCGAACAAGGAAATGGGGCTCAGCCGTAATAATTAGAGAAAACGTTTGCAACCTGGTCGTCACGCTCATACGCGAATCGAATTCGAAAAATCCACGACGTTTGATCTCGCCAAGGTTATCCACCTGACCTTCCGGCGATATCGCCCATAGCACATATGTTGCAAACCCGCGACCCAGTTCAAATGGCCGCGGCATCTTCGAAACCGACAGTTCGATCTCGGTACCGTTTCGGGCAGTTCGTTTTATCTTTGCGTCGCCCTTCATTCGCGGGAAACGCGTTGTTCCGCGAAAAGCAACTGTCACTATCTCATCCATCGGATAAGTAATCGCGGTCGTCCGTCGGCCGATGTCAACTTGGCCAAATGCGGTTCCCACAAAGATCAGCAAAAATAAAGACGAAATAATACGCGATGCAGATCTGGATTTGTTCATAATTATTGCTCCGAGAGTTCGGCTTACTCTGAAAGATGCCATATTTATTCTGTCAGTTGCAAATTTAACAGTTTTGGACATCGCCAAACTGAATAACGTATAGTCATATCTTTCCGCTAACGATGAACGACTTAAAACGATTGTTGGAATATGTTCGGCCACACTGGCTGGCATTCGTATTTGCATTCGTTGCGATGGTGTTCGTCGCGTTTTTCGAAACGGCGACGGGTGCTCTTCTGATCCCGATCGTTGACCAGTTTATGCCCGGTCAGACGAACGAATCGAAAACGCTTTTTGATATTCATAGCCTGATACCGCGCGACGATTGGTTCAAAGCCTGGTTGGTGATTTCCGGACTTCTTTTGTTTATTACGATCGGCAAAGGCATCGCCGAGTATTTTTCGTCTTATCTAATGGCGAAGATCGGGCAGTCTGTAGTTCTTGATCTACGCCGAGAGCTTTACTCTCATCTGCTAAGTCAACCGGCTGCTTTCTTTGAAAGACATCGAACGAATTACCTCGTTT
The DNA here is from genome assembly GCA_038256005.1 of Pyrinomonadales bacterium. GTDB lineage: Bacteria > Acidobacteriota > Blastocatellia > Pyrinomonadales > Pyrinomonadaceae > OLB17. The sequence goes on from JBBSKW010000050.1 coordinate 4,531, forward strand.
CGCGAATCGTCGTCAGCTGTGCCGCGATCGAACAAGCAGTCTCGAACAATCTTCGCGACGTGCTTCGCGAACTGCTCACGCTGATCTTTCTATTGAGCGCCGCGTTTTATCTGAATTGGAGAATGATGCTCGGCGCGATAGTAATCGGGCCGATCATCGCTGGTATCACGACGCTTGTCAGCAAATCGCTCAGAAAGCTTGCCGACGAAGCCTACAACGGCAATAAACTCCTGACCGACACGGCACAAGAAACGCTCTCCAACAACACGATCGTTAAGGCATATGGCGCCGAAAACCGCGAAAAAGCCCGTTTTTCACGCGTAGCTGAAATTATTGCGAAAGCCAATCTCCGCTCGGGTCGAATCTCGGCACTATCACCGCCATCCATCGAGCTGATCGGCGCGATCATGCTGCTTGGCCTTTTCTATTTCGGCCTTCGTGAGATAAACGCCGACCGGCTGGAAGCCGCACAATTCTTTGGGTTTATTTACTTTTTGTTCAGAAGCTACGACCCGATGCGAAAGATCTCGCGTCAACATAATGAGATCAGCAAAGCGTTCGCTGCGGCAAAGGACGTTTGGGACGTGCTCGATGAGGATGTCGAACTTCCGGAGCGAGAAGATGCGGTCGAACTAACTCCGCTTCGCGAGAAGATCGAACTGAACAACATTTCGTTCACCTATCAGTCCGACGGTAAGAAGATAATCGACGATCTTTCGCTGGAGGTTAAAAGAGGCTCCGTAGTGGCGCTCGTCGGTGAGAGCGGTAGCGGGAAATCGAGCCTGATCAAATTGATTCAACGGCTCTACGATCCGAGCGAAGGAGCGATCATCTGGGACGGAGTCGATCTGCGAAGCGCAAAGATTGCGTCGCTCCACAAGCAGATCGCGCTAGTCACACAGGAAACAGTACTATTTAATGATACTGTCCGGTATAACATCAGCTACGGGAATCCAGACGCGACAGACTCGGAGATCGCTGAAGCCGCCCGCATCGCATTCGCGGACGAATTTATCGACGAACTTCCCGAGCGATACGATACGCCGGTCGGCGAACGAGGATCAATGCTATCTGGCGGACAGCGACAGCGGATCGCGATCGCCCGTGCGGTCTTGGTAAATGCGCCGGTCTTGATTTTGGATGAAGCGACCTCAGCACTAGACACTGAATCGGAACGCCTTGTTCAACAGGCGATCGAGAACTTGATGGAGAATCGAACCTCGATCATCATCGCACACAGACTTTCGACTGTACGTAAAGCCGATAAGATAGTCGTGATGGACCGCGGTCGAATTGTTGAAACGGGAACGCACAACGATCTGATCGAGCAAGGTGGCAAATATAAAAGGTTGTATGATCTGCAGTTCGCGGATGGCGATCTTTTCGCAGGTGCAACCAAGTAGAGGTTAAGAATATGAGATCAATGACTGGCTTTGGCCGCGGTTCGTTTACAGGTGAAGATTTTTCGATCAGCGTCGAGCTCAAAACGGTCAACAACCGGTTTCTCGATGTTTCGCTCAAATTGCCCAACGATCTTCAGGCCCTCGAAAACACTTTCAAACGAACGATCAGCAACCGTTTGTCTCGCGGTAGAGTCGAGGTGAATCTTCAGTTCGAACGCACCGATGAGGTCGCTTATGAATTGAATCGTCCGGTTATCGAAGGTTATTTGCACGCATTAAACGAATTACGTTCGGATTTCGATCTTAAAGGCGAGCCCGAACTGAATATGATCGCTCGGCTGCCCAATGTATTTCAGGTCAAACGAGCGGAGTTCGGTCCTGCATTCAACGCGGGGGTCGAAGCGGCCCTTGGGGCCGCTCTCGCGGACCTGGAGACGATGCGTGCAAGCGAGGGCAAGGCATTGGCAGATGAACTTGAAACGCGGCTCACGGAGATCGCCGCTCGAATGGAACCGATCGAAAGTGAGTCGGGAAAAGTTGCCGAAGAATACCTGAACCGGCTAACAAAGCGCATCGGCGATATGCTCGCGCGGACTGATTCGCAGATCGGTATCGATCAGGCAAGAATGGCACAAGAGGTTGCGTACCTTGCCGACAAGGCTGATATTTCCGAAGAGATCTCGCGGCTACGGACACACATCGATCACTTTCGTTCGATAATGAAGGACGACAAAGAAGTAGGTAAGCGACTTGATTTTTTGACGCAGGAACTAAACCGCGAAGCAAATACGATCACGTCAAAGACGAACAACATGATGGTCAAGGAAAATGCCCTGGCGATCAAGAGCGAAATTGAGAAAATCAGAGAACAAGTGCAAAATGTTGAATAGCTTTGATTCGCCGTCCGACGGTTGTCTGTTATTTATTGACTACAGACCTTTAAATGAAGGGAAACCTAATCATCATCAGTTCACCGTCCGGCGGTGGAAAAGGCACGCTCATTAGAGAGGTGCTCGATACTGTACCCGAGATCGAATATTCGGTCTCATACACAACCCGCGAACGCCGTTTTGGTGAGGAAGATGGGCGCCACTACCACTTCCTCACCGGTCCCGAATTTCGCGAGAAGATAGAGGAAAGCGAATTTCTTGAATTCGCGGAAGTGCACGGTAATTTTTATGGAACGTCGCTCATCGAGACTGAACGCAAATTAAACTCAGGTCAGGATGTAATGCTAGAGATCGATGTTCAGGGAGCACTTCAAGTGATGAAGAAAGTTCCAGGTGCCGCGATCAGCATTTTCATACTTCCGCCTTCATTCGATGTTCTAAAGGCACGATTAACGTCACGGAACACTGAGAGTCCTGAAGACCTTGCTTTAAGATTAAAGAACGCGTTTGGCGAGGTGAAGCAGTACCCGAAGTTCGACTTTGTCGTCATCAATGATGAGATATTTTCGGCAGCACGAAAGTTGGCATCCATTATAATCTCAGAAAGACAAAGAGAGGTTAGACAAATTGACCGCATTAAAGGTATTATTGGAAGTTTCGAGCAATCGAAACAGATGAACTCCGGAGAATAGCGATCAATTATGGCAGACGAAACGCTTCTTAATGGCGATGAGCTCGATAATACCGAAGCAATAATCGACCCGCCCGATATCGATTCCAAGTACCGAATGATAATTCTTGCCGCCCAACGCAGCAAGCAATTGCAGCGTGGAGCTATCTCGCGTACCGAGATCGACACTCGAAAAAGCAAAGCTACTCGTGTTGCGATGCGTGAACTGGAAGAGCATAAAGTTAACTTTCAATTTACCGACCAGCATGATGCCGGTGACAATGGAAAAAACGATTAGTCGGAATTTTAGCTGGAAAAAGTTTAGCCGCCCTTGAGGCGGCTATTTATTTGTCTCAGTTCAATTATTGATCTTTTTTCCGAGATTGCTCAGAGCGTCACCGGCTGAATCAACAGCGTCCGAAACTCCGTGTTTTACTTTCCCCCAGCTATCCTGGACTTCACCCTCGGCCCGCTCGGCTTCGCCTTCTGCCTCGAGTCGTTCGTTTCCGGTCCATTCACCGACCTTGTCCTTTACGGTCCCTTTCGCCTTTTCGAATTTCCCTTTTACTTCGTCGTCATTATAGATTGCCATATTGCCTCCATCGAGCGTATTAAATTCGTTCAACTGAACGGGCTCAAAGAGGATTACGGCAATCAGCGTGCCTTTACATTCCTTTATAATTCGGCCCACCACCGCCTTCCGGCGTTACCCAGTTAATTATCTGATACGGGTCGGCAATATCGCACGTCTTGCAGTGAACGCAGTTTGAAAAATTAACTTTCAACTCTTTACGTCCCGTCGATACATTTTCTTCCATTTCATAAACGGCTGCGGGACAGAACCGTTGACAAGGGTTGCCGTATTCCGCCGCACATTTCGTTGCACATATTTCAGTATCGAGAACGTGCAGATGCGACGGCTGGTCTTCGCTGTGGGAAACGCCGGCATGGAAAACGTCGGTCACCTTGTCAAACGTGGTTTCCTTGTCGAACGAAACGTCCTTGTATCGATCACTTTTCAGATGGTCGTTTGGTCCCAGAGCCGATTTCCCATCACGATCGAAGTCACCGTTCAAATTCTCCATTCGAAGATGACCGGCGACGTGGTGTTCTTTCGGCATGAAGCCCCACGCGAAGCCGCCGGTCAGGAACTGAAGTCCGCTGTTTATCAAAGCCGACCACCGCCCGCTCTGGAACGAAGCATGAAAGTTTCTGACGGGATGGAGCTCGTCGTAAAGCCAGCTCATGTTCACCTTCTCTTCGTAATGCTTTAGATGCGTCGACGTGAAATCATTGTGAGCCAGAGCATCGACTATCGTTTCGGCAGCAAGCATTCCCGACTTCATCGCCGTGTGAATTCCCTTGATCCGCTGGCCGTTCAGGAACGATGCGGAATCTCCTACGAGCAAAACGCCGTCCGCAAACAATTTCGGCATCGTCCAATACCCCCCGGCGTTGATGCTTTTCGCTCCGTATTTGATCATTCTCCCGCCGCGTAAGACTTCGGCGACCTTTGGATGTGTCTTGAACTTTTGAAACTCGGCGTGCGGATCAATCAGAGGGTCTTTGTAATCGAGCCCGGTCACATACCCAATGCTGATCACGTTGTTTTTCATTCCGTATACCCAGCCGCCGCCGTACGTCTGCGTATCGGAAGGAAAGCCTAACGTGTGGACAACTTTTCCTTCATCAAAATTCCCTGCCGGTACTTCCCACAACTCTTTCACCCCGATCGAAAATACCTGAGCCTCTTTGCCTTCCATCAAGCCCAATCGTCCCATTAACTGCTTGGCCAGACTTCCCCGCGAGCCTTCACCGAGCACCGTGACCTTCGCCAGCAGATCGACTCCCGGTTCGAAGTTGTCCTTCGGATGACCTTCTTTATCGATACCCTTGTCGCCCGTTCGTATGCCGATCACACGGTCGTTTTCATCGTACAAAACTTCCGACGCGGGAAACTCCGGAAAGATATTAATGCCGGCCTCTTCGCACTTTTCGCCTAGCCATTCGCACATTTTCGAAAGGCTGACGATATATTTCCCTTTGTTCTTCAGCGGCGGCGGAACGATGGGAGCGTTAAACGCTTTTTTCGCAGTCAGATACCAGGCGGCATCTTCGGTGACCGCCGTGTCCACCGGACAGCCTTGTTCAAGGAAATCGGGCATCAGTTCGCGGATCGCGATCGGGTCCATTACCGCACCGCTCAAGATATGCGCGCCGACGAACGGGCCTTTTTCGACGATACCGATCTCGATCTCCCCGATCCTATTTCCTTTCTTAAACCCCTTGTCGATAAATTCGTCGTGCTCGGCGATTTTCTTTTTCAGCCAAAGAGCAGCCGCCAGATTCGCCGGCCCCGCGCCGACCAAAACCACGTCCATTTCTATCTGTTCACGTTCGATCATAATTATTTATCGAGGGCAATTTCGGCCCGTTCGGAATGAATGACTATTCAGTAGAAATAAAAGTATATCAAACCAAATCCGTGGCGCGAACGCGAGAACACCGGAACAACAGGAATTATCCGTGTTCCGGTGCCGTAGTGAACTTTTATTCTGGTTCTAGTTTACCGCGTTCGAGGTCAACGTTGCGGGACGTGCTTTCACGTTTGCGTAGATCTCCTGTAACGAGATCTTACATCCGATGGCGTCGAGCGAGATCACATCGTCGCGTTCGTTATAGATCCGATAGATCCACTGTTTTTGATTCTGCTTGGCATAATGCTCGACCCGCATTTCGTCTTGTTTGATCAGCAAACATTCCTTAATGCTCGCCATCGCGAGAAAGCTTTCAAGTTTTTTGGTCTTATCGGAAGTGTCAGTTTCGTTAGAAAAGATCTCAACAACAATAGTCGGATTCAGCAAGAGATCGGCGCTTTGATCGGCAAACGACGGCTCACCACTGACAAATACGATGTCGGGGTAGCAAATGACAGTGTTCTGCAATTTCACACGCATGTTACCGATATATATCTCGGCTTTGTGACCGTGCAGTCGGCTGCCGACACCTATAGCAGTATTCGATACCAGTAGATTATGCTGCCTGTCCGAGCCCGAACGGCCCATCACGCGGCCATTCACAAGTTCATTTTTTGTCGCGCTTTGTCTTTCTGCCATTATGTAATCCTCGGGTGTAGCGGTGCGGAATTGCGGATTCGCCGGCCTTTCGCTCATACTTCTTAATGCTCCTACGTGGTGGTTTCCTCGTACGTGGACTAAAACGGTGGGCGTTTCGCTTAGGGCTTTGTGTCTGTAAAATAGTGTTACACAGCGCCCGACCTTTTATCAAGGACTTTTATATGAAACTTTCCGAACTAGCCGAAAAGACCTTCTCGACGATCGAAAACGGTTCACCGGATCTGGAACTTTCAGCCGCGGCCGGGCTTGATATCGCCGATGTTGGCAACATAACGTTCCTTGCGAACCCGAAATACACTCCACAGATCGCTGATACCAAAGCATCGGCGATCTATCTTAATGAGGGCGTTGCGGTCGAAAGGACAGATATCGCGGTACTTCGTGCAAAGGACGCGTATCTCGCCTACACACGGGCACTTCGACTCTTTCATCCAGAATCTAAGATCAAGCCGGGCGTGCATCCGACAGCAGTTGTCGATCAGACCGCCATCGTAGCAGACGATGTTGAGATCGGAGCAAATGTCGTCGTTGGAATAGGTTGCCGAATCGCAAACAGCGTAAAGATCTTCCCGAACGTGACGCTGTATGATGGTGTTTTGATCGGCGAGAACAGTGTGATCCATTCAGGCGTGTCAATACGTGAAAATTGTGAGATCGGGCGGAATTGCATCGTTCATAATAACTCGACGATCGGCTGCGACGGCTTTGGATACGCGAAAGATGAAGACAAGCGTTGGCTCAAGATCCCGCAGGTCGGCCGCGTCGTGCTCGAAGACGACGTCGAGATCGGTGCGAACACGGCGATCGACTCTGCCTCGGTCGGCGAGACGCGCATCAAACGCGGTGCGAAGATCGACAACCTCGTCCAAATCGGCCATTCGTGCACCATCGATGAAGACGCTCTCATTTGTTCGCAGACCGGCCTCGCCGGTTCGAGCGTGATAGGAAAGCGTGTCATTCTCGCCGGCCAGGTCGGTATCGCCGGACATCTCAAAGTTGGCGACGACGCCGTGATCACTGCGAAATCCGCGACCAGCCACGACGTCGAACCCGGCAAGATCATCTCCGGCATTCCCGGCTTTGACAACAAAGATTGGCTCCGTTCGACAGGAGCGTTTCGTCGGCTTAGTGATCTCGTGAAACGCGTTCGCAAACTCGAAACACATCTCTTTGACAAAAAAGACGGTTGACGTGGCAAATTCACCAGAGAGACTTTAACTTTGAAATAGTGCTTGGCCCTAGACGCATAGGCGGCATGCCGGGATTTTTTGTCATCGCCTCGTGGAGCTTTTTTCCGGTGGGCTGAAGACTTTGTACAAAAAGCCCCGTCGTGTCGTGATCATTATTTGAATTCAACCCGCACGCATGCACAAATTCGTGCACTGCGATCACACGGAGCACATCCTTGCTTGCCGATTCCCTAACTTCCTTACCATTAATAAAGCCGCCGCTGAACGACGGACTGTTTGGAAGGAAAACAACGCATTTCGTCAAACCTGTGTCGTCTGCCGCGTGCGACGTTTGTCCGTGGATCGCAGTCCCGTTAAGACGGGCTGTTGCCGAACCGCCGCCGTCGAATGCATGTGTACCCGTTCCGTCCGTCGAGACAACAACGACATCCGCAGTGTCCTTGTCTTTGTGAGACTTTAGTTTGACGCCAAATCCGAACTGCTTGTTGAGCTTATTAAACGATTCGATCGCTACCGGGATAATGTTCACCCAAATTCCCGACGCCTCGCTGAATACAGTGAGTTCACCCGAACTTTTTACACCGCTGGCCCATTCCCGCATAATTAGTACCTTAAAGCAGATTGCGTCTGTCAAAACAAGAAACGTATCCTATAATTAGACACGCAGAATAATAGCATAAAAGTAGGAATCATTATGGAAGAAACAACAGTATCGGGAAGCGGTTTTAGTATCACGCCGTTATCCAGAGAAGCTCTCGAACGGCTCGCGCAGAACTTGAACGAAGAGGAACGCCGCGTGCTTTTGAATCACGGCACGGAGGCTCCGTTTTGCGGGACTTTGCTGGATAACAAGCTTGACGGGACTTACGCGTGCCGCCTTTGCGGGTTGCCGTTGTTCGCGTCGAAGCACAAGTTCGTTTCGGGCACGGGTTGGCCGTCGTTCTACACGCCTTTCGACAAGGAACACCTTGAGAATATCGAAGACAATGCCTACGGAATGCGCCGCGTCGAGATCCGCTGCGCCCGCTGCGGCGGCCACCAAGGCCACGTCTTCCCCGACGGCCCGCCGCCCACCGGTGAGCGCTACTGCCTAAACTCCGCCTCACTAGAATTCTTCGAGGACGGCGAAGACATCCCGCAAAAGTCGTAACCGGCTGAGTAAAAAACGCGCGCGAAGCGTGCGATAAGCATTTAGCCCATAGCGTGAGCTATGGGGAAGCAGACATAATCATCATGCCGAGCTGTCGCAGATAGCGATTGTCGGACGTTTCTGTGCCATTACACGGCCTAGAAAGCCATTGGCCGTATGATCCCTCCGATCTCTCCCGCTTTCGCATATTAATAACGGAAATTCACTTTCGCATGGTCCGCATCGGCGGTTCATCAAAATCCGCACTAATTTCCCTTTTTTCTCTCGTCGTTTTCGCCCCGGCGGCCGTTAGTACGAACGAGTTGAAGATCCGCTCGGACAGAGGCGCGAACCGGTCTGGCGGGTCTATGTAAACGGCGTCTTTCTTGTGGGTATCAACGTCGTATTTCTCGTGTTCGTCCAATCCCTTGACGGAGGTTTCGGCGAAGTTGTATGAACCCTGATGTTCCATTTTGGTGACCACACGGTCGAGAACAAGCTCGACCTTATTGACGGCACCGATCTTTGAAACGCGTTGCTTTTTATCATATAGCCCCTGCGAACCGAGTTCCTGCGTAACGCGAAGAACCGGGTTTGTGATGATAGTTTCTTTTGATCCGTCAGTGCCATCCGGACAGATCAGCTTGAAAACAGGGATCCCCGTTTGGCGCCTGAAGAATTGTGTATTAAACGCGTCGAGCCCTGAAAAACGCCCGAAAATACCGGGCTTGTCGCCCCAATGATAGATCGATCCGCCCGCGCCCATCTGGTACCAGACCTCGACCTCTTCATCGAAATATACATCGCCGGATAGGGCGAATTGAGTGATGACCCCGCCAATCTGCCCGTACGAGCAAATATCCTGCATCCAATGAGCCGATACCGTTTTATCGACCGCTCTGAGGGTTTTTGGCTCGACGTTGAAATAATTTCGCAGCTTGTGCAGCCATGTCGGCACGCACCCCGGAAAAACCTTTGCCCACCCGCCGGCCTTTCTCACAGACTTCAAAATATTCTCCGCATTTTGGCCAACCCAGTCTACCGAATCCTGAAGTTCCGATTTATATAAGAGACCCATAGAATCACCATTTTCCTTTTCTAAATAACGTCATCGGAGGAACGTCAACAGCCCGCAGCATTTGCGGACCCATACAACCCGAACGTGAAATGCAACGGCTTTATATCACCTTTTCGCATCACGCTCAATGGCGAAATCGCGCAATGGACAGTCGTCGATATATTTACTTACTAGACGGAGATCGAGGCAATGTCCGGCCAGGACCTGGCATTGACGGGTAATACGGCAGGGCGGCGGCGTCGTCCGCCAAATACTAAAGGCCTTAGCCAAAAAGAATTCGGCTAAAGCCTAAGGATTATTTCTCACTAGCACGGTCGTCTAATTCCAGACCAGGCTATTTCCTGTCCTTGAAACTGTCGAACAGGTCAGTGTGGCGGCTGGTCAGGGGGATCATTCGGCCGCCGATGAAGACGTGTTTGACATTGGTTCGCGGGTCGAGCATATCGCCGTCGGTAACGACGACGTTTGCCATCTTTCCGACTTCGATCGAACCAAGCTGATCAGCCACGCCGAGGATCTGTGCGGGATAAAGTGTGACGGCTTTCAGGGCTTCATCTTTCGGCAGCCCGTAAGCGCCCGCGAGTCCTGCGTGATACGGAAGATCTCGGTTCTCGGCACCGACATCGCCTGTTGCGATCGCGAACTTTACGCCCGCAGCCTGTAATTTCGATGGTCCTGCAAAAAGATAATCGTACTCGTCGTCGTCGCGAACGGGCAGGCTATAAATGTGCGTAAATATCACCGGCACATTCGCCGCTTTAAGCTCATTAGTGACCTTCCAGGCCTCTTGCCCGCCGATCAGAATTCCCTTAATTTTCATCTCGCGGACGAACTTCAACACCGATTTGATATCGCGTTCGCGTTCGGCGGTGAAGACGATCGGCTTTTCGCCTCGGACGTATGGCAACATCGCTTCGAGTGCGAGATCGGTCGTGGGCATCGGCAGTGATTTATCCTTTGAATAAGCTTCTATCGCACGGCCGTGGTTCAACGCGTCGGTGAACTGTTTCTTCAGGGTTTCGATCAGCGTGTCGCGTCGCTTTATCGCTTCATTGAAATCAACTTGCGGGGCGCCGAATCCGCCAAAACCACCGCCTTGCGTGATGCGAGGAAAGTTGATCACCAAAGCCGCTTCGGAGACGACAGCCATTTCACCCTGTGTCGCACCGTTTAGATTGATAACCGCACCTTGACCCGCGATAACGCCCCCCGCCGGAGCGGACATAACGGTCGTGATTCCGTTTACGCGAGTGACATTGATGTGTGAAGAGTGCGGATTGATCCCAAGGATTGCCTTTGCGTTCGCGTTGTTCGCGGCGATCTCAGCGATGTCAACCGTCGCATTTGCTCCCTGTCCGATTTCTGCTAAGCCCATTCCGGTCGCGGCATCGATCATTCCCGGATAAACCGAAAGGCCTTTGCCGTCGATCCGTTCCGCTCCACCGGGAACGGATGCACCGGCGCCAACCGCCGTGATCTTCCCGTTATGGATAACAACAGTTCCGTCCTCAATTACGGCACCTGAAACTGTAACGATCCGAGCTCCAACGATTGCAAAAGTTCCGGCTTTTCCAGTTCTGTTCTGCTGCGACCCATCGGCCTGGGCAAACACGGAAAACGTAAGTCCACAGATGAACACAGATAGGCACAGATGAAGAATTCGGTTGATCATTGAATTAAAAAGTTTCGACATTGTTATCGGTTACCTCCGATTCCATCGAGTTCGTGTTCATCGCGGTCTTCTACCCGACGTTCTGCCGGGCGAGCCGGAGGTGTGCCGCCCGATCCAGGAGCTTTGTTCATATCAAGCTTCTGAAGCTCGTCGCGTTCCTTTGCAAGTTGTTGGCGGTTGAGGATGTCTTGGGCCCGATCAAAGAAGATCTCGCCTTCGATCAGCGTAAAGTCCGGCCGCGAATACGGCGAAAACGGATGCTCGGTCCAAATGACGATGTCGGCGTCTTTACCTTGTTCGATCGAGCCCGTTCGTTTATCGATACCTAAATGCTTTGCCGGATTCAGCGTGATCATCTTCAGAGCTTCCTCTTCGGGAACGCCGCCGTATTTCATCGTTTTTGCGGCGTCTAGGTTGAGCCGTCGCATTCTTTCGTCCGAGTCAGAATTGATCGAGACGTTCACGCCATTCTTCCACAGAATGTAGGCGTTATAAGGCGTGTTGTCGTAAGCCTCAAGCTTGTAGCTCCAGCTATCGACGAAGATCGAGGCTCCGGCTCCGTGTTTGGCAACTTCCGGAGCGATCTTGTACGCCTCTAAAGCATGCTGAAGCGTGCCGATCTTGAAGCCGAATTCATCGGCGATCTTAATAATATTCAGGTGCTCATCGGACCGATATCCGTGGCAATGAACTATACGTTTGCCCTCGAGTATCTCAACCAGCGGCTGGAGTTCTTCATCGATACGCGGCGGAACTTTCGTTTTCTTCGCACGAAAATCGTCCCATGCCTGTTTGTAATCACGTGCCCGACGAAACGCATCGCGGATGACTTCCATCGTGCCCATTCGCGTTCGTGGATAACGGAACGTTTGGCCGGGTTGCGTGATCGTTTGGCTCGAACGTTTTACGTTTTCACCGAGCGCGAACTTGATGCCCGGAGGTGCGTCAGCAATCGGAAAGTCCTGAACCGGACGCCCGTATTTGAATTTGACGGTTATGCTTTGTCCGCCGATCGGATTCGCCGAACCATGCAGCAACAATGCTGAAGTCACGCCGCCGGCAAGAGCACGTGCGATCGCTACGTCATTCGGGTCGAGCATGTCCTTGACGTCGGTCATCGAGGTAACGGCAAGCGAGCCTTCGTTTATCGCGCTTAGCATGGAATGCGAGTGCGCATCGATGATGCCGGGCGTCACGAACTTTCCGGTCGCGTCGATAACTTTAGCTCCCGAGCCGACCGGAAGGTTCTTCCCTATCCGTGCGATCTTGCCATTGCGAATGCTAATGTCCGTTCCGGCAAGCGTGCCGCGAGCGGCCGTTAGGATCGTGGCGTTCTTGATAATTACTTCGCCGCGATTCTGGCCGAAAGCGAATGTGCAGCAAGCAAATGCCGCGATCAAACTGCAAATTATGCGTTTCATAATTACTGTTCTAATTGTCCGTAAAACCTATGGATTCTTTGTGCCCGTGATAGGGATGGCTCCTTGCGGCGAATCTACCGTTCCGCTCAATTGCGTTCCGGTAACTGTCGCAATGACCGTGAAATCGATCGCCTGGCCGCCGAAGTTTACCGAACCCGCGAAGCTGATCCCTGTGGCCGTAACGCGGCCGTCCTTTATAGTTGTAGTCCCAAGATCAGTGACCATCGTCCCGGTCAACTCACTGCCTTGCTGGGTCAAATTCAACGTTCCGGTCAGCGGTTGGCCCGGGGCCTGTATGGTAATTGAATAAATTCCGCCGACATTCGGTAAGGCAGACGGATTCGCTCCGCCGCCGGTTCCCCCCGGCCCTCGTCCCGGCCCCCGTGGTGGTTCGGCGGCCTTGATCTCAAACATCTTTCCGTCAATGAAAACATGCGAGATGCTCTTTTCCTTCCCAAAAAGGTCGCCTTTAACAATGGTCAAATTCGCGATCTTCCCGGTTTCGATCGAACCGAGTCGATCGGAGACCCCAAATATCTCAGCCGCACTAAGCGTCATCGCACGAACAGCCGCGTCTTTCGACAGGCCGTTCTCTGTAGCTTTAACTGCGTTTGCTAGAAAGTCGTTGTTCGTCGCGGCACCGCCGCTTTGAAAAGCGAATTTTACGCCCGCCGCAACAAGCTTGCCCGCGATCTTCGGCACTTCCGCACGAAATCTCAGCGTCTCCATGCTTTCAGGATCGGCATCCGGCGAGGCGGCAGCAGTTCGTTTTGGAAAGTTGAGCGAAAACAGCACCGGCACATTCTGTTCCTTGAGACGGCTAATAAACTGCGTCGCACCGTGTCCGCCCGAGATCATCGCGTTCAGATTGTATTCCTTCGCTAGATCGAGAGCCCTTTGAATTTCGTTCTCGTTATTCGCACTGAAGATGACCGGCATCTGCCGATTGACCGCAGGGATGATCGCTTCGAGCGAACGATCCGCGTCTGGCCGCCGCATTCCTTTCGGGTTTGCCCCGTACATCTTCAGCATTTCGTCGTGCCGCTTCGCATCGTTGAACATCTGCCGCAGAGCCGAAAACGTCCCGAGCAGCGAACCGGGATATTGTCCCGGGATCGTGCTGAACGAAATATGCAAAGCGACCGGCGACTTTATCGTCATCGCAGAAACGCTATCGCCGCCAAGATTTATCAGAGCCGATTGGCCATTGAAGATGCGTTCGCGTCCCGTCGTCAGAGCGGTCGCAAATCCCGCGTTTCTTACCGCGTCGAACTGAGTTTCGCCCGCACGGATCTCTTCGCCGACCGTGTATTCCGGACGAAAGCCCGCAGGATAGTTCGAGTTTGAAGGGTTCGCCTGTGATGCAGCCGCGGCAGCCGCCGCTTGACCTCCGCCCGGACCACCTTGGCCCGGAGCCGCCGCCGGACGAGCCGCTAGGCCGAGATTCGTCAACGAATCAATAAAACCGGGATAGATCGTCAGGCCCGAACCGTCGATCGTAAAAGCGTCGGCAGGAACTTTCGCGTTCGCACCGACCGCTTCGATCAGGCCATCGCGGATAACGACTGTGCCTTTTTCAATGACCGCACCCGAAACGGTAACGATCCGGGCGTTCGTGATCGCCGTCGACTGAGCCGAAACGCAAACCGGAATCAGCAGACCGATGGCCGCAAAAGCGTACAAAATGAGCTTCTTTCTCATAAACAAGACTTTAAGTGTTAAATTAGGAACGGATTCGATACGGAGAGAATAATAAAAAAGTTTCAGAACGCAAAACGCCCGCTGCTTCTTTGATATTGATTTACAAAAACTTACAGAGGCCTTTGTCATTTGCCGATCAGCCGATACGTCAGGGAGAATTTCCCAACTCCTTGGGCAAACTCCCGAAAGCTTCGGCCAAACTGCCAAGACGTTCGGACAAACTCCCGTGACTGTCGGGCAAGCTCCCGAGACTTTCGGGAAAACTCCCACGACTTTCGGACAAACTCCCGGAACCTTCGGGAAACTCCCGAGACCTCCGGAACTAATAATCGTGCCCGCAATTAGGCGGCGGAGTCGTCTTTCCGACGAAGTCGGCACATAGCCACGTCGTTTACGGCGTGGAAGAAGCGGAGAATGCTACTCATTCCGTTTTAACGAGCTTAAATTTACCGGCTTTAGCCGTCCGGAAACTTTAGGGTTCCGTCCGTCGCATTATCGCAGCAAGCTGCAAAGAAAAGGTTCTACAAATTCTCTTTCGCGAGCAGCGTCTTCTTTCTTTCAATGCCCCAGCGGTAGCCGGAGAGTTTGCCGTCTTTGGCGACCACGCGGTGACACGGGATGACGACGGCGATGCGGTTGGTGGCACATGCTCGGGCGACGGCTCGGACCTTGTTCTTGTCGCCAAGCTGTTCGGCGATCTGCGTGTAAGAGACCGTCTCGCCATATGGG
>JBBSKW010000051.1:0-19372 GCA_038256005.1 Pyrinomonadales bacterium
CACGCCTTAGCGTATTCATTGAGGAAAATAAGTGTCTTTAATCAAACCCTTCTGCGCTCTTCGTCCGGTTCCCGATAAAGCGAAGCAAGTCTCAAGCGTTCCGTATGATGTGATCCACGAAGCGGAAGCGAGAGATTTCGTCCTCGAAAACCCATTCAGTTTCCTCCGAATCACCCGGCCCGAGGCTGAGACAGCCGATTGCGAGAGTCTCGAAAAAGCCGTAAGTAATCTAGAAGAATTTAAGTCAAACGGTATATTGATCGAAGACACGGAACCGTCTTACTTCGTATATAGGTTGAAGGCCGGTGATCATGTTCAAACGGGCATCGTCGCTTGTTGCTCGCTTGATGAGTATGACGCTGGGTTGATCAAGAAACATGAGAAGACCAGGCCGGATAAAGTAGAAGATCGGACACGCCACATGCTTGCCCTGCGAGCCCAGACAGGTTTGATCTTTTTGATATTTCGAGGAAGCGCTACGATAAATACGTTGATCGAACAGGTGCTCGTTGAGGAACCTCTTTACGATTTCGCATGTCCGAAAGGAATTCAACACACCGTTTGGAAGACCGCGTCGACACAAAAGATCACCGAAGCGTTTGCTGATGTTCCCGCTCTCTACGTGGCAGATGGGCACCACCGTCTCGAAAGCGCTGCCCAAGCAAGAAACGAGATCATGGCTGCCGATCCAACTCTTGATAAGACGGCCGATTGCAACTACGTCATGGCGGGGCTATTCCCGGCGGAAGATTTGCAGATCCTTGCCTACAATAGAACCGTGAAGGACAAAAGTGGTCTGACGAATGAACAATTCCTCGAAGGGATATCACAGAATTTTATTGTCACGAAGTCTGACCGGTCTAAGCCTGCGTACCACGGCGAGATCTGCATGTATTTTGATAAAGGGTGGTACGATCTTCGGTTTTCTGTTGACTATCTCATTCAGCCAGACCCGATCGAACGTTTAGACGTGACAATACTTCAGAAGTACTTGCTCGAACCAGTGCTCGGTGTAAAAGACCCGCGTACGGATGAACGGATCGGCTTTGTTGGCGGCGGTCGCGGAACCGAGGAACTTGAACGGATAGTAGATTCAGGTGAAGCCCAAGTCGCATTCTCTCTTTACCCGACCACAATGGAGGACCTGTTGGCTGTTTCTGATGCCGGCGAAATAATGCCGCCGAAATCCACATGGTTCGAACCAAAATTAAACGACGGGCTGTTGATCTACCCGATATGAACTAAACTAACTGGATATCGCGAACACCGTAGAACTTCCCATCGGAACGACGCGTTAACGTAATGATCGGCTGAAAACCGCCCTTCTTTCCCGCATTTAGTTGTTCGGATCGAGAAATAAACTTATCCCCTTCAAACAGGATCGAATCGATCCAATCCTCTTTTTGCTTCACAGTCGTCACGGTCATGTGAACGTGAGCGGCAATAGTCGTATCCGGGTATGAGGCTGGACGGATGGTTTCAAAGCTGTACCGGCCTTTGTCATCTGTAAGCAACCACGCTCGATACCGGCCGTGCCGATGTTCTCCATCGCGCCCATAAATTCCATAGATATCGGTGTGGTAGAGATAGATAAGCGCGTTTGGTGCGACGGTCTTGCCGTCAGCGGCATAAACAGTGCCTCCAATCATCAACCGCTCGCCTTTATCCGAACTCGTCGCTAAAATTGCATTCGAAGAAACCTTTTCCGGCAGATCTCTGGCTCCGCACCAACTAACGCCGGTGTCTTTGATCGCATTATTCAAAAGCTGAGGACGAAGATCATCTTCGCGCCGCTGTGCATTTAGCTGTGTGTCGCATCCAAAAAGCATCGGCGATGCAAGTCCCATGAGCCCGAACTGAATAAACTCACGACGTGATGTTATCGAGAATATACGGTTAGCTTGTGTACCCACTTTTTCGTTCATATTTGAAGCCATGTTCCGCCCCTCACTATTTGAACTAAAGACACCGCTACATAGACATTTGTGACAACCGCCATTAGGCACCTGTGCTAAAATTTCGTGATATTGATGGAGGCTTATGGTCGAAACCGAGAGACTAATATTCAGACCTTTTACGCTAGATGATCTGCCGCAGCTTATCGATCACCGCTCCGACCCGGAAGTGAATCAGTTTCTCGGCGGCCCTCATCGCCAAAACCCTGATGCTCTGGCTGCACGGATCAGATTCTATATGGCATGTTACGAATCACACGGTTTTGGAATGTGTCCGATGATCTGGAAAGAAACTGGTGAAGTGGTCGGCACGGCGGGGCTGCAACCACTCGAAAACACGGATGAGGTCGAAGTGGGCTACAGCATGATCAAAACGTTCTGGGGCCTGGGGCTTGGTACGGAGGCTGCGCGTGGTTGGATGCATTTTGGTTTCAAGGAAAAGGGTTTGGAGCGGATCGTCGCTGTTTCCGATCTGGATAATCGAGCGTCGCAGCACATAATGGAAAAGCTGGGAATGAAGGTCGAAAAGACCGAAATCCATTACGACATTGAATGTGCGTTTTATGGGATCTGGAAAAAGGACTTTTTAGAGGTGAATTCATAGAATGGGACAGAACTACTTGAAGCTTGTCTGTGGAATCGTGTTTTCTATCTATTTCTTGTGGATCGCGTATGCACCTATGCAGGGAAGCTTTCTAGACATCGTCGATTTGCCGATTCACGAAACCGGACATCTTCTGTTTCGGCCATTTGGCGAATTTATGATGATCGCTGGCGGGACCTTGCTTCAACTGATATTTCCCGTCGTTTTTGTCGGATACTTTGTCTGGCATTATAAATATTTTTCGGCCGCTATCGTGCTTTTTTGGGTTGGGCAAAGCCTTTTAAATGTTTTTGTCTATGCGGCTGACGCACAGGTAATGCAGCTTGTACTGATCAGCGGCTCTACGGGAAGCGAGGGCAGTTTTCATGATTGGAACTTTATGCTGACACGCCTCGGGCTGCTCGATTCTACCAAGATTATAGCGGGTCTTATTCGAGCCGTCGGTACACTTACGATTATCGCTGCGTCTATTTTGTCGATATACTATTCTTTCATCCTGACCGCCGAAGACGAATTCGAAGACATATGACAACTGCCTTAATAACAGGTGCTTCGAGTGGCATCGGCGAAGCTTTCGCCCGAAAACTCGCCGCTGAAGACCACGATGTTTTCCTTGTAGCCCGAACCGAAACTAAACTCCAAGAATTATGTAAAGAACTAGCGGACAAACACGGGATCAAAGCCGATCACCTCGCGATCGATCTCGGGAAAAGTGGTTCGGAAGATTCTGTTTTCGACACAACCGCTGATCGGGGCATTACGATCGATGTTTTGATCAACAACGCAGGTTTTGGTTCGATGGGAGATTTTAGCGATCTTCCGCTCGAACGCGAGCTTGAAATGATCGACCTCAATATTCGAGCTCTGGTTGGTCTCTCGCATAAATTCATCACGGGAATGCGAGCTAGAAAAAGTGGGACGATCGTCAACGTTTCATCTGCCGCCAGCTTTCAGCCGATCCCGTTTATGGCTACTTATGCGGCTACCAAAGCTTTTGTTACTTCATTTTCTGAAGCGATCGCTGAAGAGAATCGGCCGTTTGGCATCCAAGTTCTTGCCTTGTGTCCGGGTTCAACCGAAACTAATTTTTTCGAGGCTTCAAAGATCGACCGAATGATGCAGGTTAAGGGACAACAGACGGTCGATGAAGTGATCGAAACGGCAATTGCCGCGATGAACGGTAAGCGAACGAAGGTCGTGTCAGGTTGGACGAACTGGTTCGTAGCGACGGCGTCAAACTTTGCTCCGAATTTTGTGATCACACACGCAATTGCAAAGGGATTGCGGGGACGGTATCAAGGCGATAAATGAAATTCACGGTATTGGGAAGCGGTTCAACGGGTAACGCCGTGCTTATTTCGAGCGAAACTACGAATGTGCTCGTGGACGCGGGTTTGAGCGCTAAAGAGATCGTTAAGCGGCTTCATGTTGTCGGCGTGGAACCGACCGATCTTGATGCGGTTTTGATCACACATGAGCACAGTGATCACGCCGGTGGTCTGCGTGTGCTACTAAATGCCGTTAAATGCCCGGTTTTCATTTCCGGTGAAACTCAAGAAGCTTATTTCTCCACCAAAAAAGGCTTCACAAATGGAGATAGCGAGTCAGCTAAAAGGCGGGCAGCGATGAACGGCCGTGCCGAAGCTATCCGCTCAAGCGAAGAGTTCCGCGTGGGTGATATTGATTTCGAACCCTTTTCAGTTCCGCATGATGCCGCCGATAATTTTGGCTTTGTCGCAAAGAAAGACGGTGTCCGGATCGCCACACTAATGGACTTTGGTCACTTTACGCCATTGATAACAGAAAAACTCAAGCGTTGTGATGCTGTAATCATTGAATCAAACCACAGCAGAGATATGCTTCGCGCTTGTCCGGTCTATTCGTGGGACCTGAAACAAAGGATCGCTTCAAGGACCGGGCACCTCTCAAACGAAGATCTTGCAGACTGGCTAACCGATGAATTTGACGGAGCCGCCCGGCACCTTGTGCTAGCTCATTTATCGCAACGAGCGAACGATCCTGCCCTTGCGAGAATTACAGCGGAGACCGCGCTTAAGATGCGACCCCCGCTGTTTGCCGCCGAAACTACGATCACTCTTTCAAGTTGCCGTGAACCGACCGAATGGTTCCGGTTTTGAGTTCATTCTTTGACTTAATTCGATATTGAACGGCGAATAGACGAATTGACGAATTGTCAGCAGAAAGCGATTCAGGTAATTTGCCTAAGTTGGCATTCGGGAGAAAAATCTGTGACATCAAAGGTGATCATTGTCGGCGGCGGGCTTGCAGGACTTTGTTGCGCGAGAACATTGCACGAAGCGGGTATAGATTTCCTGTTGCTTGAAAGCGATGATAAGGTCGGAGGCCGAATTAGAACGGACAAGATCGATGGTTTTTTACTAGATCGCGGATTTCAGATCTTTCTAACGAGTTATCCGGAGGCGAAACGTGTTCTCGACTATGAAGACCTTGAGCTTAAACGATTTGAACCGGGTGCGATAGTTCGCTTCGATGGCAAGTTTCATCGGATCACCGATCCATTCAGAAAGCCGTTTGACGCTATCGGAACCGTATTTACGCCGATCGGCTCAATCTTCGACAAACTTAAGATGCTTTCGCTTCGTTCGTCGGCTTTGAGCGGGAGTTTGCAAGATCAGTTCCGCAAACCAGAAATCAGTACGCTGGCCTTGCTGCAAGAGGCCGGATTTTCGAGAGAAATGATCGATCGCTTCTTTCGCCCTTTCCTTGGCGGCATCTTTTTGGAATCGGAACTTGAGACGTCTAGCAGAATGTTTAATTTCGTCTTCCGCATGTTCTCGACAGGCGACGCCAGTTTACCGGCGAAAGGAATGGAAGAGATTCCCAGACAGATTACGTATCGCTTGCCGCAGGAAAAGATCCGATTGAATAGGCGTGTAAAATCGATCGATGGCAATTCAATAAAGCTGGAAAATGGCGAGGTGGCCGAGGGCTCAGCCGTGGTCGTAGCGACCGATGGCGCTACTGCTGAACAACTGCTCGGCACGACTTCTAACAAAAATGGGGTCGGCGTTACGTGCCTGTATTTCTCGCTTGAAAATGCCCCGATCGACGATCCGATCCTAATCCTCAACGGTGAAGGCGTGGGCTTGATCAACAACATTTGCTTCCCCACACGAGTCGCCCGAAGCTACGGACCCGCAGGCCGCGATCTCGCTTCGGTAACTGTGCTTGGAACGGGCCACGACAAGCTGGAATTAGAATCTCGGGTCAGTTCCGAACTCGAAGGCTGGTTCGGGAAAGAGGCGGCTGAATGGAAGCATTTGAACACGTACGATATTCCTTACGCCTTGCCTCAGCAAAAGCCGCCTACCCTCGCCAAGTCTGAATTCGATGTCCGCGTGAAGGCGGGTATTTATCTTTGTGGCGATCACTTAGATACCGCGTCTATTCAGGGTGCGATGGTGTCGGGACGCCGAGCCGCAGAGGCCGTGATCGAAGACCTGAAATGAGAAACGAATTTTTCGCTCGGTGACGATAATGCACGCGGCGATTACGCTTTTCCAAGCGGGGTAGATATGCATTTTGTGGCTGGCCTAGGGAACGGCTATACCAAAACACCGCGAAAGCTTTTGCGATGTAATGGACACGGTCCGTGTTCGCGGATGGCTGCGAAATGCGAGGCTGCACCATATCCTTTATGTCCGCCAAAGCCATATTGTGGGAACTCGGCGTCGTAGCTGGCCATCAGGTCATCTCGATAGGTTTTCGCGATTACCGATGCGGCAGCGATCGAATAAGAGATCGAGTCGCCTTTGATGAGCGGCTTTTGCGGGAGCGGATTTAACTTGAGCCGGAGGGCATCGATAAGTAAATAATCGGCGGCGGGTTGAAGCTCGGCGATCGCGATCAACATCGCCTTCTTCGTCGCTTCCAGGATGTTAATGGTGTCGATCTCGTCCGCTTCAATTGCCCCGATAGCAAAAGCAAGTGCGCTCTCGCGGAGTTCGGCCGAGATCTCGTCGCGGCGTTTACCGGTAAGCTTTTTGGAATCGTTAAGGCCTTTGGGAACAGGTTTTTCGGCATCAAGAATACAAGCCGCGGCAACGACAGGACCTGCCAGGCAACCTCGCCCAACCTCATCGACACCGGCGATCAACCGATAACCTTCGCTCCGAGCCTGATCCTCAAAATCAAAGCCGATCGTCCAAATGGTTCGATCGGCCTGTAACTTAAATCCGTCCACGCTCGCGATTATATCACGCTTTTTTTGAGGACAATCCGTGCCCGCCGACAGGTTCGGTCTCGAAACTTTCGCCAAAGCCTGTGAGCATCGTCCGACCTTTCGCGATCGCTGCTTGGACCGAAGGGAGTTTCAATGATGCGGCGTGATCTTCCTTGCTGTCCCGGACCTCTGTGAACTAAATTGCTCTTGCGTCGGACGGGTCCTTCGCAATGATGTAACTAAGGCAGCCCGGCATCTTGTCGGTTCCGTCCAAAAGGATCTTTACAAGTTCGTCACGCTTGCCCTCAGCAACCTTCATTTTTCTGATCAGACCGTACATTTTCGAACCTCCGCGGACCACCTCGGTAGACGAAATAAGGGCGTACGCGACCGTTCCAACCGAAGCCAAAACGAACTCGCGACGCCCTAATTCCATCACTTACAAGAGACCGACTATTTAGCCGCTGCTTTGTTACGAGTATCTTTTTCTTTAATTCGAGCAGCCTTACCGCGAAGATCACGCAGATAATATAGCTTTGCACGTCTTACCTTACCGCGGCGGACTACGTCGATGTGATCGACGACCGTCGCATGCAAAGGGAAAATACGCTCGACACCGACGCCGAAGCTGACCTTTCTGACGGTAATGGTCTCGCGGGCACCGCCGTGCTTACGTGCTATACAAACACCTTCAAAAACCTGAAGTCGTTCCTTGTTGCCTTCCTTGATACGAACGTGAACCTTGACGGTGTCGCCCGACTGAAACGCAGGGATATTGTCCCGCATTTGTGTTGCTTCTACTGAATCTAAACGGTTCATAACTGTTTCGGCCAGAGGTCAGTGTTTGTTCGAAACACTCACATTTCACCATTTTCTCCTGATAAGATATCCGGTCTATTCTTCTTAGTTTTCTCTAACGCCCTTTCGTAGCGCCATTTTTCTATTTCGGCATGATTGCCGCTTAAAAGTACTTCGGGAACACTCATTCCCCTAAATTCAGGTGGTCGCGTGTAATGCGGACAATCGAGTAAACCATTTGAAAAAGAATCGTTTTCCGCCGATGTATCGCTTCCCAACGCATCTGGCAACAACCTAACGATCGCATCTGTCAAAACTATCGCCGCAGGCTCACCGCCCGACAAAACATAATCACCGATCGAGATCTCGTCCGTTACGAGCGTCTCGTTCACTCGCTCGTCAATGCCCTCATATCGACCGCAAATGAGAACAAGATGCTCGGCATCATTCGCGAGCTCTTTCGCTACAGCCTGCTTCAAAGGGCGGCCTTGAGGCGAAAGCATCACGACTCGCGTACCTGGTTTATAGGCGGTTCGATCTGTCGTCCCCAGCAGATGCTCGATCGCTGCAAAGATCGGCTCGGGCTTCATTACCATCCCGTCGCCGCCGCCAAAGGGCCTGTCGTCTGTCATTTTGTGCTTATCGAACGCAAACGCTCGAATATCGTGCACATTTATCTCGACGATTTTCGCCAACTTGGCTCGGCGAATTATTCCAAAATCAAAGACCTGTTCGAAAAATTCCGGAAAAATTGTTAAAACGTCAACCTTCACCTAGAACTCCAACAATCCTTCTGGCGGATCGATCACGATCCGTTTCTTTTCAACATCGACCACGGTGCAGATCGATTCAGCAAAAGGTATCAAATATTCTTTCTGGGAACCCTCGATCACGAGTACTTCGGTTCCACCGGTCCGTAACAATTCTTTGACTTTGCCGACCGTTTCGCCTTCCACTGTTTCGACGATGCAGCCGGAAAGCTCCCAATCGAAAAACTCGTCTTCGTCAAGTTCAACCGCCTCGTCTTCGGTAACACAGATCTCAGCGTTTCGCAGGAATTCTGAGTCCTCGATCCGGTCAAATCCAACGAACTTCAACAGAATGCGTTCGTTTTGATAGCGAAAGCGTTCGATCTTGAGTTCGAGCCGTGCATCTCCGGGAAGCACGGCAACAACATTCTCGAGACCAGCGAAACGCTCAGGAAAATCGGTAAGGACGTCCGCCGAAAGTTCACCCCGAAGCCCGTGCGGCCTCGCGATCCGTGCTATTGCGACGAGTTCATCCATGAACCCAAACTAATCCTCGATCAGGTCGAAATGAAAGCGTTTGCCTTGCTTTTGCCCAGCAAAGAACATCAAGCTGCGAATCGCCTTGATCGTGCGGCCTTCGCGGCCGATCAGACGTCCATAATCGTCAGGCGCGACGCGTACCGAAAGCCGGACGTTCTTTCCGTCACCGCTTTCGTCCACTTCAACCAGATCGGGTGAACTGACTAGTGCTTTAACGATCTTTTCAACTAATTCCTTCATTCAAATCGGGCCGAGACAACTATTCTTTGGTCTCGGCTACTTCTGCCGGTGCTTCCTCCGTTGGCGTCTCCGGTGCGACCTCTGCCTCAGCAACTTGTGCAGCAGCGTCGACTGTAGCTTTCGCCGCTGCAACTCGTTCAGCTTCGAGTTTTTCAGCTGCAGCGGCCTGTTTTGCAGCCGCTTTTTCAGCTTCTGCCGCTGCCTTTTTCTCGGCTTGTCCCGTCAACGTCGCTTCGCGTTCCTCTTCGGTCTGAACCGGGTTGTGTTTGATCAAACTCTTGACCGTTTCTGTCGGCTGAGCTCCAACACTGATCCAGTACTGAATGCGTTCGTGCTTCAAATTCACTTCCGCAGGGTTCAGCATCGGGTTATAGGTACCGACGTTTTCGAGATATTTCCCGTCGCGCTTCGACCGTTTTTCCTTAACCACTAGACGATAAAAGGGTTTCCCCTTCGCGCCTATTCTCATCAAGCTAATTGCTAACATAATTTTCTTGTCTGGAGTACCGTCATTTAGACGGCAAGTGTTCAATCCGTCAAGTGCCAGCTGAAGCTGGAACTCCGAACTATTTCCTCTTTTTGTGCCTTTTCTTCTTCTTGATACGCGTACTTCCGCCGGTATCGTCACCGTTGTCGTTTGCACCACTGCCTAACATACCCGCCAAGCCGCCGCCCATAGACGGCATTCCGCCGCCGAGCATGCCGCCCAGACCGCCGGCGAGTCCGCCGAGCATCTTCTTACCGAGGCCGCCAAACATACCGCCTTTGTTCATTTGCGCCATCATTTTGCGCATTTGTTCGTATTGACGAAGAAGCTGGTTCACCTCGCCTATAGTCGTACCTGAACCGCCCGAAACACGTGTTTTTCGGCTTGCGTCGAGCAACTTGTAGTTGTTGCGTTCGGCCTTCGTCATCGAATCGATGATCGCCTCGGTTCGTCTCATCTGCACATCGACCTCAGCCGATTGCTCATCAGAGATCGCGAGTCCGCCGGTCAATTGCTCCGGCAGCATCTTCATTACTTTCGACATTGAGCCAAGCTTCTTGAACTGTCCGAGCTGCGAGCGAAAATCTTCGAGCGTAAACTGATTACGCGTCATCTTCGCAAGCTGTTCTTTGGCTTCGTCCTCGCTGATCTTGCCTTGAACTTCTTCGATGAGCGTTAAAACGTCGCCCATCCCCAGGATTCGCTGAGCTATCCGGTCGGGATAGAATGGCTCGATCGCGTCGTATTTCTCGCCAACGCCGACGAATTTAACGGGCTGACCAATGACCTGTCTGATCGAAAGAGCCGCACCGCCACGGGCGTCGCCGTCCATTTTGGTAAGAACAACGCCGGTTATTCCGATACGTTCGTGAAATACCTCAGCCGAACGAACAGCGTCTTGGCCGGTCATCGCGTCGGCGACAAAAAGCACTTCAAGCGGCTTAGTCTCCGCCTTTATTTGCTCAAGCTCGACCATCAGCTCGTCGTCTATGTGAAGACGGCCGGCCGTGTC
This sequence comes from Pyrinomonadales bacterium, assembly GCA_038256005.1. GTDB lineage: Bacteria > Acidobacteriota > Blastocatellia > Pyrinomonadales > Pyrinomonadaceae > OLB17. The sequence goes on from JBBSKW010000051.1 coordinate 10,590, forward strand.
GATCATTAGCGTGTCATAACCGGTCTCTTGTGCGTGCTTCATAGCACCGCGGACCAACGTCAATGGGTCGTTCGATTCCTTGTCCTGATAAACAGGAACACCAACTGCTCCACCGACGACGCGAAGCTGTTCACGAGCTGCGGGCCGGTAAACGTCAACGGAAACGAGCAAAGGCTTGCGTTCCTGATTGGCCGCCAGCCACTTTGAGATCTTTCCGGTCGACGTCGTTTTACCTGAGCCCTGAAGCCCAACGATCATCACGACATTTGGAATTTGCTTAGTAAAAACGAGCCGTGACGATGTTCCGCCCATCAGGTTTACGAGCTCGTCATAGACGATCTTGACAACTTGTTCGTGCGGATTTAGCCCTTGCCAAACTTCCTGACCCTCTGCCTTCGCCCGAACTGATTCGACGAAGTCCTTTGCGACCTTATAGTTAACGTCTGCCTCAAGGAGCGCCATTCGAATCTCGCGCAAAGCCGCGTCTACGTGTTCAGGCGTCAACTTGCCTGTCCCGCGCAGATTTTTCAGCGTTTTCTTCAGCTTATCCGATAACGATTCGAACATATAGGCACACTTCGGCTGCAAGAGTCGAAACTATAAATATTAGTGTTTTAGGGCAAGAGTGTCAAATTTGAACGGCATTTGGGCTGTGCGCTGTTTTCCGGCTGGAAGGCAAGTTCAGCGGAACGCTTATTGCACTTATCAAGGGTGAACCACTATTAGTGTAGCATTTTGTTACACCATTTTTTTGAGAAGACAGGAGAAACTATGAGATACATTTTAACAGCAGCTATTGCGATAGGCTCTGCAGCCGGGATCGCATGTGAGTCAACATCAAATACTAATGTCCGCGTTTCGACCACAAATGCGAATACTGCAGTTGTTGTAAACGCAACGGTTAGCCCGACACCGCGGGTAGCTAATTCGAACGTCAGTCGTGAGGACTACGACAAGAACCGCAGTGAGTATGAACGCGAAAAGGGTTCAAGCACTATCGGTCAGGGCGCAAACGATAGCTGGATCTGGTTTAAGACCAGGGCGGCATTGGCAACAGCAGATGATCTTCGCGATTCGACCATCAACGTTGACGTTGTTAACGACATGATTACGCTGAAAGGAACGGTTGCGACAGCTGCCCAGAAAACTCAGGCTGAAACGGTAGCGAAATCGATCGAAGGTCAGAAGGGCGTCAAAAATGAACTTCAAGTTCGTGCGGGTGATTCGATGATGGGCAACGGAAAGTCGTCAAATTCGAATCGACGTTAGTAAGTCGGAAAACTAATTTGAGTCGGGGCCTTCGTGAAATTTTTCATTGAAGGCCCTTTCTTTGTGTTATCTGGATATTGGTTAAAGAGGTCCATTGATAACAGCTTTTAGGCTTCAAATAACATTATTTGATACTCAGATACCATACTTTGAATCTGTTTGATAACAGGTGATCTTATCAACCGCATCAAGCCAGCCATTCCCGCTATTCATGGGCCAAATCGTCGTACCCCCGAACCCTGCATACCCCGACTACGTCGCCATTCCCGTCATCGTCTCAAGTCGATCATGCCTTCGTTTCCATCACTCGTCCGATAGCGGCAAAAACTTTTTCGGGATCTATCTGCAGAATACAAAGCGGGTCGCCAAAGGTCTTGCATTCGTAGCCGGCACACGGTTGGCATTCGAAAGCTTCGAACACAACCTCGTTCGGTGCGTCTGTCCACGGCCGCCAATGGTCTCGGTTGGATGAACCGAAGATGACAACCGTAGGTGTTCCTACTGCGGCAGCGATGTGTGCAATTCCGGAGTCGTTACCGACGAAGACTTTTGCCCGCGAAGCAAGCGCTGTTATTTCAGGAAGTGTTAAGTCGTCGAACGTGACGATCCGCACTTTCGAAGAGGCGGCAAGATCAGCGATTAGCGTAGTTTCACTTTTTGATACTACCGCAACGGGCGTCAAACCTTTTGCGTCTAGGAATTCGGCGGTCTGAGCAAATTGCTGGATCGGCCATCTCTTTGTTTCGAAGGCGGCTGCAGGGTGAATCAAGCAAATTGCGGATCGCGGATTGCGGATTGCGGATTGGTCGAGCCGAGCCTGGATAGCATCGTTAGCAGCTTCGGTGACGCTTAAACGGCTTTTCGGGCGATCTTCTACCGGAATTCCGACGAACCCGAGCAAGGCGAGTTGCTGTTCGGCGGAATGCGTCTTCTCTTGTTTCCAAAAATTGGTTGAGGTCGCAAGAAGGTGATTAAATACAGTAGAATATTGATAGTAGCGATACCCGACGCGATGGCGGGCTCCGCTCGCTCTTGTAAAAAACGTTGAGGTCGGGCCGCCATGGAGATTGAAAACGACATCGTACTTGCTGCGGCGGATCGCGAGAGCGGTTCTTAGGCGATCAGCCGGACTCTTGCCGACCTTTATCACAGTGTCGATCGAATCGGACCCGTCGAGCAAAGGTGCGACCCAGTCTTCGAGAAGAATGTCGATCTGTGCGGTGGGTAAATGCCGGCGAAGAGCGATCAGCGAAGGCGTCGCCAAAACGGTATCGCCTATCGAACGCAACCGAATTACCAATACGCGTCTTACTTTTTCCCAGGGAATATCTTTCATCGGAAAGCCGAACAAGGGAAACAATTATCCATTTTCCATTTTCCACTTTCCACTATTCTTTGGTTGCTTCTTCAACGAGCATAACCGGGATCTCGTCCTTGATCGGATAGACAAGCGAGCATTCGGCATTCTGGCATCTCAAGCTTGTCTGAGCGTCGTTTATCTTGACCTCAGATTTACATTTTGGGCAACGCAATATTTCTAATAATTCGGGACTGATGGCCATGATTTGGTACTCCAAGTTGATCGGTTTCTTAATCGTAACTTTAACTTAAACAGCAGTTAAAGTTAATAGCCGAAAGACCAAAGTGAAGAGCGTTCTATCGAATTGAACCGATAGAACGCTCTCATTTAAATCCTACTCGTTGCTTATTCCGCGTCCGGAGTCTTGGTTCCGCATTCGGCGCAGAATTTTGTGCCCAGCGTAAGTTCGGCTCCGCAATCTGCATTAGAGCATTTGGCCTTTTCTTGTGTAGAACCACATTCGCTGCAGAACTTAGCGCCTTCGCGAAGGTTTGCTCCACATTTAACGCACGGAACTTGGGCGACTTCCATTTTGCCGCCGCAATCAGCACAGAATTTTGAGCCTGGCGAATTTTGCTTTCCGCAAGTCGGACACGGAACGGTTGCCGCAGATGTTCCGCCGCCTCCGCCAGCCGGCTGGTTGGCGCCAAAAGCGTTCGCCATCTGATTCCCGACCGCAAATCCGGCTCCGAGACCAGCACCAAGGCCCGCACCGCCGCCTTCATTTTGAGCAGCGTCACGCATTGCGTCAGCCGCCTGAAACTGAGCGTAGGTCTGCACGTTGCCGAGAGCTCCCATCGATGCACGCTTGTCCATCGCGGCTTCGACTTCGGGCGGAAGGCTTACATTCTCGACGTAAAACTTCGTTACCTCAAGCCCGTAACCCGAGAAATCTTCGTTGATCTTCGCACGGATCGCCTCACCTATCTCTTTATATTGAGCGGCAAGATCGAGTGCAGGAATTTTCAATTCGCCAAGCGCGTCGGAAAATTCGGTGACGATCGCACGCTTCAATTGCCCGTCGATATCTTCGGTCTGAAAATGAGCATTTGTTCCGGCGATCTCTTTGATAAAGCCTGCCGGGTCGGCGACACGCATGCTGTAAGCACCAAACGCACGCAAGCGGACGATGCCGAAATCAGAATCGCGAAGCATGATCGGGTTCGAAGTTCCCCATTTCATGTCTGTAAACTGTTTTGTATTGACGAAATAGACCTCAGCCTTGATCGGCGAGTTAAATCCGTATTTCCAGGCTCCGAGCTTCGACAAGATCGGCGTATTTCCGCCTTCGATCGTGTAACGACCCGGCGTAAAGACATCAGCGACCTGGCCTTCGAAAACGAAAACTGCCGCCTGTGATTCGCGAACGATCAACTGTGCACCATTTTTGATCTCTTGCTGATAAACCGGAAAGCGGTAAAGCAGGGTGTTTTGCGATTCATCCAGCCATTCGATGACCTCAATAAATTGGTTCATCGCGGCTTCTTTGATCTTGTCGACAATGCTCATTCAGAAAATCTCCTTGTGTCTTATAGGTAACGATAATATATGCCACAATGTTCATATTATCAATATTTTGACCGCGCGAGTTAGTATAATATTCTGCTCCCCCACACTTTTGAAGAAGAATTTGTCCAAATCCGCGATCCATTATGGAATTTCAACCGGATCTTGCTAAAGCTGTTCTGAAACGCACACCGACCGTGCTCAATTCGTTGCTGGGTAATATTACGGATGAATGGGCGCACGCGAACGAGGGCGAAAGCACATGGAGCCCATTCGATATTGTCGGACACATGATCCACGGTGAAGAGGCGGACTGGATCCCGCGAGCAAAAATGATCATCACATCCGGTGAACATCGCCCGTTCGAACCGTTTGATCGTACTGCGATGTTTGAGGCTTCAAAGGGAAAAAGTCTTTACGAATTGCTCGATCGCTTCGCCTCATTGCGACGAGCGAGTCTGATGGAACTCGAAGAGATGAACCTCACGCCGGAGTTATTGCAAACACGCGGGATGCATCCTGAACTTGGCGTTGTAACGCTTGATCAATTGCTTTCGACTTGGGTAGTTCACGACCTCGGGCATATTGCACAGATATCTCGAGTAATGGCAAAGCAGTACACAGAAGCGGTCGGGCCGTGGAAAGATTATCTGCCTGTTTTGGAAAGGTAACACGAACGCGCGGATGCTTTTCCCGGGAAGTTATTTGTCTAGTGCGTCCCATCCATGCAACATTGTATTAACCAAGCCGAAATGCTAGGATTTTTCTAGCATGGAAATACGACGAAAGCTTGAAATTTTGGCTGACGCGGCAAAATACGATGCCTCGTGTGCGTCGAGCGGATCGCATCGCAAACGCGACGAACGCGGAATCGGCAACACCGAGGGAATGGGAATTTGCCACAGCTATACGCCGGACGGAAGATGCATCTCGCTACTAAAATTGCTGCTCACCAACGTCTGCATTTGGGATTGTTCTTACTGTGTAAGCCGCCGAACGTCGGATGTAAAGCGCGCTCGTTTCAAGCCGGAAGAGATCGTAAAGCTCACGATGGATTTCTACAAACGAAATTATATCGAAGGGCTTTTCCTAAGTTCCGGAATCATTCAGAGCGCTGATTACACGATGGAGCAGCTCATTCTAGTCGCCAAAAAGCTCCGCGAAGTAGAGCATTTCGGCGGCTATATTCATCTCAAAGCCGTTCCCGGAGCCTCAAAAGAATTGTTACTTTTGGCGGGAAAATATGCCGACCGACTCAGCGCGAATATCGAGATGCCTGTGCAGCAAGACCTCGATAAGCTTGCTCCCGAAAAAACGCTCGGCGAGATCGAGAAGACGATGGCCGACGTAAAATTCGGCATTGACGACGATAAAGACAATTCCAAATCAACCGGAAAAAAGGCATTATTCGCTCGGGCTGGGCAATCGACGCAGATCGTCGTTGGAGCTAGTGAAAGCTCAGACACGACGATACTGACCAAAGCCCAACAGCTTTATAAAGATTTCAAATTGCGACGTGTTTATTATTCGGCGTTCTCGCCTGCGTCGTTTACTGATCCTGTGATCCGCGACCGACCGAAAACCTCGCCGATGCGCGAACACCGACTGTACGAAGCCGACTGGCTGATCCGCCATTATGGTTTTCGTTCACACGAAGTAACGGAAGGCCTGGCGGACGGTAATCTCGATCTTGAAAAGGATCCAAAATTGGCGTGGGCACTGCGGAACAGGCATATGTTTCCGGTCGATATCAACCGAGCGTCCAAAAGCATGCTGTTGCGCATTCCGGGAATTGGCGTTCGCAGCGTCGCAAGAATAATTACGACCCGGCAGTTTCGCAAGATCAGGCTCGACGATCTAAAGCGTTTGAAAGTCTCGCTGGTGCGTGCTAAATGGTTCGTTATCACCGCCGATCATAATCCCGACGTCTTTCGTCTCGATCGCGAAAATTTGTCGGATGTGTTTGCTAAACCGAAGACGCAGCCGTCGCTCTTTGACGTACTGACACCGGTGATGCCGGCGTCTGCCGTCACGGGCGAACTATAATCGATGATAAACGCACAGATAGCTGATAATTTTGATAGCTGGCGAACGGCCGCCCGTGAGTTCCTTGAAAGCGGTGAGCGGCCCGAGGATATTTTTTGGAATACGGTGGAACAGGCGTCGCTATTTGAGCCAAAAATTGGGAATCTCGAAGCCCGTGAACATCTTCGAGTTCCGGCTGAGTTTATTAAGGTTGCGAAAGCTATCGCTTGTTTTGACGGCGCGGGAAAATGGCCCCTGCTTTACCGCATTCTGTTTCGCTTGAGCTATGAAGACCGCAATTTACTTTCGATCGAAACCGACGCGGACGTTCGGCAAGCGCGCGTAATGGAAAAAGCGGTGAGCCGCGACGTTCATAAGTTTCATGCGTTCGTTCGTTTTCGTGTGGTCAAGGCCGACGAGACCGAGATCTATGTGGCGTGGCACGAGCCGCAGCACCTTACGGTCGAACGAGCGACGCCATTTTTTGTTCGGCGGTTTGGCACGATGAATTTCTCGATACTTACGCCGAAAGGCTGTTCACATTGGGACACCAAAGAGTTAACGTTCAGTCCACCCGCCGAAAAGCAACACGCTCCGACTGCCGACGACGCTGAACTTCACTGGTTGACCTATTACCGATCGATCTTTAATCCGTTTCGGTTGAAGATAAAAGCAATGAAAACGGAGTTCCCGGTCCGCCACTGGCCAACTCTTCCGGAAGCCCAATTGATTCCCGAATTGATCCGCGAAGCGTATGAAAAATGATCGGCCGTTTCGCATTAGTTTTGTTCTTTGGGTCGTCGCCACCGCCAAAAAATGAACACTAGAAGTGCCCCGCAAGAGGCTCCAAATACATCTAGAAGTACATCAAAAGGCGAACCCGTTCGCCTTGGATTAAAGCTTTGATTGAACTCGTCTGCCGATGCCACGACAAAAGCCAAGAAGATAGAAAGAACGAACCACCATTTTAGGATGATTTCGTAAGATGATGACCGAAACGCTCGGGCCGCCAAGATCCCGAGAATGCCGTAAACTGTTGGGTGTGCAAGCTTTCGAATATACCCGTGATAAATGGTAAGCGTCTCAGGAGATGCGCCGGGGAAAAAGAATTCAAGCAGCGGCCGGATAAATCGCGAAGTCTCGTTTGACGCACCCATGCCACTTCCAAGGCCAAAAATGACGACGATCCAGATAAAAAGCGGCACGTAACGAAAGATCCGAACGCGCCAATTATTAGGGGAGTTAACCATTCGCCTTAAGCATACGAAATAGTTAGCTGTTAGTAGAGCTATCGTTCCCAAATTCAGTGTTTCCGGCTATTGAGCGTATGCTCTCGCGGCCAGTTTAAAGGATCTATTTCATCATTATCTTGCCGGTCTCGAGTGAAAGGTCCTTCAATAACCTTCTCCGTTGTCTGCGTGATAATAGCTCAATTTGCCGAGCATTCAAATAAAAACTTATAGGCGGCAGGCGCGAAAACTCCCCATTTCGCAAAAAAAAGGGGCCGGAGCAACTAAACGCTCGGGCCACTACTTGGTTGTCCTAATTATTAGCTTATGCCGCGGCGGCTCCGGAAACGACTTCGATGATCTCCTTAGTGATCGCCGCCTGGCGGATGCGGTTCATGTTTAGCGTCAAAGTGTCGATCAGCTCGCCCGCATTCTTTGAGGCCGAATCCATCGCGGTCATTCGCGAACCTTGTTCGGAAGCCACGGATTCAAGCATTGCCTTGTAGACCTGAGTCACGACATGTTTCGGCAACAGTTTCCCGAAGATCTCCGCAGCCGGCTGCTCATAAATGTATTCGGCTTCGACAGCGTCTTCCGCTTGCTCCTCAGCCTTGATCGAAGGTATCGGCAAAAGCTGTTCGATCACGGGTTTCTGCGTAAGAACCGTTTTGAACTCCGTGTAAACCAGGAAGACTTTGTCGATGGATTCGTTATCCGTAAAGGTCTTGATAATGTCTTCGGCGATCTCGGCCGCGTCGGTATATTTCACCTGTCCGGCTCCGGTCAAACCGAGATATTCGCCCGGAAGAGCCATTTCGCGGCGTTTGAAGAAATCGCGCCCTTTGCGACCAACGGCCATCATCTCAACCGACTTTCCGGAATTCTCGATCAGAAATGCCTGAGTCGCTTTAATAACGTTCGCGTTAAACGCTCCCGCAAGGCCTTTGTCGGCAGTTACGAGAACAACCAGATACTTCTCATCGCCGCGTGGGCTTAGCAACGGATGCGAAAATTCGTCTGCGACCTTTGCACTCAAACCACCGAGCACCGCCGACATTTTTTGAGCAAACGGGCGAGCGGCCGTCACGCGATCTTGTGCGCGTTTCAGCTTTGCCGCCGCGACCATTTTCATCGCCTTGGTGATCTGCTGTGTGTTCTTGACCGACTTAATGCGCCGGCGCATGTCTAATAGACTTGCCATATTCTTGAGTTCAACGATCCAAGTTCAATGTTCAAAGTTGATCTTTCGACCCGAAACTTTGAACCTTGAACTTTGAACTCGATCTTTAAGCGGCCGTTGCACCCGCTTCGTCTTTATTCCAACGCGTAGCCTTGAAATCTTCGACCGCCTCTTTCATTTCTGCTTTGAGTGCGTCGTCGATCGACTTCTTCTC
>JBBSKW010000052.1:0-19362 GCA_038256005.1 Pyrinomonadales bacterium
CCGTAGTTCGCAACGTAGGCAATTTTTCCATCGACCGAGAGCACAACCTCGTGCGGGCCTTCGCCGGTCGGCACAACGCCGGTTACTTTCATTGTCATCGGATCGATGATCGACAATGTAGCGTCGTCCTTATTCAAAGCGACTAAGACCGGCTTTGTTTGGCCGATCACGATGACATAGCCTTTGAACGCAATAATGACGCCGAAGAGAAGTGTTGAAACGATCTTTCTGGTAGTTGACATATCTATTCTTCGGCCGTGTTGACCGTCTAACGATTCTAGTCACTGAAGTGTTTCTTAAAAACCGAATTGTGACGAGACGTACGTCGGTGGGATAAGACGCTTCTAAGTTTGATTTTCGAATAGCTCAAGGAAGCGTTCGCGGTAATTTCGACTTAAGGCGAGTTCAGTGCCGTCACGAAGAATAACGGCGTAATCACCGCTGAACATCGGGTGAAGTTCCTTTATCCGGTCGATATGGACGACCGTCGAGCGGTGAATTCGCAAGAACTTATTTGGATCCAGTTTGGCTTCGAGTCCGTTCATCGTTTCGCGGATCATGTGCGTTTCGCGGCCCGAATGTAACTTAACGTAATTGCCGGCGGCCTCGATCCAGTCGATCTCATCCGTTTTGAGAAAGAAAACTCTGCCGGTCGTCTTTACGACGAGGCGTTCGAGATACTTCTTCTCCTGCTTAAGATCGGCGATAAGCGCAAAAAGACGTTCATCGAGTCCGCCCTGGCGTTTGCCCTCAATGTGTTCGCGGGCACGTGCGACTGCTCGATGGATACGATCGCGGGTAAAGGGCTTCAGCAAATAATCTAATGCATGGACCTCAAATGCCTGGAGCGCATATTGATCGTACGCAGTAACGAAGATTACGGTCGGTAGGCTTTTTGAATTGAGCGAACGGATGACCTCGAAACCAGTCTTTTCCGGCATTTGGATATCAAGAAAAACAAGGTCGGGTTTCTCGGCTTTAATGACGGCGACCGCGTCATTACCGTTTCCGCATTCGCCGATGATCTCAACGTCTGACTCATCCCGCAAGAAACGCTTAACGCGCTCGCGTGCTAAGGGTTCGTCGTCAACGATCAGCGTTCTCAGGGTCATCTGCCTTGGTTATATCTCGCGAAAGGGAAGCTCAAGGCTGATCCGAACACCTTGCCGTCCGGCCGATTCAAATTCAAAACTATGTCCGTCTCCATAAAGATGTTTCAGTCGTCGGCGAGTGTTCGAAAGGCCGACGCCTTCTTCTGGTCCTTCATTGCCCTCCGGCATGCCCACGCCGTCGTCGCTTACGCTTATCTGCAGATGCCCGTTCGAGCGGACGGCGATTATTTCGATCAGCCCACCTTCGGCCTTCGGGCTGATGCCGTGCTTGATCGCGTTTTCGACGAGCGGCTGAAGGATCATGTTCGGCACGCTTGCGTCGAGCGTATCCGCGGCGATGTCCATATCAACTCGCAAGCGGTCGTTAAAACGCATCTGCTCGATCTCAAGATATTTGCACAAGAATTCGAGCTCTTGTTTCAGAGAAACCTCTTGCACTTCAAGATTTTCGAACGACATCCGCAGCAGATCGCTTAGGTCGGTCAGCATGTGATCTGCCGCATCCGCGTCTCGATGAACGAGTTCCGATATCGCGTTGAGCGTATTGAAAAGAAAATGCGGATGAAGCTGCATCTTCAAAACCTGAAGCCGTGATTGAGCAAGGCGTGCTTCTAGCTGCGACGTAGCAAGCTCGCGTTCGCGATATTTTTGGTAGTAGCTGTAAGCCGAACGGATACCGACGACGCCCCAATAGATCAAAATGCCAAGATGAAGGTTTATGAAGAGAAAATACTGATAAGCCTCGAAATAGCTGGTGAATGTGCGGTTCGGCGGATAACCCATCTGCGTCAGCAGATAAGCATCGATCGCCAAAACGCCAAGGGCAACCAGAACTCCAGCGACAAGATGTACCGGAACAGATGTTTTCAAGCGTCCGCTTTCGAACGGAAACCGTCGGGCCAAATAAAGTATCAGTGGGCTCACGGCAAACCAGACGTAACCCGAGACCATCTGCCAAAGAAGTATCTGCCAGAACGGGACCGGATTGCGTGAGAACTGATTCTGAAGCGCCAACTGGCTGGCAAAGAAGAAGCCAAAAAGCGTCCAAACTCCACCGATCCCGAGCCATTTGATTATCTTGTCTCGTGTTGAAGTCATTGCTGAGTTTCAATTTAACCTCATAACGCCTTATTTCCGAATCAGCATTGTGACGAAACGCTCTAAACCGCGGACGGGAAGAGTTATTGAACTAAAGACCTAGGTAGGGGAAGGTTGGCTCGAACCGTAGAAGTGCGAATGTTATACTTGCCGAGTTCTAACATGCTCTTACCGCGTATGCAAGAAAATGCCGAATCCGACCTGCTTATCGGAACCGTAAAAGGTCCTGGAAAGCTGCCGTACGAATATCTTTTTGTGACCCGCGATAACCGCCAATCGCGGATCGGTGAATTCGTCTATTACGAGACCGAAGAAGCCGATGAGTTACGACGGATAGTCGGATCGATAAGTTCGAGAAGGCTTATTCGCGGACTTCCCGACTCGTTCCTGGCCGATCCGCAGGTCGCACCTGCTGAACTCGCGTCACTTATCGGCATGGACGCGGGCACGGCCGATATCTATGAAATTACCGTAGAAACGATCGGATATTTCAGTTCGTCTCTTGGCGATTTTACGAACCCGCGAATTCCGCCGCAGCCCGGCGACCGCGTGCATCTTGCGTCGAGCGAAACGCTTTCGGCGATGCTAAGTTCGAAACGCGTCGGTGAGAACGGTTCGGCTCATATTGGCTCGCTGCTAACCAGAAGTGCCGGTGAAGTTCCGGTCGTTCTATCGATCAAAGACATAGTCTCAACGCATCTGGCGATTCTTGCTTCGACCGGTTCGGGCAAATCATACACCGCCGGAGTGTTGGTCGAAGAGCTGATGCAGCCGTACAATCGGGCTGCTGTTCTGATCGTAGATCCGCACGGCGAATATCACACAATGACCTCGATTCAGGGCGAAGCGAGTTTTTCAGATCCCGATGGATACAAACCCGAAGTAAAGATCTTCACGCCCGACAGCATTAAGGTTCGCTTTTCGACGCTGACCGAAGCCGACGTTAAGTATCTGCTTCCGGAAGGAACTTCGGACAAGATGCTGCATTTTTTGCGGCAAGCGTTCCGAAGTTTGACCGACAGATTAAAGGCCGAAGGCCGTCGCGACTATCTCTACAGCTACTTCGATCTGCGGGACGAAGTTCAACGGCAACAATACGGAAAGGATGATAAGGACGCGGGCGACGGCGGGAACGTGTCGTCGATACAAGGTCTGCTGTGGCGGCTCGATTCGCGATTCGACCGGCAAGATTCGATCTTTCATCCGCACGAACATATCGAACTGCAAGAGCTATACAAGCCGGGCCGCGTGACCATCCTCGATCTGTCTGACATCGAGCAGCATGAGCAGCAGGTAATAGTCGGTTCGCTTTTGCGGCGGGTGAACAAGGCGAGGATGATGACGACCCGAGGCGAAGCGGAAACGGGCGAGAATTTCCTTGATTATCCGGTGTTCACTCTGCTTGAAGAAGCTCATCGCTTTGCTCCGTCGGGTGCGAGCGTTGTATCGACAAACGTCTTGAAACAGATACTTAGCGAAGGACGCAAATTCGGCGTCGGCATCGGTTTGATCACACAACGGCCGGGCAAACTAGATCAAGACGTGCTATCGCAATGTATGACGCAGATCATTATGCGGATCGTAAATCCGATAGATCAGCAAACCGTGGCTCAATCGGTTGAAGGTGCGGGACGCGCAATGCTTGCGGAGTTACCGGCTTTAACAAAAGGACAGGCGATCATCTCGGGGGTAGGCACGAACACGCCGGTTATGTGCAGAATCCGTCCGCGAATTACCGCACACGGCGGCGAAACTTTTGATGCACCCGCAGAATGGATGCGTTGGCATTCAAAAGGCGAAAGCGACAAACGCGAACAGGACGAGGCTCCGTATCTAAAAAAAGATTCGGATAAAAAGCCCGAAAAGATCGGTAGTGTACGCATTTAAGAGTTGTGATAAAATTCGGTGGGGTATCGATATGACGCATTCACTCACATTACAGTTGCCGGAAAGCATCTATCAACCGCTGGCCGCAGAGGCCGAGGCCAAAGGGCGTAAGGTTGAAGAGATCGCTTTGGATGTATTGGAGTCATCGACCAGAGATCGAAAACTAAGCAACGAGGAATTCAATAGGCTTGCCGACGAACTTGCCGACTATGTCGAGAAGCATTTGCCGCCCGGCGCGAAGCCGCTCTCAGATTACGCGATGAGCCGCGAAGGGATTTACGAAGACCACTTATGATCTACGTTCCTGATACGAACGTGTTGCTCAGGTTTGCAATGCGGTTAGATCCGCAACATTTTTTGGTGCTTTCTGCAATCAGAAACCTCAAATCTAATAACGATGAGGTACAAATACTGCCTCAAACCTGTATCGAGTTTTGGAATGTTGCAACACGACCCGTTTCGAGAAACGGCTTCGGTCTTTCTATCGAAGAGGCTACTCACTCTCTGCAGTTGGTAGAAGAAATTTTTCCGCTTTTGGCTGACAATGCTGACATCTTCACAAGGTGGAGAAAATTAGTAGTTGATTTTGGAGTGTCAGGCGTACAGGTTCACGATGCGAGACTAGTTGCCGCGATGCTAGTCCACGACATCACACACATCTTGACTTTCAACACAAGGGATCTCGCCCGGTACTCTGGAATCGGAATTGTTGCGGTTAACCCTACAGAAGTTCTTTTTTAATTTCCCAGAACCTGATATCTCACCAGATCCTTCCTAACAAACAGTACGAGTTCAACGCCCGGCCGCAGTCTATAGGAGGCGTGATATTCGTAGTCGTTTCCGAAACGCCGCATCGCTTCTGCGTCCTGTTGACTCTTCTTCGCAATAATTACTTCGGCATTCGCCGCGTCAGCCATTCGGCCATGGAACGCGGCATTCTTGTAGTCACGCAAATACCATACGAGCGGCCAATAATCCGGCGAAACGATCTGTATCTTCGCCTCCCGGCCCGTTCCGGCTAGCTCAGCGAACCTTTCGATGTCGGCGACCATGGTCAAAAATTCACGGTCGGTGTGTGCATAGACATAAGGCAGCCGTTCGTTGTCGTAATTTACAAAGTTCAGGTCATAGGTTTGCCAGGCAAGTATCACGCAACTAAGAACGGCAAGAAATCCCGCCGACGCTCGGCTCCAAAGCTCCTTAGAATTGGCCAGTTCGTTGATAGCATATCCGGCGACAATGCACATCGGTAACGTGAACGAAAGCATCAGCCACGGCGTCTTATAAGGGATTATTGAATAAGCGATAAAAAGTCCTAACGCCCACATTCCTGCGAACAGAGCGAATCGATGCTTTTTTTGGAACAATGCGATGACGAGGCCAAGTGCCGACATTATCAGTAGCGGAGCATCTATCTCCATCATCCATTTCAGATAACCGAAGGTGCCCCCCTGCGTGTGATCTTTCGTACCTGTTTTGGTCCAGATCGCATAGGCTTCGAACGATCGGACAATACCTTCCGGATATGTGAAGAATGACGTGAAGAAAAGAATCCAGATATAGGCGAAAGCGACCGCCGCCGCGAGATATATCAGCAAAAGGTCAATACCATTTCCCATCGCGGTGTGGAATTTCTCCCACGTTGGATCACCGTATTCGGTTTCGTTGGATTTGAGCTGTATTCCCCGAATTACGAACGCGACAAGTGCGGCGACAGCCGAAACGAGCAGTATCAAGATCAGATATCGAATCGTCGCATCCTGTTCCTTTCCTGAAACGAATTCATCGCCAATCCACTTAACCCCGTCTATGACGGCTTCGTATCGATAGATAGCCGCGAGGATCGGAAGCGCAAAGATCGCCGCTAGTTTGTTTATCGGTTTATCAGCGAAGAAGTTCGTTCGTCCTAATCGTTCCCAAAGCATCACGCAACCGATCGAAATTAGCATCGTTCCGAGCGTAATGAATCCAGTTTCCTTCGTCGCAAAAATGAGCGAGATAGAACTTGCTGCGAGAAGAAAATAGATCGGCCGGCCGTCGCGCCAAGCAAGCAGCATCCGCAGTACAAAGAATACAAGCACTGCCTGAACTACGAATAGAAAGATCCAAAATATTGTGTGTGTGGTCGTGCCGCTCGTGGTCACAAGTCCTGAGATGTGACTTGTTGATGGAATAAAACAGGCGAGTAAAATGATCGCCGTCCAAGCGATAGCGAACGGACCGGCCTTTTCTCGCTCGATGAATTGAACCAGTGCGACGACGACCGCAAGAGCCAGAAAAACAAAGAATATTTCGTGTATAAAATACCGCGAAATGTAGACCATTCCCGGCGAGAGAGCCAGAAATAATGCCGCGAACAAACTGCCAATATCGCCGATGTAACGCCTAAGCCAAAATGCGAAAACGACCATCAAAACGCCCCATATCGCGACGCTCCAACGCACCGGCAATGTCTCAAGCCCGAATACATTTACGAACGCGAGCGAGATGTAATAGAGAGTCGGACCGTGGTAATTCGCCGGATCGTATTTGTACGAGCCCTCGCGGAACAGGTTAGTAAGGAACCAGCCATTGACCCCTTCATCATGGTGAAATGGCTTTAGCCCGAGGTGAACAAAACGGAGTGCGACAGCCAATACGGTGATCGCGGCGCAGCTTATAAACCACCTCAGATCGCTGCTACTTTCAACTGTTTCTATGGTTTGTTCCGTCGTTTTGCTCATCACTATCAGATCGCGGAGATGCCTATTTTATCTTGTAGATCCTGTACTTCGCCGTCGCTGTCAACACCTGATACTTTTTGAAATGCTCTTCATTCAAGGTAAACGGACGGTTTCTATCTTTCGCAAAGTTTGTAATCTCGGGCCCGAACAAGACTAGATCGATCCCATATTTTGTTAACAATTCATCGGCCGCTGGCCCGCCGGAATAGATTTTTCTGACATCGTCTTCGCGACCGGCGTAATCGATGCCATGCGACGAAAGGTGTCCCGGGTAACGCATTACGGAACGCCTTCCGGAAAGCACTACCGCGGTGTTGTACGTCGGAGCTGAAAGCACTAGCGAGTCGGGCGCCGTCCGCGTGCGGATCGCTTCGGCGATCTCGACCGCATCTTTGTCGAAGACAGTATAATTTACCTGTTTTGAAATAGTTCGAAACACATCTAGCGAACCGGACAAAATTAATACCGCAAAAAAGACACCCGCAAATACCTTGACCACTCCCGACTGTCGCCACAAAGCAGCGATCGCATAAGCGACGAGCGGTATCGACCCGACCCACCAATAGATCAAGATCTTAATGTTGTCCCATTCCCACGGTGCACATTTGAACAAGTTTGAGCCAACAAAAAGCAGAGCGAACGGAATATAAAAATACAGAAGTGATCGGGCTTTGATCGGCACGGTTTCTTTCGCTTTTGAGGTTTTAGTTTTGGTCTCTTTTTTACCTTTGATCGCCGGTTCGGGCTCAACCGCTTCGGATAATTTCAGTTGTTTCCAAACAAAATATGCACCAGCGGCGATGAGCGGAATAAACATCCCGGTGTTCTTAATCCAGAACCAGATCAAGTTCGTTTCGCCAGAGTCCCATCCAAAATGCCGGCCCACAAATTCGCTTGCACGGGTAGCGCTTCCGGACATCGACCAGACGAGTTCGGGAACTGCGATCAAACAAACGCCGATTCCGAATGAGAGCCAAGTTGCCCATTGATCACGCCGAAGCGCGGACAAGAATGCCGTCACGACAAAAAGGACAAAGAGGCTGTGAAGGTGTATCAGCGGCAAAAGTCCCGCGAGTATGCCAACAAGGAAGTATGGAAAAAGGAACCAACTCCAACCAGACTTGATCTTTTTTTCTGATTTCTCTGTGCCGTGGGTGACAAATGTCTCCCATAAGAATCCGAGAACGATCAACGTTATCGGCATCCCGAGTAGAAGGCTTCGTTGAGTCAGGAACAACGTAATTAGCGAATTACCCCAACGCATATCCGGGCCGATCGTGTAGTCCTTCGGTAACGCAAACAGGAATTCAAAGAAACCTTTCGATTGAGCCGCCCAATCCGAAAAGAACCATACGAATCCAAGACCACCGCTGAAGAACAACAGAAACGGTGCGATCCGGGCAGTCAACTTATCCTTTACAAGCTTGAATACAAATCTTTCCAAAATTACCAGCAACGAAAATGCCCAAGCGATGTTTTGGACGAGCATCGCATCGCGGACATCGGCTCCGAGCTTCACAAAATAGGCTGTAATTAGATCTGCAATAAATGGATACGAAAATTTCGCACCGTCGAAATTCGGATTGATCGGCGGAAAATTATTGCCTTCGGTAAATGAAAATATTGCTCCTAGATGGAACGGCAGATCACCGAGATTGTTCGATCCGCCGGTCATGATCGCACCGTCGCGAATAAACATCGCTCGCTCAAAAAAGAACAAGAACAACAAAAAGAAAAATGCGTAATAGGCGAACGGCCAAAGTCTTCGAAAGCTCTCGCCCTGAACCAGATTCTTCGCCCGATTGCGGTCGGCGGCAAATGACTTTCTCCGCTTCGTATTCCGAAAAATTAGGAGCGGCGAGAGGGCGATGATAAACACGATCGCGGCCGACAGTGGAGTTAACCCAACGATCGACGCCGCAACAAATCCGACGGTGCCAAACACAGCGGAGCCGATAACACAGCCCGAGGCGATCCGGAACATCAGCGGATCTTCATCGGAGATCAAATACGTCAGCGCCAAACCACCTGCCGTGATCGCCGCAATTAGAAAAAGGGAAAGCAACATTCTTTATCGGTGTAGCCGTAAACGCTTTAAGTTATCTTAATTTAACTTTGCGGCAAAGCTGAACCTATGGTGGTGACAAATGCCATTAGATTCGTATATACTTTTTTCGTTTTCCATCAAGCCCACGAATACCAGCTCAGCTCTTTGCCGACTAAGAAGAATTGCATGAATATCATCAAAATAACTACCGTTCTACTCGCTTCACTAGTTTTCGCAACCGGCATCTTTGCTCAGTCGCCCTTTAAAAAGCTGGAAATACTCAATACTTTCAGCCGGCCGACCGTGATTCGTCAGGAAAAGAACGACCACGAAATTCGCGGAGTTTTCAAATTGGCAGATACTTCGGTCGTTGTATTCACCGAAGCGTCGTTGCTTAGATCGGCTGACAATGGAACATCGTGGCAGAAGCTAGAGGTTCCGCTTGGGGCAGACCAGACGATCGCGTCTGCGATCGCGTTGGGTGGAAGCTCGATGATGGTGTTGACTGGCGGTTTGGAGTTGCGATCGGTCGAACTTATGGTTTCCGATCAGAACGGTACTTCATGGACATCGAAACAACTCGTTCTTCCGGGAATTGAAATGCTCGGTGCCGATCTTCTTGGCGGACGCGTTGCTCAGCTTACGGGCGGCGAACTGGAGCTGACTTTTCGTCTTCCGACCAGCTCGAATTTCATTGGCTTTGTGAAGTATGTTTCGCCTGACGACGGTACTTCGTGGCGGCTTTCCGAACGCGAGATCGACATTAGGAATAATGATGATGCTAAATCGGCGATCGAGGTTGACGGCATTCGCCTTGAAACGAACGGAAGCTGTGTTGGCTTTAAAACAGGCTGTGTTCAGGAAAGCAAGATCACGTTTGGCGGAACCGACATCACACCGCCGCAAGTGAAACAAAAATTCGACGAGGCGAAAGGGAAGTCTGCTGCAGAAGCGACACCGATGTTTTCCGCACCGCCCGGAGGTTCAACTCGCATCAGTTTGAATCGCGGCTTTGATAAATGCACCGCCGCACCGGCTTCGCAAATGCAGGCTTGGTGGAACACTTCGTGGTTTTATGATTCGAACATTTACATCAGCGGCCGAAACCGCGGATGTACACAGGCACAGTTAACTGCTACATGGGTCGATCAGGTTTCGACTCAAGGTTGGGGTTTGATCCCCACGATCGTCGGTTACCAATCACCGTGCATTAATTCCACGAGCACCACGATACAGAAACATAGCAACGACCCTGCGGTCGCAGAAACGCAGGGCCGCGGCGAAGCGAATATTGCGATCGCCGATGCAAACGCGCTTGGTCTGACGCAAGGAACCGTTCTTTATTACGACATGGAACGCTACGACGAAACGGCACAAACCCCGGGTTGCCGCACGGCGACCGTCGCGTTTTTGAAGGGCTGGACCGAACGCGTTCGCGAGCTAGGCTATATTTCCGGTACGTATGGTTCACCAAAGAACGCCATTGAAGATTGGCAAACGATGCCGCCGCAGAGCCGCATGGACGCCGTCTGGATGGCGCGTTGGGATAACTTGATGACGGTCTGGACATACATATCGTTCGCAAATTTCCCGACCAATGTTTGGAACAACCACCAAAGGATCAAGCAGTGGCAGGCTCCGCATAATGAAACTTGGGGAGGCTTCACATTTAATATTGATGGCAACATATTGGACGCGCCGGTCGCGGGACTGGCCGTTGCAAAGAACAAGAACGCAGACTTTGACGGCGACGGCAAAACGGATATAAGCGTTTACCGACCCGAAACCGGCGTTTGGTATGTTGTGCTAAGTGCGACCTCGACCTTTGGGATCGTACAGTTTGGCAATCCGACAGACATTGTTTCCCCCGGCGATTTCGATGGCGACGGCAAGACCGATCACGCACTTTTTCGTCCCGCTGACGGCGTGTGGCATATTCTTCCGAAAGGCGGAAACTATCGAGCGGTTCAGTTTGGCTCGAATGGTGACATTCCCGCACCAGGCGATTTCAATGGCGATGGCAAGACCGACCTAGCGATCTTCCGGCCGTCGACCGGAGTTTGGTATATCGCCAATAGCGACAGTCTGGGGACATACACTGTGGTCCAATTTGGGCTGAACGGCGACAAACCGGTTGCGGCCGATTACGACGGCGACGGCAAAACGGATATCGCGGTGTTTCGGCCTTCCGAAGGCGTTTGGTTCGTTTACAGAAGTTCGGATGGCGGTTATTCGATCGATCCCTTCGGGCTACCGACCGATCGTCCGGCACAGGGTGATTATGACGGTGACGGCAAAACTGATCTCGCCGTTTATCGGCCGTCTGAAGGGCTTTGGTTCCTATATCGAACTACGCAGGGTTTTGCCGGGCTTCAATTCGGAATTGCCGAAGATGTTCCATCGGTCGGCGATTACGACGGCGACGGCAAGACCGACGTCGCGGTGTTTCGACCCTCGACCGCGACCTGGTATTTGCTCCAAAGCACGAACGGCGTAGCAATTTCTCAATTCGGCATCTCGACCGACAGGTCGGTGCCAAACGCTTATTTACCGCAATAGCGGCGTTTTCCAAATCGGGCGGCTAACGGTAGAATAAAGGTTTTTGGAAAAGGACTTATTCTACCTATGCTGCAAGCAGGAATCGTCGGATTGCCGAACGTCGGAAAATCAACTCTATTTAACGCGCTGACCGCGCAGGAAGCGGCATTGGCGGCCAACTATCCGTTTGCGACCATCGAACCGAACATCGGCGTTGTCGCGGTTCCGGACGATCGCCTTGCGGTGCTTGAAAAGCTCAATAAAGCGCAAAAGGTCGTGCCGGCAACGGTCGAATTCGTTGATATCGCGGGGCTCGTCCGCGGTGCTTCAAAAGGCGAAGGCTTGGGCAACCAGTTCCTGGCAAACATCCGCGAAACGCATGCAGTTATACAGGTCGTTCGTTGTTTTGAGGACGACAATATTATCCACGTCGAAGGCTCGGTCGATCCCATGCGCGACATTGAAACCATCCAGATCGAGCTTGCACTTGCCGATCTTACATCGGTCGAAAAGCGTAGCGATAAGGCGGCCCGTGCCGTAAAATCGAGCGGGGATAAAGACGCAAAGCGCGAACTTGAGATCATCGAAAAGATTTTGCCGGTACTTGAGGAAGGAATGCCCGTGCGCTCCGCACCCCTTACCGACGACGACCGCGAGATCGTAAAGAAATGGTTTTTGCTTACGTCAAAACCGACGATCTATGCCGCTAACGTTGATGAAGCAACGCTCGCCGATCCGGCGTCGAACCCGCATGTTCAAAAGGTAATGGAACACGCCGCCAAAGAGAACGCGGACGTTGTGCCGATCTGTGCAAAGCTTGAGGCAGAATTGGTCGCTCTGGAAGAAACCGAACGTACGGAATATCTAAAAGATCTCGGGCTTGAATCGAGCGGTGTCGATAAAATGATCAAGGCCGCATATCACATGCTCGGTCTGATGAGCTTTTTGACCGCCGGTGAAAAGGAAGTTCGAGCATGGACGATCCCGATGGGGACGAAGGCACCCGCCGCCGCCGGCGAAATTCACACCGACATCGAACGCGGCTTTATCCGCGCCGAGATAATCGGCTACGACGACCTCGTCGCCTGCGGTTCGCGAAAGGCCGCCAGCGAAAAAGGCCTAGCCCGCCTAGAAGGCAAAGAATACATAATGCAGGACGGCGATGTTGTCGATTTTAGATTTAATGTTTGATCTTCTCGTTCGTGAACTCAGATGGTAAGTTCTTTATATGCGAGATAACGACCTGACCGACCGCAGGACCGAGAAGACGGAAACAGCGATCATTCGCCGCATGCGTTCGCCGCGACGGATCAAGTTCGAAACGGCGGAGACCATCTTTTTCGACGTCGCCGCATTCAAACTGGATCGCGGGCTTGGGATCCGCGAGCACATCGCCGTTGAACGCAATCTGAAGATCATTCCTACGTGGCCCGAACTTCTAAGTTAGACTCACTTCTCTACTGCCGTTCTGATTCGCCCTCGCGATGATTTGGTATAGAAGTCCGTGTCGACCTTTCGTTAATTACATGATTCATAAAACCGGGACTTCGTTCGCCGAGTTCATGCCGCAAGTTTCCGCATTCGCTTTATCAGCTTCAAAGCGTCTTTTTCTTGAGCTTCAGCCGATTGGATGTCGCATCGCATCTGGAGATTAAGCCAGAATCCGGCGGACGTGCCAAAATACTTCGCAAGGCGCAACGCGGTGCTCGGCGTCAATCCGCGTTTACCCGCGACGATCTCGTTCACCCGCTGAAACGGAACGTGGATAGCATCTGCCAGCGCTTTTTGAGTAAGCCCCATCGGCACCAGAAAATCTTCGCGCAATATCTCGCCGGGATGTGTCGACGGCCTGTTTGTCGGTATTCTGATCATAAATTGTATTGCCCTCATTCTAATGATAATCGACGATCGCGACCTCGCTCGCAACGCCATTTTCCCATTCAAAACAGATCCGATATTGGTCGTTTATTCGGATACTTTGCTGCCCGATCCGATCACGTTTTAACACTTCCAGCCGATTTCCCGGCGGCACTCGAAGGTCGTTTAGATCCATTGCCGAGTCGATCTGATCCAGCTTCCGACATGCAATGCCCCAGAGATCACGCGGCAAACACTTTCTCGCATCAGCGGAATTTACACCGTTAAAAATATCCTCGGCCGCCTTATGCGCAAATGATCCGATCATCGATAACATAATAGCACGGATACCATGCTAAAGACACCATCAGAAACGATCCGGCGGCTTTGCGACTTTGCGGGAGATATATTCGTCTTACGCCAAGACGCTAAGATCACAAGGCAAAGTCTGCGGCCTTTCCATCTTTAACAACTGCCATCAACTGCCCCAAGTGCTATCAAATCGCTCATTCCTCACATTTCGTGCATATCGCGCCAAGTGCTGTTGGTAGATGTTCGGGTCCATTAGAAAATGTAACGATGCTCCGAAAAAGAGATGGAACCACAGATGGACACAGATCAACACATATTAGAAGCGTTCAAGGTTCGGCGTTCGGCGTTCAGAGTTCAGAGTTCAGAGTTCAAGCTTTAGCTTGCTCTTCCTTTGCGTCTTTCCGACGTTACGGGATCTCTTACCGATCTACGAATTATGAGTCAAAACCGAACAGAAATTGCCAAATTCATCAAAAACGCCGATTTTTGTTACAGGCTGTTACAGGAGCGCTCCTCTCGCCTAAGGCAAAAATGGGCAAAAACGCAAAAACCGCGATTAATGTTCGGGCGTGTTCGGGTCGTTCGGTCTCGCAACCGAACAAAACGGGAGAATATCCACACTCCTTAACAGTCGCGTTTCTGCCCGGAATGGAAAAAGTCGCAAAGCGCCGATGTTTGTTCACACGTGTTCACATCGCGGGCATTCACATGTGAACAAAAATGGGCAAATATCCACGCTCGTTCACATTTGCGTTTTGAAAGGCGTCTGGTTTGGGATCGTTTTGGGTATTACGCAATCTTTCGATGTCGCCGATGTTCAATTCAATGTTTAAGGACGGGAATATTTCACGCCTGTGCGGCATCCTATTATAGAGAATACCTTCCATGTATTCCGATTTCTCTGTTACACTAACTAAGATGTTTCGACACCGATTAACAGCAAAGCTAACCGCCTTTTTTATAACAGCGTTCGTTTGTTTGAATGCTGGCGGCGCTCTTTGTTTAGGATATTGTCAAACGTTTGACATATCAGCAGGTTCGGAACTCAGTTCGCTCGAAAAAGGCGCTGAGCACTGTGACAAAAAGCATCTTGCGGACGACAGCTCGAGTTCGATCGGCGTGGCGCCGACCGAGATGGACTGCTGCCCGGTTGCTATTAGTTTCTTTGCCGCACCGGCTGAAGGGAAGAATGTTCTATTCGATTTTCCGGTAGGCTTGGCGATCGTTCGAGATTTCTCTTTTAACCCTGCAATTTTTCCAAGCCGTGAGCGTTCTATTTCCTACACTCAACATCGCGGCCCGCCACTCGACCAGCGTGTTAACCGCCTGAAGTACGGTGTTATCCGGATTTAGAAACACTTCAAACGTTAAATTCGAACTTTTTTCTATTCGAATTTTCGGGGATTACCGCGCTCAGTTTTTGAGTAGTAGATAGGTAATTCGAAACTAGGTTTCTAACATTTGGAGAAGATAAGACCATGAAAAGCAAAATAATTGCGTCGTTCGCGATCCTCGCCGTCTTTGGACTTGCGATCGCAACTTACGCATACACCCAGACCAACACGGCTAAGACCGATAAAGCTTCGTGCTGTAAGAATAGTAATTCGTGCCCGATGAAGGCAAAGATCAGTAAAGCGGCTACGGCAGAACATAGCGGCGATTCGTGTCCGATGAAGGCACAGATGGCCGGTACGACGGTTTCCGGCGAAAATAATTGCTGTGATAGCTGCAGTGGCGCTTGTTGCGGCGATTCGTGCCCAATGAAAAAGGGTGGCGACGCACAAGCAACGGCAATTTCGGTTACTGAAACAGGCAAGGACTGCTGCGATAATTGTGATTGTTGTGCGGGCAAAAATGAATCCGCCGTTTAGCGGATTTTCGGGGAATGCAGGGAATGCGGGCAAGCTCGCATTCCCCCACCACAAATCAGAAAATGAAAAACCTCTTAATATTACTTTCTGCCCTTCTCATATTTTCCGGTTTTGCGAAATCGCAGTCGCCAAAACTTACCAAACTTAAGGGTCAGGTTGTTTGTTCCGTTTGCTGGTTCGAGGCACCGGACCGAACGAAGACGCCGTATGGTAACGCCGCAGATATCACTTGCGCGAAAGATTGTTCGGAAGAAGGACTTCCCCAGGCGCTTGCGGTCGAGGACGAAAAGGGCTTTACGCTTTACACGATGGAAGCCGGTGGATTCAAGCCAAATGGCAAGGATTTTCTGGACATTGTGCCCAGGATGGTAGAGGTCGAAGGTGTCGTCCGCACCGTGAAAGATAAAAAGATCATAACCGTAAATTCGCTCAAGGTTTTGGACGAAGCCCTCGTAAAACCTGTTCCGGTTTCCGATGATGCCGTGCTTTCGCTGAAAGATCTGACCGGCACGGTTCAATCGCTCGAAGGCTATCGCGGCCGCGTTGTTGTGCTCAATTTTTGGGCGACTTGGTGCGAGCCGTGTAAGAAAGAGATGCCCGATCTTTCGGCGATCCAGAATGATTATGCCGCGCTTGGAGTTCAGGTGATCGGAGCCGCGGGCGACGAGGCAGCGGATTCGGCAAAGGTGTTGAAGTTCATTCGCGAATTTAAGCTTAACTTTCCGGTTTGGCTTGGTGCGACGACCGACGATATGAAACGATTTGGTCTCGGCGAAGTGTTGCCGGCGACAGTCATCATCGATAAAGCGGGGAAGATCGTTTGGCGTGAAATAGGAATTATCAAGCCAGAAGCCTTACGAAAAGAATTAGACAAAATCCTGCTGCCAAAGATAAATGAAGCCGAAAAGATCGCAAAGGCGGCGAAGCCAAAGTCGAAGAATGCTTCGCTGGTTCCTGCCTGACCTGTCTGACCGGGCGAAGGCCAGGCTGTCCGGGGGACGGCCGATAACCCAAAGAAGTTTACAGCAGGAATTCGATTGATCGCGGGTCAGGTCGATCGGGCCGCCGTTCGCTCAACGCTGATCTATCGCCTGCATCCGCGTTTTCACATCGGGATCGAATACAATCCGAAGGTCGGCGAGGTTCATCCGCTGATCACTTTCATTCCGATAACAGAAACATTAAACCGGCCGGCCGTGATCTTGGGCATCAGCAGCGATCGGATCGGAACACCTCGCGGAACTTCATTCTATTTGACCGCGAGCAAAGATCTGCAGCATTGGACCGGATTGCCAATTGCTCCATACGGTGGGGTTGTTTACGGCACTTTCGAAAAAAGATTCAGGGCGATCGGCGGATTGAACATTCGCATCAGGAACAACCTGACGGCGCTGATCCAATTTGACGGCGTAAAGGTCCATCCGAGCCTGACCTACAATTTCAACGACACCCACGGATTGACGTTCTTAATGATCCGCGGCAAAAGCCCGGGTTTCACCTATACGTTTTCGTTCTAGCTTGCAAAATTGTGTCGGCTGGGTGAAAATCGAGTTCTTCTGCATTTGGCGGGTTCGTCTATCGGTTAGGACGCGAGATTCTCATTCTTGAAAGACGGGTTCGATTCCCGTACCTGCTACCACGTTCTCTAAATAAAAAGGCAAAAATTAGAAAGACTGGTAAACATATCCGTTCTACCTGCGCTTTCTACTGTTACCTTGTTATTTTCTAATTTTTTGTGGTGCCCTCGGTAGGATTCGAACCTACAGCCAACAGATTATGAGTCTGCTGCTCTAACCGTTGAGCTACAAGGGCACAAGTTTCTGATTTTAGGCTATTGGCAAATTTCTGGCAAATTCCAAAGGCAACGGCCTAGGCGATTGGCGGCGGCAGAGCTGTTTAAACGCGCGTCTTTTGGATAAGTGACTTCATCTGATATATTTCCCTAACTCTCCCATATCTCTACGGTAAACGAGGAAAAAACTAATGAGCGCTGATACCGGCCAAGCTACAGGCGGATTCTTTGGACATCCAAAGGGTCTTTCCACTTTGTTCTTCACAGAAATGTGGGAACGTTTTTCATTTTACGGCTTGAGGCCGCTGCTTGTTTTGTTCATGGCCGCCGCCGTTATGCAGGGTGGCTGGGGTTGGGACCGCGGCGAAGCGTCAGCGATCGTCGGTATTTACGCCGCGTTCGTTTATTTGGCATCGCTTCCGGGTGGCTGGATCGCCGATAAATGGTTAGGGCTTAGAAAAGCAGTGCTTTATGGCGGCGCGCTAATTTCGCTTGGCCACATCACGATCGGAGCCTCTGCGTTCATAAACAGCAAGATCCCGTTCTTCCTGGGACTTGTGTTCATCGTACTCGGAACGGGACTGCTGAAACCGAACATTTCGGCGATGGTCGGCGATCTCTATCCTAAAGGCGGAGCTCGCAAAGATGCCGGTTTCTCGATCTTTTATATGGGGATCAACCTAGGTGCCTTCATCGGGCAGCTCATCACGGGGTTTCTTGGCGAAAAGATCGGCTGGCATTGGGGCTTTACGGCGGCAGGTATTGCGATGATCCTCGGTTTGATCCAGTTCTGGCTTACGGCACCGAAAACGCTTGGCGACATTGGAGCGGAACCGACGAGACATCCCGATCCCGCAATCCAAGCGAAACAGGAATCGCAGGTGAAGATCTTTACCGTGATCGGCCTTGTAATTCTGGCGGCCGTCTTCATTACCGTTGCGAGCGGAGCCGTTAGCTTCAGCGCTGAAGTTGTCGGTACATACCTCGCGTACGTTCTGGTAAGCATCGGCTTCATTTATTTTGCCTACCTATTTATCTTTGGTGGTCTTGATGCCAACGAAAAGAAACGTGTGGCGGTGATCGCCGTGCTATTTATCTTCGCCGCGATCTTCTGGTCGGCTTTTGAACAAACTCCTACTGCACTTAATCTATTCGCACAAGATTTCACAAACCGCACTTTTGGCGGCTGGGAAATGCCGGCAACGTGGTTTCAGTCCGTAAATTCGGCGTGGGTAATTTTATTGGCTCCTGTGATCGCCTTGCTCTGGACGGCATTAGGTAACCGAAACATAAATCTTTCGAGCCCGGTCAAGTTTGCGATCGGACTCGGACTCACGACTCTGGCATTCGTTATAATGATCTTCGCCTCCTACATCGTCGTTGGTGAAGGAACTGTTGCAACAAAGGTGTCGCCGCTGTGGTTGATCACGTTCTATCTTTTCCTTACTCTCGGCGAACTGTTCGTAAGTCCGGTCGGATTATCATCAATGACCACTCTTTCACCGAAACGTTACGTCGGGCAGATGATGGGAATTTGGTTCCTTGCATCTTCGGTAGGAAACCTGATCGGTGGTCTGGTCGGGGGCGAGGTGGACCCGAATAACTTGAGCGCAATGCCGCGGTTGTTTACCACAACAACGCTATTTCTCGGCGGAGCGGCTCTCGTGCTGATAATTCTATCAGTGCCGATCGCACGAATGATGCGGGGGCAGACCGATCTCGAAACTGACGCTGAAGCGGCCGTCAAGAGTGAAGTAGAATAAAAAAGGACAAGTTACTGTAGAAAAGAGAAGGGAGATGCACACGATCATCTCCCTTTCCTATTTACGCAGGTACTTACGATGAAAACTAGCCTTCGTTGTCTGACCGCCATTTCTTGTATGCAAGCGCGGCTTCTGCTGCTCCCGAGTGCATCGTCTCTGGTTTGTGGTATTTCCAGTGTTTTTCGAACTCTTCTTCAGAAAGCTCGGGCATCTCGCCACGGGTTTTTTCTTTTAGGTACGCTTCAGCCCATTCGCGCATTTCGGGAATTGTATTCAACGCTGTGCGTGCTCCGTGCATCAAATTATCTCGTTCCATCGATTTAGTCTCCTTGTGGTAGATTAAATATTGTTCACTGACCAGA
>JBBSKW010000053.1:0-19256 GCA_038256005.1 Pyrinomonadales bacterium
CGCTGTTCTAATTCAAGATTGTTCCCGATACCCTGCTTCACGTGATAGGTCGAAAGCCCGTGCCAGACGACATCCGCGGGGTAACCTGAAACGTGATTGAAAACGGCCGCGTCGATGTCCATATCGTGAACGAACGCGAAAAACCCGACGCACGAACCGATGCTTGTCCCGACCACGCCCACCTTTTCATAGCCTTGCTGTTTCAACCAACGTACTGCCGCGCGCGTATCGACCACAGACTGTCGCAGTGATTGCAATGTACGTCCAACATTCGGGGCGACCAAGTAATCAGCACGTTCAAGTTCCGGCGGCATTCGTTCCTCATGATAAGGAAGCGTTAGTCTCAAAGCGGACAACCCGACCTTATTGAAGAACTTGCACAGGTCAAAGTATGTGCCGGCCTTGGCGTTCCAATGCGGTAAAACGACGACAGCAGCTCGTCTGTTCGTCGCGTGCGGAAACCAGGTCGCCACCGCAATATTGTTTTCGAATGACTGCGTTGTGATCGAACTTGTCCAGGTGAGGACCTCGCGTTCACCCTGAAAGATGCGCGTCGCGTCGTTTGAGAGTTCCGGAGCAACCGCAGGCGCCACAGAACCTAGTGCAAAATCTTCTATCTCAGGCAAGAAGAAAAACTCATCGCTGTGCTCGACGGTGTGGCGGGCGTATTCGCTGAACAGCTCACGCGGGTCGCGTCCGTTCGGATCGTCGGTAATGTACTCCGTTCCCCATTCGAAAGGCCGAACCACGCGATTATCATTAAGCAACGCGAAGTGCCGCTCGCGGCTGTGCATGTATCGTTTGAGCATCTCAGGCTGCGGCGGTTTTGGTCTTGTTCAAGACGCTCTCGTAAAACGCGATGTACTGCGGAATGATCTTTTCGGTGCTGTAGCGTTCGACCGCGAGTTCGCGCCCTCGTTTGCCCATTGTCCGGCGAAGTTCGGCGTCTTTGACCAATTTTATTGTATCTTCGGCCATCTTTGTGACGTCGCCAACATCGCTTAGGAAACCGGTTTCGCCTTCGCTTACGACCTCCGGAATACCGCCGATGCGCGTAGCGATAACCGGTAATTCGCAGGCCTGAGCTTCAAGAGCTGCGAGGCCGAAGGATTCGAGTTCTGACGGTAGTAGAAAGATATCGGCGACACCAAGGTAATCTGCGATGTTAGATTTTTTACCGACAAATATCACATTGTCCGCAACGCCAAGAGTTTTCGCCAGATGCTTAACTGACGAAAGCTCCGGCCCATCGCCGACCATCACAAGCCTAACCTTTTGGCCCTTTTCGCGAGCTTTCGAGAAAATATCAATACAATCCGCGGGACGCTTTACCGAGCGAAAATTCGAGACGTGAACAAGCAGCGTCTCGCCGTTCGGCGCAAGCTCGTTTCGTAAAGGTGCGTCGGGAGTTCTAACGTAATGTTGCGGGCAAATAAAGTTTGGAATTACCTCGACCTCATCGAAATCAAAGGTTTCGATCGTCGCCTTTTTTAAGAATTTCGAAACGGCCGTTACGCCATCAGATTGCTGCAAGCCGTAACGCGTGATCGGTAAATAGCTGCGGTCAGCACCTACAAGCGTGATGTCCGTTCCGTGCAGCGTAGTTATGACTGGAACGTAGCGTTTTTCTTTGATAGATTCACGTGCCAGGATCGCTGAGATCGAATGCGGGATCGCGTAGTGCACATGCAGCAGATCAAGCTTTTCGGCACGGGCGACAGTTGCCATCTTAGTCGCGAGAGCAAGGTCGTACGGCTGATGCTCAAACAGCGGATACGACATCATCTCGACCTCGTGAAAATGAACGCGTTCGTTCAGCTCGGTGACGCGCGTGGGCAACACAGATGAGATGAAATGGACGTTATGGCCGCGTTCGGCCAAGTCGCGTCCAAGCTCAGAGCCGACAATGCCTGACCCGCCGTATGTTGGGTATACCGTTATCCCGATGTTCATTAGCTATAGTCTATCGAGTCATAAGAATATGTCTAGGCGGGTCAAAGGCCCGAAACACCACGTTTGCGGACGTAGTAGATCACGCCGGAATGGTCGTCGGTGAGAAGAAAACTGTTGGGGCCCAGTTTGAAGATGTCGCATGGGCGACCATTTACTCGGCCATTGCGGAGAAACCCGGTCATAAAGTCTTGTAAACGCTGACCTTTTCGCATGATGGCGATCTTATAACCTTTCGCAGTATCCTTATTTGTCGAGCCGTGGAGCGAGACGAGAAAGCCGTCTTTCAATAGGGCCG
This sequence comes from Pyrinomonadales bacterium, assembly GCA_038256005.1. Classification (GTDB taxonomy): domain Bacteria; phylum Acidobacteriota; class Blastocatellia; order Pyrinomonadales; family Pyrinomonadaceae; genus OLB17. Next base: position 2,249 of record JBBSKW010000053.1, read on the forward strand.
GTGACTCGGATTCATTAAAGAAGTCGAAGCCAAGTGCGGAACTCCGTGCCGGAAAGTAAGCGTAAGGCCGCGGAACTCCGCGACATTGCCCACGACGCTTTAGCTTCGGATCTGCAAATATTCTTCCGTTCGAAGAATGGCAGTAGGGCCAACCGTAGTCTGCTCCATTTCGAAGCGCGTAAAAGGTCTCGTCAGGTTTCGCCGTACCAAGATGATCCGAACCCTGGTTAGTTGCAAAAAGCTCCGAACCGAACGAACGGAGCCCGACCGCATTACGGAACCCCTTGGCAAAAATACGCTGGCTTGTGCCGTCAGGATTCATTTCAAGGATCGCCGCCCTTACTTTTTCTTTTTCGACACAAGAATTACAGCTCGAACCGACCGACACGTATAGCTTGCCGTTCGAATGAAATGCGACCGTCCGAGTCAGATGCCAGCCACCATACTTGTAACTGAGTCCGTAATCGGGAAACTCTGCGATCGTTTGAGGTCGCGAATCCGTCGGTTTTTGTTCTCCCAAGGTAAATTTACGTCGGGTAAGCTTCCCGGTTTCGGCAATATAGATCCAATGCTGGTCGTCATTGTCAGTATAAAACTGAACGCTATTCGGATTGTGGAGGCCGCTCAGATACTCCGTGGCCTTTGTGAATTTGCCGGTTTCAGAATTTAGGTCATCAAGTATGTAGATCTTCCCGCGTTTGTTGTCCGTAAGGTTATACAAGTCGCTGACGAAGATGCGCCCATCAGGAGCCTTTGCGAAGAATCGGGGCCGATCGAAGCCTTCCGCTGCGGGAATTATTTCGAAATCCGATGGCAAGTTGAGGTTGAAACTCTTTCCGTTCTTGAGCGTCACTTTCTGCGGCGCGAGTTTTGGTTGAGCCAAGACCGAACCGGCAAGTAACAGCAGCACAAATAGATATGATTTCCTAAGATCCGTGTTCATCTGTGTTAATCTGTGGCTGAAATTCTATGAATACCGAACATTTTCTCGTAAAAGACGGATCGAAACTCGACCTAGCAAAACACGCTACTGATTTCACGGGCGATTATACCGACAAAAAGGAAGCGGTCAAAAACCTGCAGGGCAACGTCGAGCGCCTCCGCGAGCTGCAGGACGTGCTATACGCACACGATACTTATTCATTGCTAGTGATATTTCAGGCGATGGACGCCGCCGGAAAGGACGGAGCGATCGAACACGTGATGAGCGGCGTCAATCCGCAGGGTTGCCACGTCGTCTCGTTCAAACAGCCTTCGTCCGAGGAACGCGATCACGATTATCTTTGGCGACATCAAAAGGCCTTGCCTGAACGCGGGAAGATCGGCATCTTTAATCGTTCGCATTACGAAGAAGTACTAGTCGTTCGCGTACATCCGGAAATAATGCAAGGTTCGCAATTGCCGCCCGAAGCAAAGAGCGATAAAGACATCTGGCAGAAGAGATTCAAGCACATCCGCGATTGGGAAGAGCATCTAGTAGAAAACGGTACACACATCTTGAAATTCTTTCTTAATCTCTCGAAAGATGAACAGAAAGCACGCTTTCTTTCACGAATTGACGAACCAGATAAGAACTGGAAGTTCGCAATGGGCGATGTAAAGGAACGCGGGCATTGGGACGAATACACGACCGCGTACACCGAAGCGATCGCGGCAACTTCGACCGAAAACGCTCCTTGGTACATCATCCCCGCCGACAAAAAATGGTTTACGCGGCTCGCGGTTTCTGAAGTGATCGTTAAGAAGCTTGAATCGATGAAGTTGCATTATCCAATCGTGACCGAAGAACACAAGATTGAGCTTTTGGAAGCAAAGAAAATATTGGAATCGGAGTAGTCCCGAAGTTAGTTAGACCTAATTTCGACATCGCCCGCCATTACATCAATTCTGTATGCATTCCCGTGCCTTGGCGTGCTAACAGATCTCGAATCAGTTAGAAAGACGTAAACCAGGATCACGTTTTCTGAGTAGCCCAAATAAGAAGTGTTAAAGCGAGCTTGCTTTGCCGCATTCTCGGCAGCTCTTCGCAAAAGCGGATGTCCGCTCACAGCAGTTGCGGTCATGACCGAACCGTCAGTGTTCAATTTTAGCTCTACCTCAACCTCGCCCGTTGCTCGTACTGCCCTCGCTGTCGGTGGATATGGCGGCTTGGGTAGAGCGGTTGGTTTTGGATAAGGAACCTCCGCATCACTTACACAGCAGCTTGCACCTGGATCGAGAACTAAATTTAGACTAGAAGGAAGAGGCCCGCTTTCGGGTATGGTCAAGTACAATCTAAAATTACGTGCGTTGGATTTGAGAACCGTAACTTCGTGGTTGCCAACCGGTAGTTTGAGGTTGAATTTTCCGTCCACATCCGCCGGGAACGTCCACTTGGCGTCGCCATTTTTGACGTAAAAATTTGCTCCTGCCATGGGAAGCCCTTCTTTATCCACCACCGTTCCCGCAATTGTCCGCTCCATTGGCTCTGTTTGTGCCGAGATCACGCACACGGACAACAGCAAAATGACCACGATAAAGATCGTAAAGCGCATGCGAGAATTGATGCATCAGTTGCGAGTTGCGTTGCAATTGTGAGAAGAAATCAGCATTAAAAGCCGAACCTACACCTCCGAACCTCGATTCGATCAACGAGCAGCGGGCACGATCCGCATTATTTTGTCGTCATCGGTGGCGGGAGTTCCGCGGCCGTCGCGGTTTGATGTTGAGAAATAGAGAAAGCCGTCCGGGCCTTCGCCGATCTCGCGGATGCGGCCAAGATTGCCAACGACCAAGTCTTCTTGCCGAACTACCTTGCGGCCATCCATTACGACACGAACGATTCGCCCACTTTTTAAGCATCCGAGAAAGAAATTGCCTTTGAACTCAGGCAATTTGTCGCCGTTGTAAAACGCGGCACTGCCGGGTGCGCACGCTGGCGAATATTCAAGCAAAGGCGGTTCAAGGCCGGCCTGTGTACGCGTTCCATAGATCGTCGGCCAGCCGTAATTTTTCCCGGCCTCGACGATATTCACTTCATCTGCACCGCCACCGCGGCCTTCGAACTGGCTCGGGCCGTGTTCGGTTTGAAACATCAATCCCGATCCCGGCTGCCACGCGAGCCCTTGAGCGTTACGATGTCCGGTCGACCAGATCTCAGCACGATAACCAGCCTTTCCAAAAAAGGGATTGTCGTTCGGTATTGTTCCGTCGTCATTCAAACGAAGAGTTTTCCCGGCAAGCGAATTGTTATCCTGCGCAAGTTCCCAATCTGTTGAGTCGCCGGTTGTGATGTAAAGCTTTCCATCCGGCCCAAAACGTGCACGAGTTCCGGCGTGGTTCGGAGCGGCCGGAATATTCTCAATGATCACCTTTGGCTCGCTAAACTTACTGTCCCCGTACTTGAATCGAACTATCTTCACCTGCTTTCCGTCGCCGCGATACGCATAAGCAAGGTAAACAAAGCCGTTCGAAGAAAAATTCGGATGAACCGAGACGTCCATCAAACCGCTCTCGCCGGATGGTTCCACATCGGGGACAGTGTAAACAGGTTCCGCCCGCAGTTTTCCTTTTTCGATTATGCGGACACGCCCGGGCCGTTCGGTGACGAGCATATCGCTATTCGGCAGCCAGGCGAATCCCCATGGAACCTCAAGCCCGCTTGCTACGGTTTCGAGGCGAAACTTTGCCCTGTCCTGCGTTTCAAAAACTGAATCGAGCCCGCCGGTCGGAGCCGCATTTGAGCAGCCAAACAAAAAACATACGGAAAACAAGACTGCATACGACAAAGTTTTCATGATCATCAATTTCTTACTATATCAGACGTCATTCTCGAGCCTTTTGTTTGCTCCGAAATCAGCGTAGTTCGAGTTTCGAAAGCGTTACATATGAGTTAAAAGTCTTGACATGCTCGATTTCACGAATAAACTAGTTTCATTCTCGCGAATTCGGTTCACCCCCTTTCGCTTCCGCCGCCAACATTTAAGTTAAGAGGAGCCGTTCCCCTATGAAGTTAGTTTTGTCTTTGCTTGCGATCGTTCTTGTCAATGGAGTTTCTTACAGCCAGACATGCGATCCGCCGCGGATCGTCGCCAATACGAATACTGATAATATCTTCTCGCCTGAACAAGAAATGGTGCTCGGAGAACTAACTCTGCAGCGGCTTTCGCGAGAATTTCGACCGGTAAGGGACGCGGAACTCCTGGCTTATATCGAGGAAATCGGCCAGCGTTTACTAAAAAAGTTTCCTATTGCCGACCTTAAATACACCTTTCATATTATTGAACACCCCGACAACAATGCGTTCAATACGCCCGGCGGACACGTGTTCTTGACGCGCAAGTTGATATCGTTCGCCAATAGCGAAGACGAACTTGCCAGCGTGATTGCTCATGAGCTGGGTCATGCGGCTGTCCGTCACGGTTCGCAGGATATTTCCGCCGCGATGAAAGCCGTGCTGAATGTTACTTCGTTGGGCGACCGTGCAGATGTCATAGAAAAATATAATCGGCTAATTGAAAACGCTCGCACCAAACGCGCGCCGGCAAGGCGCGGACATCAGAACGAACAACAGCTCGAGGCCGATAAGCTGGGATTTTTCGCGATGGTCGCAGCCGGTTACGATCCGAATGCGTCTTTCACATTCTTCGATCGGCTGACCGAAAGCGAGGGCAAGACGGGCAACTGGTTCTCAGACCTTTTCGGCAACACGCGTCCTGAACAAAAGCGTCTCCGCGAAATCGCAAAAGCGACCGAGCAACTGCCGCAATCATGCCGTGATGGACGGGCAGCAAATGCGACCGAGAATTTCTTGCGGTGGCAAGCGGATGTTGTTCGCTATCGAGACGAGAAACGCGTAGAAAACGTTCCGGGCCTGATATGGAAACGGTCGATCGATCCAAAGATACGAAGCGATGTCAGCCTGCTAAAATTCAGCACGGACGGAAAGATGCTTCTTGCTGTTGATGACTCTTCGGTAACGGTAGTTGATCCCGATTCGGCGAAGACCATTCTCCAGATCCCGACTTCAAACACGGCAAATGCCTTCTTTACAGCAAATAATTCACAGATCGTATTAATAACGGATAATCTTAGGTTTGAGCGATGGGACATTGCGACTAGCGATGCAACCGAGATCCGTGAGCTAAGCCTGCGCCGCGATTGCTGGGAAGAGCAACTGTCGCCCGACGGAAAATATCTAGCGTGTATAGACCAGGCGACGAACATAAATGTGATCGACACCCGAACGGGCCAGCGCGTTTTCGAGCGCAAGAAGTTCTATCCATTAAGCGCTTTTGAATACTTTAATTGGCTACTCCGGACCTTTAGCGATCGCGTTAGCGATGTGAATTTTTTCCGCATCGGTTTCTCCCCTGATTCAAAATACGTGATCTTTAGCAGGTCAGAACGGCACCGGTTCCGTTTTCGCGTTGATAATGTGGTTGTCGACCGTTCCGAGAATACTGCGTTCGCTGTTGACCTTAAGATTATGAAACAGGCTGATGTCGGCGGAGACATCAAGAAGGTCGCAGCTCGACCGTACGCCTTTATTGATTCGGAACGGATCATTGGCTCTACTGACGGCAAGCTCGAAAGCGGTGGCATCTTTTCGTTTCCGTCCGGCAAGAGACTCAAAAAGATGGAGTTCGGCGCCCAGTGGGTCCGGCCGACAGCTAATAGCAATTTCCTTACGCTTGGGCCCTTGGCCGACGCCTCGATCGGGATCTATGACGTAGAGCGCGAAAAAGTAGTGGGAGCATTGAATAAAAAAGACATCGCGGTGTGGAATGACCGTCTTGCGAGTGAAGCCGCAAGCGGCAAAATAGTTGTCGATCAGTTCACTTACAACGAAGCGAACAAAATGATCGAACCAAAGAAGCTCGCAACCGTCGATCTAGCGGTTGGAAAAATGACGGATGTAAGGTCGGCAGAGGTCTCGGAGGATTTCAGTTGGGCGGCACTCTCTACTCGAACACGCGGTGGTGTCTGGAACCTTAAGTCAGGTGAGCGAAAAGTGTTCACTCGCGGATTCCTTTCCGCTGTCGTCGATAATACGGGAGCCAGCGTGGCTCAATTTCCAAAATTTCAAAAGGACGAACAGTCGCTAGCCTTGCTTAATCCTGTCACCGGACAAGGCCAGGTAATTCGCGAATTACCCTCACACGGAGCACGACAATACGGCCGATTTCTGCTTAAGCGTACGAGCACCACACCGCCTGACAAAAACGCTCAGGCTTCATCAGAAGGGAGTGATGATGATAGTTCTGCTGAGGCCGAAGCCCGGCTCCGAAGCGATGTAAAGCTGGAGATCGTTGACTGGCTGAAAAATTCAACCATTTGGTCTAGGGATTTTAAGGGCCGAGTGCCGAGGTACTCTTTCGATTCATATTCAGGCCGACTTGTTCTTTATTGGTCGCTAACTTCCGAAGAGGGCAAAGCTCGGTTAGCTCTGAATCCGGACTTAAAGGCCGCCGCAGAGAAGGACAAAACGCTCGACAGCAACTTCCTAATCGACGTTGTCGATTCGTTCGCCGGGAAGAATGTTGGATCGTTCATACTTGAGACGGGCCGTGGATCATTTGGTGTAGGCAACGGTATCTCGGAAAGAGATTGGCTGGTTCTGAACGATTCGCAAGGGCGCGTGCTTGTTTATTCACTTTCGACCGGCGAATTACGCCATCGATTCTTTGGATCAAAACCGGCCATCAACCCGATCTCTAACCATCTTCTTTTGGAGACTTTTCCCGGCGACGTTAGCTTGATCGATCTTGATACGGGCGAGAAGATCAACGACTTGGTATTGAAGGGAACCTTGGCATTTTCCCGGTTTAGCCTGGACGGCAAGCGGCTTTTCCTTTTCAGTAACGAGCAGACCGCTTATGCCGTTGATCTCTCGAAAGTGCCCTCAATCGGTCGGCAAACAGTGTTTTAGGACCTTGGCGTTTTATCAACCCTACTCCAAAGGCGCTCCTGATAGATTTATTGGGAGCGCCTTTGATGTTAGTATTTCTATTCAGGCAAAAGTTTTCAGGGGAGTTCCGGCGTCGGGGCTGAGAGTTGTTCCTAATGAACATTACCCTAAAAACCTGATGCGGATAATACCGACGAAGGGAGAAAAACGATGAAAGAAGATACAGGAAAACAAAAGACAGAAGTTAACAGTGATCAAGTGAAGCTTCCGGCCTCGCGCAAGATCTACGTCGAAACTAACGGTTCGACCGTTAACAAGAATAAACATAATTTGCGAATTCCGTTTCGCGAGATCGCTCTGTCACCATCGAAGGATTTTGATGGGACGATGCAGGAAAATGAGCCTGTCCGCGTTTATGACACGAGCGGCGTGTGGACCGATCCCGCAGCGAAGTCTGATGTGAGAGATGGCTTGCCCGCTTTGCGGCGGGATTGGATCGTGGCTCGCGGTGACGTTGAAGAATATGAAGGCCGAAAGATATTGCCGCAAGATAACGGCTATCTAACAAAGGGTGCAGAAGAGGTTGCGAAAGCGAACGAACGCGGAACGCTTGAAGAATTTCCAGGCTTAAGACGGGCTCCGCTAAGAGCGAAGAATGGTGCCTGTGTAACGCAGATGCACTACGCTCGAAAAGGCATCATCACGCCTGAGATGGAGTATGTTACGATTCGTGAGAATCTAGGCCGAGAACGAAACGCGGACGCCCTCGTCCGCCTCGCCGAACGCAGTGATCGCTCTTCCCTCAATCATCAACACAAAGGCGATTCTTTCGGCGCGGCCATTCCAGAATTCGTCACGCCTGAGTTCGTGCGCGACGAAGTAGCCCGCGGGCGTGCCATCATTCCCAATAATATCAACCATCCCGAAAGCGAGCCGATGATCATCGGGCGGAATTTCCTCGTAAAGATAAACGCGAACATCGGCAATTCGGCGGTTGCGTCGTCGATCGAAGAAGAGGTCGAGAAGATGCGCTGGTCAACTCTTTGGGGAGCGGACACGGTAATGGACCTTTCGACCGGCAAGAACATCCATGCCACGCGCGAGTGGATATTGCGTAACTCGCCGGTACCGATCGGAACAGTTCCGATCTATCAGGCTCTCGAAAAGGTGAACGGTAAGGCCGAGGATCTGACGTGGGAAATTTACCGCGACACGCTCATCGAACAAGCCGAGCAAGGCGTCGATTATTTTACGATCCACGCCGGAGTTCGCCTGCCGTATATTCCGCTGACCGCCAAACGCACGACCGGAATCGTCTCACGCGGCGGTTCGATCATGGCGAAATGGTGCCTCTCTCATCATCAGGAAAGCTTTCTTTACACGCGGTTCCGGGAGATCTGCGAGATCATGCGAACGTATGACGTAGCGTTTAGCTTAGGCGACGGCCTGCGGCCCGGTTCTATCGCCGATGCTAATGACGAAGCCCAATTTGCGGAGCTCGACACTCTCGGCGAACTTACCAAGATCGCTTGGGAAATGGATTGCCAGACCATGATCGAGGGCCCCGGCCACGTGCCGATGCACATGATCAAGGAAAATATGGACAAACAGCTCGAGATCTGCGGCGAGGCTCCATTCTACACGCTCGGACCGCTGACGATGGACATCGCTCCGGGCTACGACCACATTACCTCGGGCATCGGTGCGGCGATGATCGGTTGGTTCGGCACGGCAATGCTTTGCTATGTCACGCCGAAGGAACATTTGGGGCTGCCAAACAAACAGGACGTAAAAGAAGGCGTCATCACCTACAAACTCGCCGCCCACGCCGCCGATTTAGCCAAAGGCCATCCCGGAGCACAGTATCGCGACAACGCTTTGTCGAAAGCCAGATTCGAATTTCGCTGGGAAGACCAGTTCAATCTAGGCCTCGACCCCGAAAAGGCAAAGGAGTTTCACGACGAAACTCTTCCGGCCGAGGGCGCAAAACTCGCCCATTTCTGCTCAATGTGCGGACCGCATTTCTGCTCAATGAAAATCACACAGGACGTAAGAGAATATGCAAAGGAACAAAACGTCGCGGAAGAAAAAGCTCTGGCAGTCGGAATGGCGGAAAAGGCAAAGGAATTTGTTGATAAAGGAAGCGAGATTTATCAAGGGAATTTGCCTGACGGGGCGAAAGAGCATCATTAGCCGAACAATTGTCATAAATTCGGATTCGGCGGTGTTTCCACTTTAGGAGTTCTAGTTTTATTTGTGAAGATTTTCGACTATTCTTCAAAAAAGGCTGAGCTGTTTTTGCGGAAGTCTTGAGAAAACAGAATCGTTTTAAAGTTATGAAAAACATTAAATTTGCAGTTTTCTTAGTTTGTATTTTTACATACTGTCTTTCCGTTCGAGCAGTCGTTCCAAATCCGCAAAGCGTTACGAGCGACCAGACCATTTTTGAAAGGATGAACTCCATAGTTCAGCCTGCGGATGCTAAAAAGGATATTGATGTTTGGTTTGACTGGATACACGCAACTCATCCTGATTTGGCTTATACAGTTAAAGATATTGAGGAGTTTTACACAAGCGTTGCTCAAATAAAAGACAGCATAATTTTACCTATCACGGGATTAGAGTTTTGGAAACGATTTTCAATTCTAAACAGCCAATTATCTGATGGACATATTAAAATTGGCGCTCCCGGATCCGATTATTTGAAAGAATATAACGCCAAAGGCGGAACACTTTTCCCTTTTGAAGTTATTTTTAATGATTCGAAATTGTTAATTACCGATTCGTTGGGCGGCAAAACGTCCGAATTGAAAGGTTTTCAGATAGTTGAAATCAACAAAATTCCGATTGATACCGTTCTCAACGAACTGATTTTAAGAATCAATGGTGACACTGACACGCATCGAAAGGCGATTTTACAGAAAAGATTTGCTTACTATTTGATGCTTTTTTACGGCGAGAGTAAACAATTTACGCTGGCTGTCAGAAGCGGTAAAAGTATCCAAAACATAATCGTTCAAGCCTCGAATGAATTGCCGATCTTTTACCAACCTGAAATTTTTGACAACAATTTTAAGTTTGAAATCTTGGAAGGAAAAACAGCATTGTTAACCATCAACACCTTTGGCTGGGATAAAAAAGAAGACTATTTTAAATTTACTGAAAAAGCCTTTGCCGACATTAAATCTAACAATATTAATCATTTAATAATAGATGTCAGAGAAAACGGCGGTGGCGATGACGATATGTGGAGGGATGGAATCTTAAAGTATATTGCCAATAAACCCTACCGTTGGGCTTCAAAATACCGTAAAAAAGTTCTTGCCACCAAAAACAGAGAAAAAGGTCAGGTTATCGGACAAGTCGTAACCGGCGAAATTGAAACACTAATACCTGTCGTAACAATTCCAAACAAATTTACCGGAAAAGTTACTGTATTGATTGGAGCTTACACTTATTCTTCCGCGATTCTTTTTGCCAATACGGTTCAGGATTTCGGTTTTGCAAAACTCGCCGGTGAATTAGCCGGAGGAAAAAGCGGACAAACGGGAGGAATCCAATTTCTTACCTTGCCTAACACCCGATTACGAATGGTAGCTCCTCGTTTTATTCTGGAAAGACCGAACGGAGGAAATCAAAAAGAAGCCGTCAAACCTGACATTGAAATAAATTACGATAAAACCCGACCCGATGATTTGATTAATAAGTTAATGACACTTGATTCAAAATAACTTAAGAGAAAGACAAGATATGTATTCATTCAACACAAAAGAAAGTGAAATCTTTAGCAGTCGGAATGGCTGAAAAGGCGAAGGAGTTCGTTGATAAAGGAAGTGAGATTTATCAAGGGAATGTGCCTGATGGGCTGAAGTAGCATCAATGAACATTCTGATTTTAATCGCAAATATACTTACACTTTTAGCTTTTCTTGTTCATACTTTTTTAGGAGACAAAGAACTTGGGTTAGTAAAACCAAACTTTGATTCAGATGAAAATTACAAAAAAACAGAAAAGTGGGTTATGGCTCGTTGCGGATGGCATTGGGTGTCGTTTGACTTGCTTTTTGCAACAATCGGACTTGGGTTAATCAACTTTACTGAGTATTTTTCAAATGAACAGCTGTTGCTACAAATTTTGTCGGCTTACTTTTTGGGATACGCAATTTTCTGGTTACTGACAATTACAATCTCAAAACAGTTTCCGAAAAATTACTTAAAACTCGGACAGTGGGGACTGCTCTTGATTATCAGCGGACTTATTTATTTGGGTAGTCCTTAGCAGTCGGAATGGCGGAAAAGGCGAAGGAATTTGTTGATAAAGGAACTAAACTTTAACAAGGAAATATTCCCGAGGGTGCTAAAGAGCATCACTAAGTGATCTAAAATATTATTGATAAAACTGTAAATTGGTGTGAGGCCTGAGCGTAACGTTCGGGCCCCACCTATTTTCTTCGATCATTTTTTGTTCGCTCGCGGAGCAAAGAACGAGTCGTCGATCTTGACATTGTGTTTCACACTTTTGACGATCGTTACGATATCGCCGTTGCCGGAAGTATTATTAACGTTTCTGAACGGAATTTTAACACCATCGACGTCACGGTAGTCGGCAAATGTTGTTGAATAAGGTACCTGCACGCTACTTGTACTTGAAGATATTGATCCGTCCCGCCGCATGAGTAAATACGACTTGGTTGAATAGTAATCCGTGAACTTCGAACCTGCCTTCGGTTCGAATTCAACAACGTAACACTCCTCGTCACCACATTTAGCGATTCGCTCAACCGACACCTTTTTGAACTTGGATTTCCAGTCCAGGATCGAATAAAAATCCGAAGAAAGCCTCATATCCTCGAGTCGCTTTCCGGTATATTTAGATGCAGGCGAAAAGCTATATGCCTGTTCGCCCGTTGCACCGTCAAAATAGTCCCAACCGGTCGCGATCTCGACCCCGAGTGCGGTGAACTTTGTCTCCGTCGCTGCCTTGCTGGGCGCCTTTGACCAGGTGGTCGCAATTCCTTTCACACCTTGTTGTTCGAGGTCGATCTCAGCCACGGAAACACGGGACGCTAGTTTCTTCAAATTGGCTTCACCACCCGACGCCTCGATCACTTTTGCCATCAGTTCGTCCGCGGTCAGCGCGACGGACTGAGAGCCACCGGGCTTGAAGAAGAATTCGCCTTCCGGTTGATTCACTCCGATCTTATCGATCTTTCCATCCGAAGTTCGTTTGACAGCGATCCAATACGCGTCGGGTAAAGGTTTCATCCAATACTGATCCTTCGCCTTTTCGATCAAGCTGACGGGCGGCTGCGTGCCGACCACGAACACGATCTTTCCATCTTGCTCGCGTACTTCCCCGCTGCGGCCGCTGGTCTCGGAAGTATATTTTCCGATCAACTCCTTCGCCGCCATCGCATTAGCGTTGGTAGACGCTTCGGCCGGAAGAGAGTCTGCTCGCGGAAGCGTATAGTTGCCTTGCGGCTGCTCAAGAAACAATTCTTTATCGCGAAACGTGATGAAGAAACCGTCAGGAGCTCCGCCCATTTTATATTTTCTTCCAGCGACCTTTTCTAAAACATAGGTCGGCTGACCGGGCACTACCGCGGTCAGTTTTGAATCCTTCCACTGAATATCGAGATCAAATCCGGCAGCTTCGAATCTATACTTACCGGCTTCCTTTTCGGGCGGGACATCTCCGCCGGAAAGTGTCTCAGGTATACTTGGCCGGCCGATAATGTTCTCCCAAACTATGGGCATTAATTCGTTGCCGAGTGTCGAACCTGAAACGTTTGTCAGCATTACAAAACCGAGCTTTTTCTCGGGGATCATCGCGACCATCGCGTTGAATCCGTCGATATTTCCGCCGTGCTGCACTACAGTGTGGCCGCTCCATTTTTGGACAAACCAGCCCAATGCATAATTTACGTTCCCTGCGGGATCGACCTTCATTTGCGGTTTCAGCCACTCGTTAAAACTCGCTTCCGAGATCAATCTCTTTCCCTCAAAAACGCCCCCTGCCAGAACGAATCGCAGCCATTTTGCCATGTCGTTCGCCGACGAATTTATCGAGCCGGCCGGGCTCACTTGATCGATACTTCGATACGGCAATTTCTCCGTCTCTTTCGTGTCGAAATTGTAGTTATAGCCGAACGAGCGGTCCTTCGCTTTTTCCATTTCGGCAATAGACATGTTGCTATTCGTCATTCCGAGCGGCTTAAGAATGCGTTCGGGAACGAACTTTTCCCACGGCTGTTTCTGTGAGACCGCAACTACCTCACCGGCGGTTGCATACATTAGATTCTGATAACCAAACTTTTCCCGAAGCTTGCCGATCGGCTTGGCTTCACCCGCGACGCGGATCAATTGCTGACGGTTTAACTTGCCCGTGATCATTGCAATATCCGTCCGGTTTAAGCCCGAGGAATGGGTTAGCAGATCGCGGATCGTCATGTTCTTATCCGTTTCGGGGTCGGCCATCTTAAAATATGGCAGCACCTTTTTCGGCGAATCGTCCAATGAAAACTTTCCTTCGTCAGCGGACATCAGAACGCTTAAAGCCGTGAACGCTTTTGTCGAAGAACCGATCGCGAATTGGGTATCTTCCGTGGCCGCAATCTTATTCTCAAAGTCCTTGTAGCCCAAGCCTTTCGAATAAATGACCTTATCGTCCTTCACGATGGCCAAAGACATTCCCGGAATTCCGAGCTCTTTTCGTCGAGCTTCGACCTTCGCCTCGATCGTCGCAAGCGCTGCCGAAAGATCTTGTTCCGTCTGAACCGCGGTCGACTGCGCTAAGGCCGTTACCGGAAGCGAAACAAAGAACAACGAAAAAGCTAACAGTAGTGATGAAAGCAGTCTTAGAGTTCGATTTCTCATATTTGGTTTTTGTGTTTTCTAAACTAAGAATACGGTCATCGACCTAAAAAGTTCTGCATTTTGAATATCGGTAAGTTACATTTTCGTTAACTTTTCAATTGATCTGCTTGGTGTGAATTTGCCCTAGATTTCAGGCCGCTTCCCGAACCAATTGCCATCGCCATCAGCAGGTAAAAGGTCATCACAACCTCCTGATCGCCGAAATTGTAGTGGACGATGCTGCTCGCCAAAAACCCGACGGTCGCTCCAAGACAACCAAGCAAAACACCACGAGCACGCCAGTCCAGAGCTTCGGAAGAAACAAGCGGCCGCCACATCGCCCGAACGAACGCGCCCATCATCAACAGCCAAAGCAGCAACGCGGGCACGCCTCGTTCAACGAGGATCTGTACCGGTGTTGAATGAAAATGACTGATCGGGATCTTCCCGCCTTCGAACATTTCCCATTTCTGCCAATTCTTTTTAACCGAATCCACACCAATGCCAAAGAGCAGATTTCTCGGGCTGTCCGTCACAAGCCGAATTCCGTCGCGTAGCATTACGAACCTATACCTAGTTGATTCGTCCGATTGATCAAAGAAACCCACCTGCCGGGATTGCTGAAGAAAGACGAGTCCGCCGATTGCGATCGGAACGAAAACCAATGCCGCCACTAAAAGCCATTTTCGGCCGAAACCGACCAGCACAATTACCGCAACCGACAGCATTAAGCCAAGCTGCGGCGCTCGCGTTACCGTAAGTAACAGTGCAAACGCGATCATTGCGAATGCAGCCGCGCACAAAACGAGTCGACCGCTTGTTGGCTCTGCCGGGTCAGCTTCGCTGCCCTGACGTCGACTTTTCAGCCAGACGCCAAATCCCGCGGCGATAATGCCGAACAGGAGCGAGCCGATCAGCTGAAGTACTTCGGCATAGGTCGCGTAGTGCCCGTAAAAACCGGCCGACCGCCAATTTCTGCTTTTCTTCCAACTACCAATGCCGAGTCGATCATTTGCGGTGTCTCCGGGCAAAAGGTCTGCGCGATTGACGGTTACTGTAAATTCAAAATCAGGCCGGTAAAACTTCACATCGGCTGTTTCGCTTTGCTCAAGGATGACAACAAGGTCTTCCGGTGTTCGCACCGTTTTCTTGTTTGCTGTAAGCAGGGTGTCGCCTTCAAATAAAAGAGCCTTTGCGAGAGGAGAATTAGGCGTGAACTGATGGACCTCAACGCCGCGGCCGATCGCTCGTTCGATCGGAACCCAGATCACATTTACCATGCACGAACCGATCAGCACCATCGCAATGAAGAAAATGGCGCGCAAATTACGCAGGTTATACAGGGCAAAATAGAAGATTACGAAGACCGCTGCGGATCGAAGTTTGCCCAGCGATGTCGGCTGATCGTAAGAAAAAAATGCCGTTACGACCGTCCAAAGAAACAATCCCAGGATCGCAAAATCTAAAATACCGAACTGAAATTTCAGGCGAGGCCGACAGAACAGCCGAACGATCAAACACGCTAGCCCGAGGAGCCATGCCGTTTGCGTAGCGGCGATTGAATGCGGTGCCGAGATCGCAGTCAGCGCCAGGAACGCGAAGCAGGCCCGATCCAAATACCGCACCTTCGAATCCGTTTCGATACCGGCAAGTTCATCAATTTTTTGTGCTAAACTACCCATAATTTGGGCGAGGCTGTGTTCCCAAAAACACTAGATAGTCTTGCAAATGAAGCCACTATATGCAAAACCAGCAACTGGCGATCCCGGAAGGCTTTGAGGTTTTCGTTGAGGATCTTTTGGGTAGGATAGACGATGTCGAAGGATTCCTTTCCGCCAACGAATCGACATTCCTCGCCTTGTTAGCCGCCGTGCCCACGGCACAAGGCGAGGTGCTTGAGATCGGGTCATTCAAAGGCAGATCTACCGTTATACTTGCCCGAGCGAGCGAGCTCGCCGGAGATGCATTTATCAACGCGGTGGATCCGATGAACGCCCCTTCGGACACGGACCCTTCGCTCGGCGGCGAGACAAGTTCATTTCCTGACTTCAAGAACAACCTGGAACGACACAGGGTAACGGACCGCGTACGGCACCATAAAATGCTCTCGACCGAACTCGCCGAAACGTGGAACCGCCCTTTGAGGCTTCTGTGGATCGACGGCGATCATACACACAAAGGCACGAAACTCGACCTCGATTCGTTCCTTCCTTTCCTTTCGGATGGCGCCATCGTTGCGATGCACGACGTTCTGCATGAATTTGAAGGCGGAATTCGAGTGTTCCTGGAAGACATGATCCTATCCAAACATTTCGGAGCCAGTGGCCTGTGCGGCTCGATCGGTTGGGCTCAGTATCATAAAGAACCTAAGCACGCGGAACCGTTTTACGACTCGAAGATAGAACTCTACCGTAAGGCATGCCGGCTGATTCCATTCGTCGCGCTTGATCGGCGTGTAAGCGGGTTTCAAAAGAAGGTCTATAAATTTTATCGATCACGCGTGCCTCATGGCCCGGTCGATCCCGCCCGTTGGATCAAACATTTAACTCGCAAATAGATGATAACTTCTGACAATACGCTGAAAGCAGAGATCAGCCTTTACTACGACCTGTTTCTGCCGGAACAGGTGGATGAACCGGCTCCACTCTTGATCGCCGTTCACGGTTACGGTGCCCATAAGCGCTATATGATGCGTGAGGCACAAGCTGTAGCGCCTGATGGGTGGGCGATCGCGTCGATCCAGGGCCCGCACCAACATTATCGCCAAACCGACAACGGCTATCGGATCGGATTCGGATGGCTTTCAGATCATAAACCTGACGAGTACGTCCGTCTCCATCACGACTTTATCTTACGCCTCATCGAGAAACTTTCTGCAGACGGAATGATCGACACAAACCGGATCTATCTCTACGGTTTTTCTCAGGCATGTGCTTTGAATTTTCGGTTTGCGTTCACACACCCCGACGTGTTGACCGGGATCATTGGCGTCTGCGGCGGTATTCCCGGCGACCTTGATACAAATCCTGCGTACAAGCCTTTTGAAGCGCGCACACTTTATCTATACGGCGACGACGACGAATTTTACACACAGGAACAATTCACCGAATTCGAACAACGTCTTCGAAAAACCTTGCCGAATTTTGAGTCAAAACTATATAGTGCAAAGCACGTGATAACCGAGGAAATGCGCGATGAGATCCGTAAATTTCTAAGTGATTAAGTTCAGGGGCGTAACCTGACCTGTCGTATCTCAACCACATTC
>JBBSKW010000054.1:0-19009 GCA_038256005.1 Pyrinomonadales bacterium
ACTATTTGCAGTTTAAAATCATCGCTGTTCGCTCTTTGCAGAATTTCGCCCAAATCGTCGGGCGAACCATTGCGCCATTCGAGAAAAACGTCAACGCCGACCGTTTCTTTGCGGATTGCCGATTCATCAATCATAGGATTGTAAACGGTTGAAATCATTTCTCCAGTTTGCGCGTAAACGGCTTTTTTTAATGTTTCGGGGAACCGTCCGATTCTCTCAACGACAGCTTCGGCAAACTCTTTCGTGCCGACCGCCTGCTTACTTACATCTTCCTTGAAAATGTCGTAAGTGTGCAGCCCGTCTTCGATAGTTTTTAGCCATGCGTTGTGCACTCTTTCGGCAACGTCCGCCTGCCCCACGTGGACGAGCATCATGATCGCGCCGTGCAGCAAGCCCGACGGGTTGGCTTTATTTTGATGGGCGATGTCCGGGGCAGAGCCGTGAATCGCCTCAAACATGGCTACGTGCTCTCCGATATTGGCAGAACCCGCCAGCCCAACCGAGCCGGCGATTTGCGCGGCGACATCCGACAAAATATCGCCGTAAAGATTCGGCATCACCAAGACATCGAAAATCTCCGGCGTGTCGGCAAGTTTTGCGGCACCGATGTCGACTATCCAATGCTCGTTCTCGATCTGCGAGTATTCACTGGCGATCTCGTCAAAAACCTTATGAAAGAGACCATCGGTCATTTTCATAATATTATCCTTAGTAAAACAGGTGACTTTCTTACGATTGTTCAAACGTGCGTATTCAAATGCGTACCGGACGATTTTTTCGCACCCTGGTCGAGTAATCAGCTTTAGGCATTGATAAACCTGGCGGGTCTGACGATGTTCGATGCCGGCGTAAAGGTCTTCTTCATTCTCGCGGACGATCACCAAATCCATTACCGGATGTTTTGTTTTAACGAATGGCTCATAGGAAACGCAGGGACGGACGTTCGCATACAAACCGAGGGTTTTCCTCACGGTAACATTTAATGATTTATAGCCGCCGCCCTGTGGTGTCGTTATCGGAGCCTTCAGAAAAACCTTGGTCCGGCGCAATGATTCCCAAGCTTCGGGAGCGATTCCCGCCGTATTTCCTGAAAGATAGACTTTCTCGCCGATATCAATTGTTTCGATGTCCAGCTGTGCCCCGGCATCGTTCAAAATATGTAAAGTTGCGTCCATGATCTCAGGCCCGATGCCATCCCCGTGGGCAACTGTTATTGCACTCTTAGACTTACTCATAGTATTAAATTTTGGCTTCTTAAAAATCGCGCCCTTTATTTCTCCGCTGAAAACAAACGGACAACATGACCTAGCGTTTTGGTTAACGGATCTGCGGTGTTCTCTTAAAAAGTGAAATTGTTATAGCGACTCGAAAATCATCTAGGTCAGTGAGCCCTTAAACTCCACATTTAACTAACTGGCCTTGCATAATTTTCCCTTTTTATTTCATTTATACATGTTCAGCAGATGTCGATCATTACACTCATCTATCGTCTGCTGATCATTACTTCGGTCGCCTTAAAAAGCGCAAAGACGCTCATTCCCCTTCGTACCCGAATCTCTTCGCAGCCTTGGCGCGTTATGATCGAAACGATCTTTTGACCGCCCATATCTACAGTGACCTCAGCGAAAAAACCTTCGTAACTGATATTCGTAACTATTCCCGTAAGTCGGTTTCTTACACTGATGGACTCCGGCGTTGCCGACCGGCTTTTCAGACCGGTGGTCTTATCAGGTTTGTTGCCGGATATCCGCTCGACCTCACTCGCCGGGATCCGGTGATGGCCGCCCGGTGTCTTTACAGATTTGATCTTGCCGTCGTATATCCACAGCTTGATAGTCGGGTAACTAATACCTATAAGAATTGCCGCATCTTTTGGCTTCAGATTTTCCATATATAGATTTATCCTATTTTTGGCATTGAAAGCAACTATTATCGCATACTTTATACGATAATATACGATATAATTCTCGTTGAATCAATATTTCTACCTGTTTTGTACGATTGGCACGTGTACTATATTTTTGGCAGAATAGACAAAACTTTTCAAAATCTCAGTCGAAACGAGCCGCCATTGCTTGAGCAATCAAGCAAATTTCTGCATCAACATCGCAAGGAGTTCCTTTTCCTCTAAGCTTATGTGATGGTTCACATCCATC
This sequence comes from Pyrinomonadales bacterium, assembly GCA_038256005.1. Taxonomy (GTDB): domain Bacteria; phylum Acidobacteriota; class Blastocatellia; order Pyrinomonadales; family Pyrinomonadaceae; genus OLB17. The sequence continues at coordinate 2,157 of JBBSKW010000054.1, forward strand.
AACGATTTACCGCCTGCTGCCGCTGCAACTGTTCGGCAACACTCAAACATTTTCTCCCGTTTTTGTTCGCGTTCCTTCACCGTCATTGTTTGCAGGGTGTTCTTTATCAACCCCAAACATTCGTCATAAAACTGTCGGCTCGGCTGGTAAACGAGCCATTTGTCGAGCGTGTCGTTTAGCGAGCTTCGGTGGTCGATTCCTTCTTCGCGGGCAGCGTCAAAGATAACTTGCTTTTCACGCGGCGAAATTGCTCCGTGGGCCCACGCCATCTGGACTAGAGGGATCAGGAACAGCAGCGTCCTATCCTCGTCGGACATTTCATTCTGCGAACTCTTATCTACAAAGTAATCTGCATTGGTCATAAGAATCTCCGTAGTTCTATAAATTCAGATCTATTTCTCTGGGGCGACGATTTCCTCGCGCTTCGGGAACATTAGCGAAACCACGATCGAAAGGATGATCGTTCCCAGAATAAAGCCGAGCGACCAGGTGATCGGGAATTTTCCGCCAAATGCATCGTTAAGCCAGACCATTTTTAGGCCGACGAAGACCAGGACGATCGCCAACCCGTATTTCAGCAAGTGGAATTTATCTACCGCTCCGGCCAACAGGAAGTACATGGCCCGCAGGCCGAGGATGGCGAAGATGTTCGACGTGAATACGATCAGCGGCTCTTTGGTAATAGCAAAGATCGCGGGAACGCTATCGACCGCAAAAATTATGTCGGTAAATTCCAGAAAGATCAGTGCGACAAACAGCGGCGTTGCGTGACGGACTCCGTTGATCTTGGTGAAGAATTTTTTGCCGTCCAATTGGTTGGAAACCGGCATGAATTTCTTAAGCAATCGAACAAGTAGGTTCTTTTCCGGTTCGATCTCCTTCTCGGAACTAAATACCATTTTTATGCCGGTGATGATCAGAAAACCACCGAACAGGTAAATTATCCAATGGAATTGCATGAGAACCGACCCAAGGCTTATAAACACCGCACGGAAAAACAAAGCTCCGATGATGCCGTAGAATAAGACTCGGTGCTGATACTTCGCCGGTATCGCAAAGTAGCTGAATACCATCACGAAGACAAAAATGTTGTCGACCGAGAGTGATTTTTCGATGACGTAGCCGGTCAGGAACTCCATCGCGAGTGTCCACCCGACGGCGTCGCCAAACTTTGCTACCGAATATTGGTAGAAGGCGTAATTGAAAGCTAACGCCAAAATGACGAAAACGATGCTCCAGATAGTTGCCTCTTTGAAGGAAACTGCATGTTCTTTTTTGTGAAATATACCGAGATCAAGGGCTAAAATTATGCCGACAAAGGCAAGAAACAACCCATAAAACCACCAATATTCAGCGAACGGAAATAAATTCATTGCTTGATTAACCTCTTTACTAGAGTAAATAATTTACGGACAGTTCGCCCACCTATTTAGTTGGCTTATACGGTAAGGACGAATGGTGCAAGACAATTTTTAGCTCGCCGAATTCGTTCATTTTGAATCCCCAGGTTTTATCGACAACGGTTTCATTACCTGCTTTGTCGTAGAGATAAATGTTGCCCATCGAGATAGCGGTGCTGCCATTTAGGATCATTCCGCTATTTTTGGTGATGTAGCGCGTCCAACCATTTAATGCGAAACCAGTGTCGTTTTTATACTTCGGATTTCCGCCGACAAAGTACGACAAGGCACCTTCTTTATCGAGTCGGAAAGTCTGAGCGCCGGTTGTTAAAGTTGGCTTAAAAAGCACGATTCCATTTTGATAGTTGTAGCCGCCGTCGATAACGTCAGACGCGACCTTTTTGTAATCGCCGCCTTCGGCGTGAGTTTTGCTGATCTTCAATAGTGCTTCAGCCCATGCTTTTTGGGCATTGATAATCATTTCTTCGGTAATATTGAAATTGATCGTTTTGTGACCGGAAACAACTTCCTGAGCGAAGCTGACCGTGGTAAACACAAAAACCGTAACCATCCCGCAGACAAAACCTTTTGTCGTTTTAACTAGATGAATCATCTTCTTTGATCTCCCTGTATTTGAATTCTCGTTTCGATCACGTTGAAAAAAGTAAAAAACCCTTCGCAGAATCTGTCAACTCGACAGAAACTGCGAAAGGTCTGGATACTTTTTTTGATGAACCGAGTTGCTTTTTACAACTGTATTGACGGCACCATCAAACCTCGCGGGTGATCTACTCCCCTTTCACGCTCCAATGAGAATGCCGCATTTCCACCTCTTTTGTCAACCCACAAAATTCACTAAGTCATGGCGGGGACAGAAAATTTGTTCCAAACATTTTATCTGGCGCAAGATAATCACCCGCAGTGATAGCGTTACCAAAACATTCCCACACACGCACTTCACTCAACGTGGAGATCGGCAATAAACTAACCGTTGCGGATCGACGCGGTTGTAAATAAAACTGTCATCTCGTCTCGCCTACGCCTCACGCCTGATTCGTGTGGACAGACTTCGTTTCGGGCTCGACTCGACGCCTGAACCCAACCTAAAGAACATAAATGGAATACTGGGCGAATTGTTGTACAATTTGGGGACGTCACTAAAAGGCATTCTCTGGGAATCGACAGCGATCCCCGAGATTCGCGTTCAGGCTGAACAACTTGCCCGGCAGCTCGTAACGGAATAATTCCCATGACAGATTCTTTTCTCAAACGCGTTATAGATTCTTTCGAAACTCATTCCGATCGGGTCGCGATGCAGATAGTCGGCGACGATTCTGAGGATTACACATTCGGCGAAACGCTCAAACAGATCCGGTCGATCGCTTTTCGGCTCGCGCAGGAGAATATCAAACCCGGCGATCGCGTGGCGTTGATCGGCGAAAATCATCCTTTGTGGGCGGTTGCTTATCTAGCCACTCTTTATAACGGCTCGGTATGCGTTCCGATGGACCCGCACGGCGAGATCGAAACGATCACTAATTTCCTGGAGAATTCCGAAGCGAAACTCGCGTTCATCGACGCCGCACAGATCGATCGATTCAAACAGATCGAAGAAAAACTCGGCAGGACAATCCCGAAAGTTGTTTGGGGAGAAACGGGAAATGCAGAAGCCGGCACGTCAGTAAGGGCGAATAACTCTACTGAAGAAAACTCTTTCACTATATGGGCCGCAACCGAATTCCCGGACAGCTTTGCAAACGACATTCCAAAAGCAGCGGGCGAGGACATCGCTCTTCTGATCTACACGAGCGGCACGACCGGCACACCGAAAGGCGTTCCGCTGTCGCACGGAAATATCGTTGCGGAACTCGATGGAGCGAACGAGGTCTTAGCCTTGGACGACAAAGTGAGGATTCTCAGCCTATTGCCGCTCTTCCATGCTTATTTACAGATAATCAATCTCTGGGTCGCTACGACCTACGGCTGCGAAGTCGGTTATCTAAAAGAACTTTCACCGGCTGAGCTTGGCACGGCAATGGTTAAATTTAAGCCGACTATGCTGACGACCGTTCCTCGTCTCTGGTATCTATTTCACAAAAAGATATTCGATGCAGTCGAGGCCAAACCTAAACCGGTTCAATTGCTTTTCAAGGGAATGCTAGCCGCGAACGGTGCTTTGCGTGACACACTTGGGGTAAATCTCGGCCGCACAATGTTCGGAAAGGTCCACGAATCGTTCGGCGGCGATCTGCGAATCGCAATTTCCGCGGGATCGCGTTTTGACGAAGCCGTCGCTCTCGATTTTCACAAACTTGGCTTTACCATCATCCAAGGTTACGGCCTAACCGAAACCAGCGGAGCGGCGACGGCGACATTTGAAGACGACAATCGCGTCGGCTCGGTCGGTAAGGCGATGGCCGGAACGGAAATAAAGATCGACGAACCCGATAAAGACGGCGTTGGCGAAGTGTTGATCCGCGGCGGAGTCGTTTTTACCGGCTACTATAAAAACCCCGAAGCGACCGCCGAAGCGTTCACTGAAGATGGCTGGTTTCGCTCGGGCGATCTCGGACGAATCGATAAGGATGGACACTTATTCATCGTCGGCCGCGGCAAAGATGTTATCGTCCTTCCCTCGGGTAAGAATGTTCATCCCGAAGATCTTGAGGTGCATTACTTAAAGGCGCCTGAGGTCGAAGAACTCGCGATCATCGGCGTTGACGACTCGAGCGAAGCACGGGCTGGTGCAGAAAAGCTTATTGCCGTTGTTATTCCGAACTTTGAATATCTAAAACAGGCGAAGCTTCCGAACTCGAAAGAAGCGATCAGATACGCGCTTGATAATCTCGGGCGTTCGCTCCCGGAATATCAACGCGTCCGCGAGTATATAGTTCGTTCCGAACCACTTCCGCGTACGGCAACGCGAAAGATCAAGCGGTTTGCCTTGAAGAAAGAGGTCGAAAGCGGTGTTACCACGACCGGCTTGCCCGAAAAGAAAGAGTGGACATTTACGGATGAACAGTCCCTAGTTCTGGGATCGAACGTCGCAAAAACTGTCGTTGCGACCATCAAACATAACGCGAAAGACGTCGATGCCGTCCATCCGGAAATGAATCTGGAGATCGATCTTGGCCTTGATTCACTCGGACGTGCCGAGGTATTCGCCGCTCTTGAGCAGGCATTTGAAACGGAGTTCACGGCCGAACAAGCCGGCGGAGCGTTGACCGTCGGACAGGTCGTCGAACTGGTAAAGGTGACGCCAATGGGTGTAAAGCTCGATGGCGAAAAGTCACAAGATGTAGCTTTGACCGCTGATCTGAATTGGTCGAAGATCATCAAGGAAGCTGACGAGGAGATTCCGGAAGTCAATGCCGTTCTGAAAAATCGGCCGATCTTCATTTCCTTTGCGTTTGTTTTCTATCGAGCCTTCAACTTATTTTGTCGCGTGTTCATGCGACTGGAAGTTACGGGAGTTGAACATTTAGACGCGCTAAAACCGAAACAAGGTGAGAAGCAGAGTCCGTTCTTGATCTGCCCAAACCATCAAAGTTTCCTTGATCCGTTTGTTCTGACGTCGAATTATCCGTATGCGATCTTCAAGAATATCTTTCACGTTGGTGCGAGCATGTTCTTCAAGAGCAATTTCATGCGGTTCGTCGCGGCAATGCTTAAGGTTGTGCCGATAGATCAGGACACGCAACTTCTACGTGCGATGAAAGCGGGCGCGATCGGACTAAAGAACGGGAAGATACTGAACATCTATCCCGAAGGTGAAAGAGCGTTCGACGGGGAGCTACATGATTTCAAGAAAGGTGCGGCGATACTCGCTACCGAACTTGATCTGCCGATCGTTCCCGTAGCTCTCGATGGCCTGCAAAATGTTTGGGCCAGAAAGTCATGGCGGATACGTCCGGCGAAGGTGAAGATCATGATCGGCAAACCGTTGTCTGCCCGTGATGTCCTAAAAGACTCGCCGATTGATAATGCCGATGCTGGTGATCGACAATACGAGATCGTCACAAATCATTTGCGTTCGGAGATCGAAAAGATGATCGCAACACTTCGCGGGTGAACATTTCCTCACAATAATATTAGTTGATGCTGACCGGATCAATTAGCGCAAAATAACGTCCGCGGATAAACTTAAACCTATGCCAAGTACATCAATTTTGTTTGGAAGGTTATTGATCCTTCTTGGGATCATCGGCTACGGATATGGTCTTTACAGCGGGTCAGCAAGTGTTACCGCCCTTATACCTGCATTTTTTGGCCTTGTGATAATGGTGCTTGGGCACGTAGCGAGCGCGAAGGAGAATCTCCGCAAGCACTTAATGCATGCTTCCGTTGTAGTTGCTCTAGTGGGATTTATCGCGGTTGCCGTTCGGCTGGTCCCGAGACTTAGCACAATGGAAATTAATCCGGCTTCGATCTCGCAGATACTAATGGCGGTACTTTGCCTAACCTTTGTGATCTTAGCTGTAAAATCGTTCGCTGCCGCTCGGAGCAGTCGTTAGCCTTTGCACTTCAACGATATTTCGACGATCAGGCCGTCACCTTCGTTCTTTGCCGAGATCGATCCTTCGTGGGCACGTATCGCCTGCTCGGCGATCGCAAGGCCTAACCCGGTTCCGCCGCTGCCGCGATCTCTAGCTTCGCCGACGCGGTAGAACGGCCTGAACAGATTCGCTAATTCATCGTCCGGAACGCCGCCGCCGTGATCCATGATCTTGACGTTGGCGTTTCCGTTTTGACGCTCGACCCAAACCTTCACCTCGGTTCCCTCTCGAGTATATTTGACGGCGTTACGCAAAACGTTTTCGACCGCGCTCTGGATCAAGCCTTCACTAGCGACGATGCGACACTCCTCCGCCACAACCAATTTTACCGACCGCCCTTTTGCGCCGGCCTCGAACGCCGCATCCGAAACCACCTGTTCGACCAGCGAACGAAGATTCAATTCATGACGTTCGAAATCACGTGCACCCGTTTCGAGCTTTGAAAGCGTCAGCAACCTGCCGATCATTTCGTTCAGCCGATGAGATTCATTCTCGATCCGGTCCAGTTGCGGAGCTGAATCCGGCGTGGCTTTCTTCTTCGCGATCTCAAGCGCAACATTTAGCCGCGAAAGAGGCGAACGCAATTCGTGCGAAATGTCCCGCGAAAGCCGCTTCTGTGAATCGATCAACGATTCAATCCTTTCGGCCATTACGTCAAAATCCTTTGCTAGTGCAGATATCTCATCCAGTCGATTCCCGACTTCGCCTGCAACTCGAGCCGAAAGATCACCGTCCGCAAGACGCTGAGTCGCACGCCGCAATTTGCCTATTGGTGACGATAGGTATCTAGCCAGAGCCCAACATAAAAGAAGGGCTGTGAACAGCAATGCGGCGTAGCGAAAATATCGAAGCGGCGATTCACCGAAGAACGGGATCATTCTCGGGCGTTCCCAACGGACGATCAAAACATATCTATTCCCATCTGCAAAATTAATGTTACGGGCCGATAGAGCGGTTTCCGTTTGATTTTCGATCTCAACCGTGTCGCTCGCCAAGGCTCGGGAAATGAAATCAGAATAGTCTGCAACATCGACTCCGGCCGATAAATAGTTCTTACCCGGACCACCGATCAGATCGACCTCTCCGATGCTTTCATGTTTCCGAATGCGGTCAAGAAAAGCTATAAGACCGGCTTCGCCCTCGTTCTTGTGGACTTGTGCAGCAGTTTCGGCGTAAATATTTGTCTGGCTGCGGACCGACACACGCCAGCGGCTCACAACGGGTTCGGTCTGAACGGTCCAGTTTAAAAAGAACATCATGCCGATCATCAAAGCGATCGCTGCCAAAAACCAAAGAAAGATCTTGAAAAAGAGATTCATTTAACAGTGTAGATATAACCGACCGACCGTACGGTCTTGATCCTTTCGCTGCCGTCCGCGTGCATGCCTAGCTTTTTGCGCAGATTAGAAATGTGCATATCAAGCGAACGATCGTAGGGGGAAAGCTCACGTTCGAGAACCGTCTCGCTCAATGTTTCCTTCTTCACTACATTTCCCGCGTGACGCGCAAGAGCAGCAAGCAGATCAAATTCGAGCGACGTAAGCACAATATTTTCGTCGTCAAGCGTGGCCGACCGCGACGAAGCAGAAAGCTCAAGGTCATCGACCGTTAATTTTTCGGGCATGCTCGCGTCAGTTCCTTCGCCAGACGCGCGTCGTAGAATTGCGCGTATGCGAGCAACCAGTTCCCGCGGATTAAATGGCTTTGGTAAATAATCATCAGCACCGATCTCAAGTCCGACGATCCGCTCCATATCATCGCCGCGAGCGGTCAGCATCAGAACCGGAAGTTGCGACGACGAACGCAGACTTCGAAGCACGTCAAATCCGTTCATCTTCGGCATCATTACGTCAAGGATCGCCAGTTCGTAGTTCCCTGTTCTAGCCGCCGCAAGACCGGCTTCGCCATTATGCACGGCGCTGACCTCGAACCCTTCCACGCTTAGGTATTCCGATACCAGATCGCAAAGTTCTTCGTCATCATCAATTATCAGCACTTTACTCATAGCCGATTTCATTCTACGTCACTTCTCTTGCCCTTGCACCGGGTTTTACATTTCTTTACAGAACTTCACAAAACCATCGAGGTGGCGAGGTTGCCGATTTCGCCTAACTACTTGACCGTAGCAATTGCCGTTATTTATTTTGACGACCAAGGGAAGAAAATGAAGCGCGAAGCTCTTAAGACATAACGTAGTGCTGATGTAAAAACCTCAGCACAGAACAAGGGGAAAGATCCGGTCCGGTGAAATATCATCGGGCCGTTTCTATTTACAATAGAACACGGCGTCCGCCGATCATAACAAACTCCAGCGAACCGTCAGGATTCCTACTGATGATGTCGGCACGCTTACCAGTCTGGAGCGATCCGTGTGTGTGATCAATGCCGAGCAGCCGAGCCGGATTGATTGACGCCATTTGAGCAACTTCTACTGAAGAAAACCCGAGCGCGAACATTCGGTTGACTGCGTCAAGCATCGTTATGACCGAACCGGCGATACTGCCGCGTTCATTTTTTGTCCGTCCGCCTACCACGCTGATTCGTTCGCCCCAAAGCTCAAAATCACCTTCGCCCAAACCGGTCGGAGCGACTGAGTCCGATATCAACGAAACCTTGTCGCAGCCTTTTGCGCGACAGGCAAATTCAAGGGGCCGCGTATCGACATGAATTCCATCGGCAATGATGTCGAACGTCACGTCCTTGTTTGCAAACGCCCAACCGACAACGCCGACATCACGATGATGCAAGCCGGTCATCGCATTATAAAAATGTGTAAGATGTCTGGCACCGGCTTCGAACGCCTGATCCAGTATTTCAACGCCTGCTTTCGTGTGACCGATCGACGCGACCCAACCTTGTCGTGTTAGTTCCTTGGTTAGCTCGATACCGCCTTCGATCTCGGGTGCGAATGTCGTCATGTGTACGCCGCGTTTTAACCGCGGAAGGCTAACCACTTCATTACCTGTAAACGATTTAAAGAATTCCGGGCGAAGTGCACCGCACATTTTCTCGTTCGCGAAAACACCTTCATAGTGAACGCCGACGGCTTGTGCGATCGGCATCTCGGATTGGATCTCCATCAACCGATCTATCGTACCGATCACGCGAGCATAATTCTCGTCGGAATCCGGCACAAGCGTCGGCATCCAAGCCGTTACACCCTTCTTTGCCAAGAACTCCGCCACAACCAACAGCCCATCAACATCGGTCGTGTTTACATCAACGCCCACGGCTCCATGATTGTGGACATCAATATAGCCAGGAAAGATAGTACTGCCCAAAGCATCAACAACCTCGCCACGCTCAGTTGAGCCTTTCGAACCGATCGCTTCGATCTTTCCGCCTGCGACCGTAATCTCAGATGAACTGATATTTGGCAACGAAAGCCTTGCGTTTTTGATCACCATCGATTTCATCAACACAACTTTAGCAAAAGAAAAACCCCGCGTCTCATATCGAAACGCGGGGAATAATTTTACGAAGAAAAACTAGAAGTTAAACTTCACTCCAAACTGCATCGTGCGCGGATCGCGAACCGAACCTACCCGCCCGAACGATGTGCTCGTCACGTTTGTCGAAACAAAGCTGCGGAAGTTCGTCCAATTAAAAATATTGAACGCTTCTGCTCGCAGCTGAAGTCTATATCTTTCTGAAAAGCGAAGATTCTTCGACAAAGTAAAATCAACACGCTTGGTCGACGGCCCATGGATCGTGCCGCGTGAGGCCGATCCCGGCACGTTCGGATAATTGGTCAGCTCAAGGTTTCCCGGGTTTAACTGGAAACATGATGTATTAAACCATTGTCCGAAGATTTCCGGTGAACCAGCATTTGGATCACAAAGCTGGTTTGGACGTGCCGTCGGGTTTGCATTGATAATCCCCGTACCACCCGGATCATAGTTGGACGTAACGGCAGTGAACGGTATACCGGTGTTATACGTGATAATACCGGATGCCTGCCAACCGCCCAGCAGTTTTCCGACAAAACCTTGCTGTGCACTAAAAAACGGAAGCTCGTAAACATAGTTGATCGACAGAACATGTCGGCGATCAAGTGCCGCTCGAGCATATTCGCTCTTCGTGTCGTAGGTATCTTGCGGAGCTGCCGAACGGTCATTTTGGCTGTCCGTAAGATTTTTTGCCCATGTATATGCGAGATTTACCTGCGAAGCACCCGTAAATCGGTGCGTGCCGGAAACCTGAAGGCTATGGTAGTTCGAATTGTACCGTGGCTGAACGATCGCTATAGATCGAAAACCGCGATAGGGCCGGATCTGATCGAGGATCAAGATATCAGTCGTTTGCTGTGTAGGGGTGGTTTGGTTTGTGTTCGGATTATTTGGAACATTGACCGTGTTGCTCCCGGCATTACGAAAAACGTATCCGGGGGTTTGGCAAGGAACGCTCTGACTGTAGGCATTGATACAAGTTGAGTTCAGTGCTTTGCCGACCGGAATACTGTTTAATTCCGTAAGCCCGATCAGGTTCGTTCCCTTCGAACCATAATATCCGACAGTTAGCAATGTCTTCGGGCCGATCTGTTGCTGAACGTCCAATGTCCAATGCTGCGTGTAAGGCGTATGGAAATCGGTCTGAATAGCACGAAGACTCTGAACCGTTGGAGCTCCGACGACGCCACCAACAGGTGCATCTAGACGAGCACTGGTGCCGCTGGTAACGCGTTCTTGATAAGGTGGATTTGTGCCGATGTTCTGGAGCTGTGTTCCGTTCAGAACCTGTTCATGATACATTCCCCAACCTGCTCTAACTGAAGTTTCGCCTTTACCAAACGGATCCCATGCGATGCCAAAGCGGGGAGCAAAGTTAGCCTTTTTAGCATCAACGATAAACTTACCGAACGGTGATGCGGTTGGACGACAGTTAAAGTTAGCCGGTCCTGTCGTAAAATTCTGTGCATTGACGATCAGTCCGTTGCAATTGTTTCCGGTTCCCGCAACTCGGGTTCCGTTTCCTGCTACAGCTGGTGCCTGTGCCGGATCCCATGTTTCAGGCATGAAGTTCGACAAACGTCCGTTCTTGTCCCAAGGCGAGCCAAAGAACGAATACCTAACACCAAAATTGATGGTTAAGTTTCGGCGAACTTTCCACTCGTCCTGACCATAAGCTTCGAACGATCTTTGGCGAAGGTCAGCCGTATAGTCAAAGTTGGCCTGCGTAAATCCGCTGGCACCAACATTACCAACCAAGAAGTTGGCCCAACGTGCAAGATTCTGGTTCAACGTATTGTTTGTTACGCCTGAGGCGACCGTCGAGCCAAAAACATTGAAAATACCTTCGTTGTTACCGGCAAGGGCATTTTCATTCTTTCGATACATTGAGTGAACCGCACCGAACTTCATGTTGTGATTGCCTTTGATCCAAGCAACGCTTCCAGTGTAGTTATGCTTATCCGAAAAATTGTCATAAGGACCAAAGCTTGTTAAGCCTGTAAATCCGTTTCCAGTAATCGTCGGAATTCGGTCACGTTGGCTAGCAAAGGGCAAGGCTATTGGTACCGATGAATTTTTCAACGCAAGTAAACCGATGTTCTCGCTCAATATCGCACCGTAGGCGTAATTATATCTGCCTTCAATGATAATGTTCGGGCGAGCGACCCACGTCATTTGAAGGGTGTGTGTCCGACCAGGAGAATTCGTTGAAGTGGTCGAAACACCTGGAAGTCCCGAGCCGCTTGAGAAAAGTGCATTGCCTTCGACCGTAGGAATGCTGTCACGCTGGTATCTGTAATAACCAGAGACCGAATCCGAGAAAGCGTGGTCGACCTTGATGATCTCTTGTTGAAACTTAAAACTGTTCGGCAGAGCAAAACTTGCCAAATATGGATTCGCCGCCGTCCCAGCATTCGGGTTCGGCAGATTGCTGTAAACGTCGCGAAGATAGGCTGCAGCCGCCGGGCTTAGCATACTTGCGGGGATTGGAGTGCCCGCTGCTAGGCGGCCTGGATTACCAATTGCACATGTCTCGGCCGCTACGTTGTTGCGATTTATACAAACATCGACCGGGAATATTCCCGCCTTCAAATTGGCGTCAGCGACTGTTACAGAATTTGGCAATGCAAAACGGTTGTCGCGACGAAATTCCTGCGAAAAGAAGAAAAATGTTCGGTCGTACCGTTTGAAATAGCTGTCGTCCTCACCTGCATTACCGAATCGGAGAAAATATACCGGGCCGCCGATCGTCCAACCAAAGTTGTTGTATCGCACCGGAGCTCGCTTCGCCTTACCATTGTCCGGATTGCGGCCAAACTGGGGATTAACCAACGAATTCGCGATGTAGTTATTTGCATTGAATGCGTCGTTCCTAACAAATTCATAGGCGCTTCCGCGAAACTTTGAGGTTCCGCTCCGCGTTACGACATTAACTTGCCCACCGCCACTGCGTCCGGATTCGGGCGGATACATAGAACGAAGAACGCGGAATTCGCCGATCGAATCCACGCTCGGATAGGCCTGAATCGTCAAATTGGAACCACGATCCGTAATATCCGATCCATCGACCGTAAATGTATTCTGACTCGACCTTGCTCCGTTAACGGAAATTTGGACGGTGTTTGCCTGGCCGTCAGGATTCGTCGTACCAACATAGACCTGATCAGAAAGGTCAGCTGAAACACCCGGAGCCAATGCAATCAACTGGGTGAAGTTCCGGTTGTTGATTGAAAGTTCGCGGACCTGATCACCACTGATCACAGTTCCACTTGTAGGCGATGTAACGTCGACCGCGACCGGATCGGCCTCAACGGTCACAACTTCATCGATACGTCCGGCCTCTAAAACGATATCAACACTTCGACGTGCCCCGACGTCGATCTTGATATCGGTCTGCACCGATTTTTTGAAATTCGCTGCTTCGATCGAAACGTTGTAAACGCTAGTCGGTAAGCTGGGTGCCGAGAATTCGCCGTTCGAATTCGTGACCGTTGTACGAACGGTATTATTGTTCTTTGTCGGGTCGGTGATCGTTACGGTTGCTCCCGGAACGACCGCTCCTGATGCGTCACGAACGGTTCCATTGAGTGTACCCGTGACTTCTTGAGCGTTTACGGTTCCGACGATCATTAAGCTTATCGTGAACATGGCGATCACCGCTCTCATTACTTTGTTCGTCATAGTCATCCTTCCTTTGATTGAGTTACTGAATTCTGGAGAATTTGCCATAAGAAATATTTCGGTTTTTGGACGTTTGTCCATATTTTCGTTATCGATTCACACGAGGCAATCCCGCACTTTTTCCGACAAATGTTGAAAGCAAAAGAGTTGTTACAAAATTGTAAATAGTGAAATCGATTGAGAACTGAAACTACTTATTGATAAAGCAAATACAATGCCCGACGTTTTTGGAATTCGGTGAGGTCGGCGGACCATGATCGCTCGATCGCTTCCGGCGCTTCGCCGCTTTTCAATCGATCAAGAACATCCTGATTTACAAGCAGCCGAAGATATCGGTCAACCTGCCATTCATTTGGGTAAAGCTTGCGGATCGCCGCCGCGATCTCGACCCCCGTGCGTACTGAATTGAAGTTCTCACGGTTCGTTATAATGAAATTCACGCCACCGAGATCTTCATCTTTGAATACGGAAGCTTTCGGTTTATACCGAATCGGTACGAATCTTACACCGGACAAGCCCTTTTCATTCAGATATTTAGCAATCGTTTGGCCGTTCAGCCACGGAGCTCCTATGACCTCGAATGGTGTATCGGTCCCGCGTCCCACTGAAAGATTCGTTGTCTCGAGCAGTCCGATGCCGGGATACAACGTCGCCTGTGTCAGCGAACGCATATTCGGGCTCGGGTTGATCCAAGTTTGGCCGGTCTCGTCGAACCACATTGTTCGTTGCCAGCCTTCCATCTTGATCACTTTCAGCTTCGCACCGATCTTTCGTTCGGCGTTCATCATCATTCCTAGCTCGCCAATAGTCAGGCCATAGCGAACCGGAATAGTATGTGCAGCGATGAATGAAAGCTTTGATTCTTCGGCAAGCGGCCCTTCGACTTTGATGCCATTTATCGGATTCGGTCGGTCGAGTACATAAATTGGTATGTCCAGTTTTGCCGCCTCTTCCATTACGTTCTTGAGCGTCGCGGTATATGTGTAAAAACGCGCTCCGATGTCCTGAATGTCATAGACGATCGCGTCCAGATCTTTTAACTGCTCGGGCTTCGGCCTTCGCATTCCGTCCTTATAAAGCGAATAAACAGGAAGTCCGGTCTTTTCGTCTTTCGTATCGTCGATCTTTTCCGTATCGAGCTCGCCGCGGATACCGTGCTCCGGAGCGAACAGCGAAACCAGCTTTACATTCTTCGCTTCAAACAGAACGTCGATCGTCGATTTCCCTGCCAGATTCCGCCCGGTGTGATTCGTCACAAGACCGATCCGCTTTCCATCGAGTTCCTTAAATCCATTCTTCTCAAGAATGTCGATGCCATTCAGAACCGGAGCGCGGACACTCTTGTCCGCAACGGTCGATGCTTCGTCGGCCGTGACCGGTCTCGCCGGAGGTGCCGGCGATGCGGACAAGAGTGTCCGCGCTCCCGCCACAAACTTCGGTATCTGCGACGCGACCGCCGAATGGTACGTACTCTCCGCGAGCCGGAATACTTCTATCGGCGTGTCTTCGATAGCCGAGGCGGCGACGGTCGCAACCTTTGCACGGAGCGAGGTCACGTCGCCTTTGCCATCCGGATGAACGCGGTTCGACATAAAGACCACAAAGGTCTGCGAAACACGGTCGATCCAAACGCTCGTTCCTGTAAAACCCGTATGCCCAAACGATCCGAGCGGAAACAACTCGCCGCGATTAGATGAGAACGAGGTATTAATATCCCACCCCAGTCCGCGTGTCGAACCGTCTTCGGAAACGACCACCGGCGAAGTCATCTTCGCGACCGTCTGAGCCGACATTACGCGTTTCCCATCAAGCGTCCCGCCATTCAAAAGCATCTGGCAGTATCGAGCAAGATCATCGGCAGTTGAGAACAGTCCGGCATGGCCGGCAATGCCGTTCATTCTATGAGCGGTCGGATCATGAACCTCGCCAAAAAGAATCCGATCACCTGCCCGTCCGTCACCCTCGAAATTTGAACCTAAATAACTTTTCTGGCCGCGAACATTTTCGGTGGGTGCAATATTCCCCCCGATTGTGGGCACACCTTCAAGGCCAAAAGGACGAAAGCCAGCATTCATTGAACTTGGAATAAAGACATTCAGTCTTCCGAAGTCTAGTACACTTTCGCCACCGATCCTTTCCAATATCTCCCCCAGTACGATGAACCCAGTATCCGAATAAACAAACTTCGTTCCTGGCGGATTGCGGAGTTTTTCTTTCTTCAGTGCCGCAAGCATTCCTTCGCGGCCGGTCCATTTTTCGCTGAGGTCGAAATCAGGGCGATAGCCGGAGGTGTGCGTCAGCAATTGCTGGATCGTTACCTTTTTCGCTTCGGGATCGTCGATCTCGGTGATGTATTTGCCGATTGTGTCGTTCAACCGCAGTTTTCCCTGCTCGACGAGGATCATTATCGAGGTCGCGGTGGCAATCGGCTTGGTCAGCGATGCGACATCGAAGATCGTATCGATCGTCATCTTCTCAACGTTGGGCACAAGCGAGCGATTCCCGAATGCCTTTCGATAGACGATCTTTCCTTTGTGCCCGACAATAACGACTGCACCGGGCAGTTTCTTATCGGCAATGTCTGCGTTGACCAACCCTTCGATCTGGTTCAGCTTCGCCGCGTTCATCCCGACCGATGCCGGCGCCGCGATCGGCAATCCCTGCGAAAAACTCTCACCACAGAGAACACAGAGAGCGCAGAGACTCAAAAAGATCCTCATTCTGACTACTGACCACTTACCGTTTACCACTTTCATCTCTTAGCTTTTAATTCTTTTTCTCTCTCTACGAAACTTTCCTTACACAGCCTTACAAACTCTTTCCCGATCGGCGAGAAATGCCCGCCGCGCAATCTTGCCAACCCAAGTTCCCACTTGATCTCGGCTCCTTCGATCAGCCACGAGACCAGCTTGCCTTCGCGAATGTCTTTCGCGACCGATTTCGCACCGGCCATCCCCACGCCGAGATTGTTCCCGACCATTCTATTGATCGCTTCCTGCCGCGACAGCTCCATCGCAATATTCGGCCGAACGTTCGCCGCGTGGAAAAATTCGTCGATCATTCGCCGTGTGTTGCCGCCGCGTTCACCTAAGATAAGGCTTTCGCCGGCGAGCGTTGCCGCTGAAATGTATTTCTCTTTTGCGAGCGGATGTTTTGGATTCGCGATCGCCACGATCTCGTCCGAGAACAAAGACTCAGTGCTTATATTGAGGTTGTCGACCGGCAGCGACACGAACGCCGTATCCAAGTCGCCGTGCATTATCTTATCGATCAGCTTGTCGCTCGTTCCCGCCCCGACCGTCAGTTCCGAGTTCGGAAACTTTTGATTTAAGCCGTGCATTATCGTCGGCAATTGGTTCATTGCGAACGTGCCGGACGCCGTCCCGATCCGCAAACGTCCGTATTCGGCACCCGCGACCTCCGCGATCTCAGCCAAAGCCGAATCGTGTTCGCGAAGGATCTTCCTCGCTCGCTCAAGCAAGCATTCACCGGCCTCGGTCAAGATCACGCGCCGCGGCGTTCGGGTAAAGAGCTGAAGCCCGACCTCGTCTTCAAGCTGGCGGATCTGCATCGAGATCGCTGCCTGTGTAACGTTTACACGACGGGCACCGGCAGTAAAGGTCTTCGCTTCGGCGATCGCCAGAAATGCTTTTAGTTGTCTGATCTCCATATCAGTTCGGAGTTACGCCTTTGGGCGGCGGCTTGATTCTCGGTGGCGTTTGAACGAACCCGGCTAAAGCTGGAACTCCAAACGGCATCACACATCC
>JBBSKW010000055.1:0-18243 GCA_038256005.1 Pyrinomonadales bacterium
AGTATCTTCGGACGCATGCGACCGAGTTTTCACGAAATCCCGGCGAAAGTGACCCCGTCGATGCGCTTGTGCCTGTCTCCCGATTTCGGCGAACGTCTTATCAAGAGATCTCGCTCGGCGACGAGTAGATTTACTTCCAATTAACGTCTCCTCAGTTCTGTAATCTTGCCGATTCAGTTAGAATATCTCTTGCGCTCATCCCATTCCAATATTTTCTAGGAGTTATCGAATGAAGTTTTCCTCATGCAGTGTTGTGCTTTCTACCATGCTTGTGTTCTTGTCCGCCGGTTTGTTTTCCGTTTTTGCACAGGATCTTGATGACGTTACCATTTTCGGGCGTATCCTCGATAAGAATAGCCAAGCCATAGTTGGTGCGACCGTGACCGCGACACTGATAGAAAGCGGTATCGTACGAACCGTCACCACAAACGATGAAGGCCGATATCGATTTATCGAACTTCCGCCCGGCACTTACAAGATAAAGGCTGAGGCGACGGGCTTCGGGGGAAAGGAACGAGTCGACCTCGTCACGATATCAGGGCAGAATCTGCAACTAGATCTGGATCTAGATGTCGCTGGAATATCGGCTGAAGTAGTTACCGTCGATGACAGCGACGCGCCTGCTATTGACACGACACGGACAATAGTTGGCGGCACGATCGAACAACGTTCGGTCGAAGAACTTCCAAACACGAATCGGGACGCTCTTGACCTCGTCTTTACGCTGGGCGGTGTAACGGAAGAACCGCTTTCAAACCGCGACCTGTCGATCGATAAGGGCGGCCGAAATGATCGGGCACCTAGCAGCGGCCTAGTCGAAGGCGGCGTGTTTGCGTTATCCGGCGGGGCGGCTTATTCAAACAACATCACGATAGATGGTCTCGATAATAACGACGACCGTGTGGCAGGAATCAGGTTTCAGCCCTCAATTGAATCGATCGCTGAAGTCCAGGTTATCAACAATCAGTTTTCTGCAGAGTACGGGCGTGCATCCGGCGGGCGAGTCAATATAAGGACTCGTGCCGGCACCCGAAAATTACGCGGACGAGTGTTCTACTTCTTCAGCGATGAAAGTCTGAATGCAAACAGCTGGAGCAATAATCGCCGAGGCATTCCTCGCTATACATTTCAACAAAATGTTCCTGGCTTTACCCTCGGCGGTCCGATCCCGTTCGGGTATTTCAAAGAAAAGACCTCATTTTTCACGTCGTACGAATACGATAATATCTTTGATTCAACCATTACGGATACTTGGCTGCCTTTGACGGCCAACCCGAATTTTCCGCTTCCGGCCCCCACATCAAACGAGACGATCACAGACTTCGGTAGCCTTCTGGGTCGTTATGTTGATGGTCAGGATACGCCGCGAAAAGCACATAGATTCACCTTAAGGGGCGATCATAATTTCACTAATAACCACTCGATCACCCTTTCGTACCAGTTCGGTAAAACGAATGACCTTCGGCAGTTCAACGGGAGTAATCGGCTGGCAGAATCGCTGATCGGAAGGAGAACGAAAACTCAGGCGATAAACTTTACTGACAACTATGTGTTTAATTCTAAGGCAGTAAATCAATTCCGTTTTCAGTACTCGAAGTTAAAGCCAGATTTCGTCTCGCCGGGACAAGAGACCAATCCTGTCGTAATTATCAGTTTTCGCGAGCCCGGACTAACGTTCAATACTTCGTTGGTCGCTGGTTCGTCCACGCTGGGCACATCCGGGCGTGAAGAAGACCGGCTCCAGTTCCAGGACACATTCACGTACGTCGCGGGCGACCATTCTTTGAGATTTGGCCTCGATATCCAAAGGATCGATTCAAACTTTATCGACCTATCGGACGCGAGCGGTACATTTAACTTCGCTGACCCACTTGCGACTACAACGGTTCCGCAATGTTTGACGGATCCGACGTTGCCAAATAGTCCGACAAATCCGAGAATTCGCGGAGGCGTGAATGCGTTTCCACGTAATTGCGTCCAGCGTTACCGGCACAATTTCTTTACTGGTTCCGAGATCACAAATACGTATGTTGGGTTTTTCGTGCAGGACGATTGGAGACTAAGATCGAATCTAACTCTAAACTTGGGATTGCGGTATGAGCGCGAACAGGTTGTAAAGGATGATAACAACTTCGGTCCGCGTGTCGGTATCGCTTGGTCGCCTTTCAAAAGCGGTAAAGGCGTGATCCGCTTTGGTGCGGGAATATTTTACAATCGCGTTCTCCTAAGAACCGTTGACGATTATCAACGGGGTCAAAACGAGATCATCTTTGATACGAATCGTGTGACGACCGCAGGTAACGCAAGAGACCTTTATCTTCGTGAACTCAGCAATATTTTTCCTGGCACTCTAACACCGGACAGTCCGCTCGTGCAGCAATACATTGCAGCGGGCCTCAACAACAATAGCTTTTTCCGAAATTTGGATCCAAACCTCAAGATCCCCGAGTCGTACCAGTTCAATCTGGGATTTGAGAAGGAGATCTTTAAGGGCTACGTATTCGAGACGAACTTTACGTATAACCGAACTACAAAGCTTTGGCGGGAGACGAATACAAACGCGCCGATCGTACCTGCCGGATTTTCAGACCTTGCTGACTATTTGGCGAACGGTTACGCCGTCGGAACCACACGTTTCGAGTTCGCAGGGATTGCGGCACCTGACACTCGGACGGCAAACGGGCTTACCTTTTATAATCTAGATAGCCAAAACCCATCATCCGCCGCCGCGACGCCATACGGCCGAGCCCTCGCGATCGCGATCTCGCTTCGCCCGAATCCGGCAGCCGGCCAAACCGAGCAGGTGGGTTCGCTCGGAAATAGCTGGTATCGAGGTTTGATCGTCGAATTCCGGCGCCGATTCCGAGACATCGGTTACGGCTTTGGCGGTTCGTTCCGTGCGGCATATACACTGTCGTATCTCGAGGACGACGGTATCGTCAACACGTCTTCTGCACAGATCGCCGGTGACTTCGCTTCAGAGCGTTCACGAAGCCTTCTGGATCGACGTCATCGATTCGCGTTCTCTGGGTCCTTCGATACGCCATATTGGCTCGGAAAGCTGCGTTTCTCGCCGATCCTCCGCATTGGTTCGAGTTCTCCGTTTAACATTTCGAATGGCGGCCAGACCGCTGATGATCGGAACCTCGACGATGTAAACAGCGACCGCCCGAATTTTAGCGGAGATCTAAACGCAATCAACTGGCGCGATGTTCAGGAACCATTCAGCCTTGATCAGGTTAGATCATTTACCTTGGCGCCGATAGGGCGTGCCGGGAATCTTCCGCGTAATGCCGGTAACGGCCCAAAGCAATTCCTTTTCGACATCAACGTTAGCCGAGAATTCCGATTCAGCGAGCGGGTTCGATTGCGTCCACAGATCGAATTCAATAATATCCTGAACGCAAGGGTCTATAGTTTTGGTTCGGAATTCATTAACTTTGCCGCCGCGTCTGCTAATCCCTCACCGGCTCAACTTGAAGAGTTGCGAACAGGTTACCTTGTTCCGACGAGAGCTTATCGACCCCGACAGATACGCCTCGGAATTCGGTTGGACTTTTGATCAGTGGTATAATTTTTTAAGCACAGGGGCCGTTCAAGTGAGCGGCTCTTTCTTTGTCAAAATGACAAAAAAGGGTGACATGATCGGTCAAAATATGTTAGTTTAAGAATGTTGAACACCTTTGTTCGCCCTGCCTATGAGTCAAGTTCTTGAGCCCAGCGTGCCGATCAGCGAAGTTTCGATCGAAAGCGTGCTGCTTGATGCAGATCTTTTCGTCAAATACGCATCGCCAGAAAAGGCGTTCACTATTCTTCGTGAATCATTGGAGCGCAGCCCGCGTTCGATCCCGCTAAGGGAAAAGATGCGCGATCTGTGCATCAAGCAAAAGAATTTGACCGAGGCCGCACGGCAATGTCTGGCCCTCGTTACTTTGTACATCGGCCGTGAAGACTTTGATCTTGCGTATGATCGGCTGCAGGAAGCAAAGCTGCTCGATCCACGAATTTCGGTTGCGCCCGGCCTCGAAGCGATTCGGCGAGCGCGTCGCCCGGAATATGCGGTTAAGCGCGACCGTTCCCCGCAGAAGGTGAGAACGGACGTCACGTTTGCCGGAAACGTCGGTTATGTCAGCATTTTTGACGCGGTGCAAGTGATCGAAAACGCAAAAATGACAGGACTTTTGGTACTAAAGTCAGACATGTATCTTGCTAACGTTTCGTTCAACGAGGGACGGATCGTCGACGCCGAATGCAACGGAAAGAACGGAGTGACAGCGTTTCGCGACATTATTGAACTCAGTAGCGGCACATTTGAATTTTCGACAGCAGACCACGAATTTCCTATCGTGATCAACGTTTCGAGCAACACCAACTTCCTCCTGGACGTGCTGACCGAGTTAGATCAAGAACGCGCGGAGCAGCAAGGTTTGCGAAATGTCGGCGGCGAGATCATGTAAACGTTTCTTCTCCAAAAGCCAACCTCACTCAGCAAACTACTGCCCCAAAGTCAGCGTATCTAACATCAAATTCAGATTGACTAAAAACGCCCTATACCCCAAAATGTAGTGCTACCCCTTATAGGCAAGCACTATAGAATGTTTAAGCTCCAACGCCTCGAGATAACCGGCTTCAAGTCTTTTGCGGACTACACGGAAATAGTTTTTACCGGAAACGGCATCACCGCCGTCGTCGGGCCGAATGGCTGCGGCAAGTCCAACGTGTCCGACTCGATCTCCTGGGTTCTTGGTGAACAACGGGCGAAATCGCTGCGCGGCGGCGATATGAAAGACGTCGTCTTTCAAGGGACGCGAACTCGAAAGTCGTCGGGCATGGCGGAGGTCGTTCTGCATTTGGTGCGAGACGAGGACTTTGTTCATTCTGATGACGCCGAGCTAGAAGACATTGATGAAACACTCAGTGCGATAGACGAACTCGCCGTTGATGTAGACGCACTCGAGGCGGAACAAGAAGCTGGCGAAAATACACCGTCGGACCCGATCGTTGAAATTGCCGAAACGAACGGATTTCACGCCGACGGCCTCGAGATCGAGACCGCCAAAGCGGCACAGGTAGGCTCAACGCAAATTGTTGAGCGAGCAGTCAAAACAAAGCGGCATTGGCGGCCGCGTTCGTTCGCCCTGGATTTTGCGCCTGGCGAAGCTGTTTCAGTTACACGTCGCTTATATCTTTCGGGCGAAAGCGAATATTTACTGAACGGCAAAACATGCCGCCTTCGTGACATTCAAGATCTCTTTGCCGGGACCGGTCTTTCCGGGGCACATTACGCCATCGTCGAGCAGGGCAGGATCGGCCAAATTCTTTCGGCAAAACCAGGCGATCGCCGAAACCTGATCGAAGAGGCGGCCGGGATCTCGAAGTTCCGCACCCGGCAGCGAGCCGCGGAATCGCGATTAGAATCGGCAAAGACGAATCTTGGCCGCATCTCTGACATCGTTTCCGAGATCGAAAAACAGGCAAATTCACTTCGCCGCCAGGCGTCGAAGACCAGACGCTTCATTGTTCTTCAGGACGAATTTCGAATTCTCCTTCGGCAGTTGTTTGCCGCCGAAGGCAAACATTTTTCGACCCTCATTGCCGAATTGGAAAAGCAGCTAGCGGCAGCGGTAGCAAATGAAAAAGACTTCGTTGCTAAGGTTGCGGAGAAAGAAGAGTCGGTGAGAACCGAAACTCAGGCAGCACGGCTCGTCGAAGAAACACTCGCTGAGGTCCGCCGAAAGCATGCCGAAAATGCTTTGAATCGAGACCGAACGGAACGCGAGCATCGCTATCAGTCGGAACAGGTCGTTGAACTAAGCGAGCGTTTGAAAACGCTTCAAAACGAGATCGATTCCTCCGGCGAGCGACTTCTTTTGGCCGAATCGGAGCGGGAACGGCTACGCATCGACGAACAGAAAGAAGGTGCGGAAGCAGATTCTTCGCGGATGATCTTGATCGAGGCCGAAAAGATCTATGGTGAAACGATCGGCGATGTTCGAAAGATCGAAAACGAGATCGAAGATCGTCGGGCCGAATTAATGCGGCATTCCACTGCCGTAGAACGATTTGACGAGATCGCACGCCAATTATCGCTGAATCTCGAACGGCTTCACGAACGATCTGCCGGGCTTTCAAACGAAAATGTTCGGGCGGAAGAAGCGTTCGCGCAATACAATGCTGAGCTTGAGCAGACAACGTCCGATCTCGCGACGGAACGAACAAAACTTGACGGCCTGAACACTGAAAAAGCACAGCTGTTTGAAGAAACCGCAGCTACGCGTGCCTCGCTCCGTTCGGCAGAAGAACAATTTCAGGAGAAGCAGATTGCGCTCGATCGAACCAGAAACCGATTAGAAACTCTTCAGGAACTCGAAGAGAAAAGGGCAGTATATGCTCCGCAGGTTCAAAAGCTGTTTGCTGATCGAGAAAAAATAGGTGCGAAACTTCGCGGAGTTCTGGCGGATCATTTGAATGTTGAAGAACGGGCTGAACGCGCCGTCGAGAACCTTTTTGGTGTGTATTTGCAGTCGGTTATTGTTGAATCTTATTCAGAGGCGAAGAAGGTTGCTGACTGGCTCACTACCAGCAAGTCCGGCCGCATACCGATCTTGATCGCTCCGGGAGTGACCCGCTCTGTTTCGAAAGAGCCGCAAAAAGGAGCTCAGACCGTCGCCGAAGCGTTGGGTACTTCGGATGAAATGTTGGCAGTTTTGCGTGATGCGTTCCCGAGAGAGCTTTCCGCGGCGCTCGTCGATAACCTTAATGGTTCGCCTGCGGCTGCCGGTACTGTTTTGGTAGACCTAAATGGCGATATGCTCGTTGGGAACAGCTTAATGGTAAGCGGTAACGCGGTCTCGTCCGAAAAGAATGAATCGCTGCTTGCTTTCAAGCGCGAGCTTTCTGGACTAGCTATAAAGGTTGAAGCACTCAAGATAGAGTTTATCTTGCTGGACGCCGCCGTCGAGACCGAACGGGGTAAACTCGCGGAAACGGAAGAGCGAACCGTTGATCTGCAGTCGGTCATAATTAAGGTGGAGCGGCATCTTTTAAGCCTGGAGATGCAGGACAAGAACGTAAGGCAAGAGATCGAACGAGCAGAACGTCATCGCAGAGTTGTCGGCGAGGAGATCACGCAGATCAAGGCAGAGATCGCCGATATCGAATCGAAGATCATCGAGGCCCGCGAGAGCCGTACGAGATCTGTAAGCGAACGAATGACGGCCCAGGACGCGATCGACCAAGTTGCTTTACGCCTTACTGAAGCTCGGGAACAGGCCGACAACGAGAACGCGATACTAAACGAAAAGAGGACGCTCGCGGCTACTTCTGGTGAGCGGCGACGGTCGGTTCAGTCGGCTCTCAATCGGGTGGAAAACGAGATCAAGGAACTTGGTGTTCGGATCGCGAGGCTCAAGAACGAGATCGCCGAAAACGAAGGCCGCGTAGAAAGCATAACTACTTCGATCGCGGCCATAGAGGCCAAGATTGGCGGACTTTCCGATGAAGTTCTCGCTGAACAAGCGGAGCTTGAATCGGCGATCTCGGCCGTTGCTCTTGCTCGACAAAAGGCCGATTCAACGGCAGACGAATTGTACGAATTGAATCGCCTCTCGGCAGACGCAATGAACGAACGTGCGTCGATCGAAGTTCGTCAGACCGAAGCGACAACGGAGCTGAAGAATACTTTAGAGCACTGTTTGCAGGAATTGAATACACCGCTCGAGCAGGTTGTGGCCGATGAATCGATTCCAGATGAATTCATTCTTGCAGAGGCACGAATCCGTGTTGATGATCTTCGGCAAAGGCTCGAAGGGTTCGGTGCGATAAATATGCTCGCGGTCGATGAATTGGCCGAAGCCGAGGAGCGGTTGCTGTTTCTTTCGACCCAACGACAGGACATCATTGATAGCATAAATTCGGCCGAGGAAGCTCTTCGTGAGATCAAACAGCGTTCGCGTGAGCGTTTCAGGCATGCGTTTGAGGCGATCAACGAAAATTTCAAGGTCTTCTTTAGCGAACTTTTCGGTGGCGGCCACGGCGAAATGTCGTTGCTCGAATCCGACGACATTCTCGAAGCCGGAATTGAGGTCATTGCGCAGCCTCCGGGCAAGCGTCTGCAGAACATCTTGCTTCTTTCAGGCGGCGAAAAGGCTATGACCGCGATCGCTCTCGTGCTTGCCATCTTCAAATATCGGCCGTCGCCATTCTGTTTGCTTGATGAGGTCGATGCTCCGCTCGATGATGCAAACGTTGGCCGCTTCGTTTCAAAGATCGCTGATATGTCCGAAAAGACTCAGTTTATTGTGATCACCCACAATAAACGCACAATGGAAGCTGCCCGAGCACTATACGGCGTAACGATGCAGGAAGCGGGCGTTTCGAAGGTCGTCTCGGTACGGTTTGAATAGGCCATTAATCCGCCGCTTCGCCAATCAAACCATTTCACTAAATTTGTCATCCAATAGCTTTGCCCGAATGTGATATATTCGGGCTCTGCTTTTTAAGGCAAGAACACTTTTATGGCCCCAAAGCTTTTTACAACCTTCTTTGTCGGTGCAATCCTTTTCTTGGGAGCATTGGACGCTGTAGCCCAGAAACGCGCAAAAAAGCCCGCCCTTGTGAAAAAGTCTGTTAACATCGCCGAGCTACCGAAAGCGGCCGAGCCTGAACCTTCAACACCAACGGAACCCGAGCCGGCAAAAAAGAATAATCGAACCAACGGTACCGATGTTGGCTCCGCCGCGGTCCCGAAGAATTCAGCATACACACATTTCTACGAATTCACTCAGCCGGATTTTGCGATCAAGTCGATCAAGATACGACATGACGAGGCGGGGAAAGGCGATATTGTTTTTTTAAAGGCAGGTGCCGATGAAGCCATCACCGACCCGATCCTGTTGAGCGTGACGACGTTGGAAAAAATCCGGTCTATTCTTGCGGAGCTAGACTTTATAAATTCCACTGAGAATTACCAGCACGAACGCGATTTTTCGCACCTTGGGAATGCGAAATTCACGCTCAATTCGGCCGGCCGAACGCGGACCACGCAGATCAACTACACTGAGATCAAGCCCGCAAAGGCCTTGATGGATGAATATCGGCGGATCGGGAACCAGTACATTTGGTTCTTCGATATGACCGTCGCCCGCGAAAATCAGCCGCTTGATGCGCCGCGACTGATGTCGGCTTTTGACGGCTATCTTCGCCGCGATGAAATTTCAGATCCGCCGCAAATGCTTCCGCTCCTTGCGCAACTCAGCAACGACGAACGCATACCACTTATCGCCAGGAATCACGCCGAAAAGCTGATCAAGCAGATCGAAAAACAAGCGAACAAAGAGAAGAAATGATCTGTAGTAAAGCGCGCGCGGGTCTTTAGCGCGGAACTTCGATCGTTTTCAGTATGTCGGAGATCGCGGCGTCGGTCGTCGCACCTTCAAGTTCCGCTTCGGCACGGAGGGCGATTCTGTGGCGAAGTACGGGCATCGCCACGTCGCGAACATCGTCAGGCGTTGGGAAATCGCGGCCGCGAATTGCAGCAAGAGCTTTTGAGGAGAGCAGCAAGCCGATCGACGCACGCGGACTTGCACCGTACAAAATTGTCGGATGCGAACGAGTTCCGCGAACGATATCTACGACATACTTTTGAACGCCCGGCTCCATTCGCATCGCACGCACTTCTGCCCGGCAATGCGAGATCGCCGTCGGATCTGAAATAGGCCTAATGTCCGCTTGTTCAAGATGATGCGAATTGAATCCGGCATCCCAACGTGCAACGATCTCGGATTCTTCCCCATGATCCGGATAATCGATCAAGATCTTTAGCAGAAAGCGGTCGAGTTGAGCCTCCGGCAGCGGATAAGTGCCCTCGTATTCGATCGGATTCTCAGTCGCCAGAACCGTGAAGATCGGCGACAGCGGATAGCGTTCACCATCGATCGTCGTCTGCCGTTCTTCCATCGCTTCGAGCAATGCTGCCTGCGTCTTTGGCGGCGTTCGGTTGATCTCATCGGCGAGCAGAATGTCTGTAAATATCGGCCCTTGCCGCAGCGTAAATTCCGACGACTGCATATTGAAAACGTTCGTGCCGGTAATGTCCGAAGGCATCAGGTCGGGCGTGAATTGGATACGCGAATAGCCTGCACCGAGGATCCTGGCGAGCGTCTTTACCGTTAGCGTTTTCGCCGTGCCGGGAACGCCTTCGATCAAAGCGTGGCCTTCGGCGAACAGAGCGACCATGATCTGTTCGATCACCTCATCCTGACCGACAATGGTCTTGCGAAGTTCATTAAGAATATGTGCGACGGTTGAGGGTGTGTAGGTCAGCATTTATTGATTGAATATGTCGAAAACCAATTTGATCGCGAGCAAAACGACGGTCCCGAGAAAGATCTTGCGAAGCAGTGCCTCGTTCATTTTCGTTACGAAATGTGCTCCGATGAAAGCACCGGTAAACATTGTCACGGCGAGGATCGCTCCCAGTTTGTAATCAACTAAACCTTGCCACATAAAAACGAGCGTCGCAATTCCCGAGGAAAATACGTTTATATATTTGGTCGCGGCGATCGCACCCGCATAGGTCATCCCGATAAGGGCGATAAACACGGCCGTAAGGATCGTGACATAACCGCCGCTGTAAAGTCCGCCGTAGATCGCCAAAAGAAAAGTGGCGGAAAGTCCGAGAATCGAAATTGTGAACGGCTGCGAAGGAATGGAATTCAGCGGTTCTGAAGTTTCAGTTTCTTCCGCTTTGTCGCGTCTGAAAATGGTAAATGCAACAACTATTAACATTGCCGCCGAAACAATTAGCTTGATGCCTTGTCCGGTAATAAAGCCGATCAAGGCCGCACCGATCGCCGAGCCGATCAGCGTCACCAAAACCAACGGCGCAAGCGGACGGAACGCGACGTTTCCCGAACGAACGAAAGGTATCGTTGCTCCGATCGCCATGAACGTTAGCCCGAACATATTCGTCGCAACGGCAACCTTTTCATCGATCCCGAACTGGAACATTACCGGAACCGTAATCAGCGAATTGCTGCCCGTGACAACGCCGACGACACTTGTGATCAGGAACAGAAGAATGAGAGCGACAAGTGCGGCAGGTGACATCACTAAGCCCTGCCTCCGCGGCCGAGCCGCAGTACGGATTCCAGGTCTCGCAGTTGGCCGACAAGCCGTACAGTGGTCTTCTGATCAGCTGGTCCACCGAAGGAAATATCTTCGCATTGTCGGAAAAGCTCGTCGATCTCATTCTCCGGCCGCTTCACGCGGTCCGCGATACGTTTCGCAAGTTCGCGCCTATTCACGGTCGCAGGATCAACCCCAAGCAATCGCGAGGCACGAAGTCGAATGTCTGTGTAAATATTCTCTAGCGCCAGATCATAAGCACGCGTTCGCCGCTGAAGTTCCGCCATTGCTCCAACATATTCGAGTTTCGAAAGACGGTCAGGTTCCGGCTCGGGCACCGGCCGTGCAAACCGTCGGCTTTGCGAAAAAAAGACTAACGCAACTAGAAGACATAGCTGAAGAAAAATAGCAACGACCGGCGTGCCGGCAAAATATTCGATCATCCGGTTTTTGCCAGAGCCAAAACCGTGGTGAAACTCATCAAATACTATCGGCCCATCGACATCAACCAGATTCATCGCGAACCGAGCGTTGTCTGCCATTGCGATGCCGCCGTTAGCTACGAGGAACGGATCAGAAACAAACATGATCTTTCCTCCGCCATACGGTACTTCCACTGCAAGATTTGCGCCGTCGGCCGCGAAATGTGTGATCGGTGCTTTGGGCCAGGGCTTTTGGATCGCGGCGGTTCCGGTCTCGATTCCGCTGTCGGCAGGATCCACTGGAACCTCCGTCGGTTTTGGCGCAGGCGACGGTGCCGAAAAATCTGTCGGGGTTTGTGTCGGCGACGGTGTTTCGTACGATTCTTCTTCGTCGGCATCGGCATCAGGCACTACGGCAGGAAGCCTAACGCTTTCGATCCTCTTGAATTCGATAGACGATGCAAATTTTGACGGTTGTATCGCGTTTACGTTCGAGCTGAGCGTTGCCAACAGAAGCGGCCGGGCCGCGGTCGTACCGTTCGTCATCTGGAGACGATCTGCTGGATCGACCCCGGTGTCTTGGTATTCGTTGCGCTTGGTTATATTGAGCAGCCACTCGGAGGTCGTAGCCAGAAACGCTTTGTTTGGGTCGCGGTCGATGACCACGAGGCGGCCGCCTTCCATAACCCAGCGGAGCAATTCTTCGGGTTCGTTCTCTTCAAATTCTCGGCGAAGCGGGCCGATAAGAACGAACACGGACGGCTTTTCTTTGTCCGCATGGTTGAGATCCGATGTCGGTGATTGCCAACGCGAAACGCGGCGTCCGGTTTCGGAAAGCAGTTGAAAGTAGGCTTTTGTGCCGGTCGATCCGGCATTGTATGTCGAGCGGTTAGGCGAAGATTCTGTATCGGGCTTTGTAGCCTCTTGAACATAGGAAGCCGCATTGAGCCCGATCATCATTGCGACGATCAAGACCAATACAGTTCCAATGAGCAAACGTTGTTTCATCAATTGTTATATGCTCTTGATCGCTTCGGCATATCGCTGGCGGAATTCGACCCAAGCCGATTCCGCGCTAGGTGCCGACCCGTACCAATTGTCTTCGAAGCTTA
The DNA here is from genome assembly GCA_038256005.1 of Pyrinomonadales bacterium. Taxonomy (GTDB): domain Bacteria; phylum Acidobacteriota; class Blastocatellia; order Pyrinomonadales; family Pyrinomonadaceae; genus OLB17. The sequence goes on from JBBSKW010000055.1 coordinate 12,662, forward strand.
CGGTAAGGCCCTTTAAGTTTGAATGGAGCTCAGCATTCTTTCGAACATCATTCAAATAGTCACGATTGGTTTTATGACGAGCCAGCCCGATAACTTTCTTATCGCTCAGCTCGCAAAGCGCCGCTATGTAACCCTTTCGTATCGCATTCCGCAGTTCGCCATTTCTGGCGAGGATTTCGGCTTCTTCGAACAACGAGGTGGCCGAACGGTCGGCTTCGATCACTTCGCCGAGGATGACTCGGTCGCTGCGTTTTTCTTTTCGTATACGCTTAAAAGCGGGGAAAAGAAGCGGAGCGAGTTTGTAAATACCAAAGGCGACGATCGCCAGAACGACGACGATGAGACCGATCTGCAAAACCGATGTGATCGAACCCATTCCCTGGGATCCGACCGATGGCCCGCGTGAAGGGAAAAGGCTAGAGATCCAGTCGCCGATCTTCATAAACCATTGCTCGAGCAAACTTTCTTTTGGCGGCTCGGGACTTTGAAATTCCTCGCGGTTTAGGATCTCGTTCAGTTTCTGTTTTTCCTCGTCCTTCGAGAGTGTCTTGGCCGCGGCATTTTCAAACTCGTCGTGGCTCCAGGCCATAGCCGCCAGCCGTTCTTCGATCTCGGTTAATAGATGAGCCTGGTCCTGTAGGTCTGATGTTTTATCAAATTCATCCAATTTAGAATGAAGCCATTGAAACGACACTTCAACATTGCCGTTCGGGCTTTCAACTTTAACGGCAACCGGTAGAATCTTCCGAAAATCAGCCGTATCTTTTGGGCCATGGTCGAACGGTGCTATGCCGGCCTCATCTTCCGCTAGTTCAATCAGCATCTCTCCGACCAACTCGCGGGCGTTCTCGATCGACGTACGATATTCAGTAGGCGAGCCGGCACCGACCGAGGTCGCTCCGGCAAGGGCCACACAGAGAGCGAGGCACAAACATATATATTTTGGTATCCAAACGTTCATTTGAGTCCGAGTACAGATGTCGATTCCTTTGCTGTTGCCGTAATTGGGATCGCGGCCCGTGTGCCCGAAGCGATCGCCGGCTGGAGTGGATTTAAGTACGCGTCGGGTACGTCGGGTATTTCCCCGAGCCGTCGATTCGCCATTAGCTCAATGTCATATCCTTCGTGCCGAACGCGTTCATCAACGTAAAGAAGACAGAGCCCTACCATCCAGATAGGCGAGAGCAAAACGATACTCGCCTGTGATACAAGCTGCGACGCGATCTCAAACCAAGCGGGCGAAAGTCCGCCGCTGAGACCGAAGATGTCGACGCCTTCGATCCATGCGTACCACCCAAGCGGAATGTAGAGTATCGCCAGAGCTGAATATGTCGCTACGATCGTAAAAATGAACAGAGCGGCAAACCGTCTCACGTTACCGCGGGCAAGCGAAAGGCTCCGAGCGATCGAAGCGAAAACGCCTTTGCCTTCGACCAACATTACCTGCGGGACGTATGCGAACCGCGAGGCGACAAAGAAAAAGCCGAGGGCCGCCGCCGCGACAACGAGAAGGCCGATAATAATACCAACGACGGCGCCTAAAGTCGGGAACACGCTAAATGCAGCGTATGCGAGTGCGGCGATTATAATGCTGGCGAACAGGCCAAAGTAAAAGATCGCGCCGCCGACCGATACGAGAATGATCGTTATTAGCAGTGATGACGCAAATAGCCCGCCAATGCGGCTCCATGTGTTTCGGTACGTCGCGGAGAAAGAGATCGGCTCATTGTGCAAAATGTGGCGGACAAAATTCCGCGATGCACCGCCCATTACGGAAAGCGTTACCACTGTTTCCACGAGCCAGATCGCAGTTTTGCCAAGCCGGTTGAATGCGTAATAAAGAAGAATGTCGGGATTATCGATGTTGGAGCCGGACGGGAACGCCCATCGCGAAATAAACGTCCAGCCGACGGTAACAAAGGTAGCCAAGACTACCGGCGGGGCCGCAATAAGTATGAATGTAACGAAATATTTTCTATAGAACCGAACGGCACGATCGATCAGATCACCCGGGCCAAGCGGTGCGATCGAGAGTGAGTTCGTTGCGGGAATCGTGGCGTTCATTTCGGGCCGATGGCGATGGGAAGATTATAGCCCGACTATGCAGGTACGTGGAAACCCAATAAAAAAAGCCTGCCGATCACAGTGGATCGGCAGGCACAAGTTGTCAGGATGACAATAAACTAGAATTCAAAACGGATCGCAAACTGCATCTGACGCGGAGCGCCTGCACTTGTGACCTGTCCGAAAGTTGTACTGTTGATGTCCGCAAACTGCGTGTTATTGAAGAAGTTCACGTTGTTAAACACATTGAACGCTTCAGCACGGAGCTGAACACGGATATCTTCGGTGAATCGAATGTTCTTCAAGAGAGCCATGTTGACGTTGAAGAATTCCGGACCGTTAACAAGCGTTCGACCAAGGTTACCCGTCTGTCCAGGAAGAACATTGGTGAAGACTTGACCGGTGAATGCCGGCTGTCCGAAACCGCCTGATGCACGACCCTGTGCATTCAAGATCGCCGGATTGATCCAATAAACGTTTCCGTTCTGTTCGAAAATGCCCATCAGAGCACGGATCTCATCGTTCGACAGGCTGCTATTTGCCGTCTGTCGACCTGAGCGTCCAGCCCGATTTAATGTTCCTCGAACGTCAGTAAATGTTATAGGAGCACCACTTGACCATTGAGCAAGTCCCGAAAGTTCCCAACCGCCGATGAGCTTGTCCCATCCACCGGTCGAGTTCCAGAACCGCTGTCCACGTCCGAACGGCAGTTGGTAAACGCCGTTGAAGTTGAACGTATGGGTCTGGTCATAATCTGCACGAGCAATATCCCACTGCGGATTTTGATTATCCAGGTAAGGTTCTACAAGCGTCTGCGACGTACCGACCGCATCGGTCAAGTTCTTCGAAAACGTGTAGTTGGCCTGGAAATAAAGGCCGTTCGAGAATCGACGACGAACTTCAGCCTGAACCGAATTGTATTGATAGCTTGCATCGTTGTAGAGCAAGTTAACAACGCCCGATGCTGGGTTCGGCAGGAAATTCACGGCAGGCGTGAGATTCGGGCTAGCCACAGTCGGGTGATTGTTCAGATTGTTCTGAATGTACGTGATCGCCAAGTCAGCAGGTGTTCCGCCGCGGATTAAACCAAGAATGGTCGAATTCGTGAGCAGACCGCCACTAGGCAACAACGGGAAGACCTGAAGCTGAACGCTTCCGGCGATCCCGGCATTGAATCCGGCACCAGTGGCGCAACTACCAGGGGTTGCTGCGTTTGCCGCGTCGCACAAACGAACATTGTTCAATGCACGATTGAAGTCAGCCGCAAATCCGTTGTTTCGAATGTCCACCTGGTTAAAGTCCACGCTGCGAACAAGATTGTTGCTTCGTGTACCAACATAGCGAATTTCCAACGCTGTGTTACCAAAGAACTCACGCTGCCAGCCAAGGCTGTACTGGATCGTGCGTGGAGCCTCGATGTTCGGGTCGATCGCGAAGACCGTTCCGAAGAAACCGAATGCCGATGAGTTATTTTGCAGATACGTTCTCGGGGGCGGAACGAATGCCGGAGCATTTGGGAGCGTAAATGTACCAGCATTTAGCCGACCATTCTGGTTAGGAACCGTTACGCCCGTTCGAGCAAGACCTTGGTTACCCAAAGCTGCATTTCGGATCGAGGTTATGATCGAATCGTTCGCAAATGCATGGCTGTAGCCACCGCGAATGACCGAACGGCTGCCAAAGATCGCTTTGCCCATACCGCCGCTGAATGACGGGGACCATGCAAAACCAAGATTCGGTGCAAAGTCCGTGTACTTTGTCTTGTAATAGGTTCCTTCTTTTCCTGAGTTCGTGCCGATAACATTGTATGTACCGTTTCGACGCAAAAGCGACGGAATGATGTCATCAAAATCATCTATGACGGGCTCAAGAGCAAGGTTATTCAGAAGCTTCAATGCCGGATATAGTTCCCAGCGGATACCCAATGAAAGGGTTAGCTGTGAATTCACTTGCCATCTGTCTGCAAAATACAATGCGTGGTTAGCATGGCGAAGCGGTTCGATCTGACGTGAAGCTTCAAAACCAGTACTGATGTCCTGGATATTGAAAGATTGTCCAGTTGATCCAACAATACCGCCAAACAGTGCAAGCATTGCGTTTGCTGTCCCCAACTGGGTTGTTGAAACACCGCCGGGAAGAGTTGCGATAGAACCTGTGGTGGTGTTCGTACCAAGGTTAACGGTCGGGATGATACCCGCATCGTTATATGCATTTACCTTAAAGAACTGGGCCTGGCCGCCAAACTTGAAGTTATGGTTTCCTAAGATCCAGTCACCGTTCGACTGGTAATTGAACGCTTTCGTGTTACGCCCCTGGTCCATAAATGCGGATACCGGGTTAGTGACGAGCGGATTACCAATGTGAAATGCCGGGGTTGGATACGTTGCGTCGAAAGGTACGACGCTGGTAAAGATACCACCACGAAATTCATTGATGAAATTCGACGTGAAAACGCGTCGGTAAGCCATCGTGAATTGCGTGTTGTCCGAGAATTGTTCAACGTCCGGAGTCGCTCCAAATCCATTGGTGTCAACGTCAGGACGGAGGTTGACCTCGCGGTTGAAGTTGTAAACACCGAGGAGTGAGTTTTTGTCGTCAATATCGACGTCGATTCGAGCTGAATACTGGTTGCGTGTCTGATTCGAAGCACGAAGCAAACGGAATCCTGCCGTGTTTAGGCCGTCACCGCCGGTGAAGTTGCTCACGGTCGGAAGGCCTGAAAGTATTCGAGCCTGAACTACCGGGTCAATTGTTCCCGGAATGTTATTCAAGCCAATCCCTTGAGCATAGGCCAAGATGTTCGAAACAACACAGGTTCCCGAGTTATTGACCGTTGTTGCAGGACACGTAACCGTTGCGCCGCCAACTTGTTGGTTGATCGCTGCACCGGCCGTCGCACGTGTGTAACGGAACTGACCTGCCTGGGCCGTAGGCGAAAGGATCGTACGCGTGGCGGCTGAAGTTACAGGGTCCCTGATGCCTTCATAAGAGAAGAAGAAGACAGCCTTGTCCTTAAAGAACATCGGGGTTCCCTCACCAAATCCCGGAACCGGAAGCGGTCCGCTGATCTTACCGCCGTATTGATTACGGTTTCGGTAGGCGGGTTTTTCGTTAATAGCAGCATTCGGGCTGCGGTTATTAAAGAACCCATTCGCTGCGAAAGCCGAATTTCGGTTGTAGGCGAAAAGAGCACCGTGGAAATCTTTCGTTCCACGAGGGGTCACGAGACGGATCTGTGAACCGCCGTAGCCCTGATCTGCTTCCTGGTTAGTCGTCGTGATCGTGAACTCAGCAGTATCGTCTACCGACGGACGACCCGGAGCAAAGTCCGTTGCGTTCGAACGGATGAACGTATCCTGAATGTTGATACCGTCACGGGTGATATTCGTCATCGACGTACGCATTCCGTTGATCGAGGTTCCCTGGAAAGGGTTGCTCTGTACACCGGCTTGCAGTGTGGTCAGGGAAAGCGGGCTTCGTGTGATCAAGGGAAGCGACAAGATCTGCTGCGGGCTGAC
>JBBSKW010000056.1:0-18114 GCA_038256005.1 Pyrinomonadales bacterium
GTTTATCATGAAGGTGGCGGTCGCATCGGTCGAACACCTGCAAGAAGTGATCGACCGATTAACGCCTTATGGTATTACAACGACGACGATCGTGCTTTCGTCGCCGGTCAAACGCCGAATTGTGGAGATCCGTTAACACTATCCCGACCAATGACCTGAGCGCTTAAAGCGGGATCTTGTTGGTCGGGGGACCGCTTGCAGCTTTTTGGCCTATGCTCACCTGACCGTAAAGGGAACTAAACGGACTCTCCAGCGTCGCAGCAAAGCTCTTGTCGTGATTATAAAGTTGTCCGGCACTCTGGAACCTAATTATAAGTAACGGGAAATCCCATTCAGCCTTGTAGTAATCATAGGTTGTTCCCGTGCTGTTCTTCCATTGCATCGGAGTGACCTTAACCTTATTGCCGTACTTTGCTTTCAACGTCTCGAAAACTTCGTTCGCGTTATCTTTTTCAAAGGTGATCAGAACGCCATCGATCCGGCCATCACTCAACACCCATGCGTCGAATCGTCCCTTGGCGGCAAGCGCAGGGCTCGATCCGGCCGGAGAAACAACGGTCACAAATTCGCTTGGCGGCGGCAGCTGACCCATGTCGTCCTTTTTTTTATATGAGAAGTTGTCCAAACCGTAGCGTTGGAAACAAGCCTCGGCTATCGGAGCGGCGTTTACGTATTCATATTTCCACGATTTCTTGCTGCGGATCCCTCCGAACAAGATGCCGCCGGCCGTTGAGGTCGACACTTCCCGTGCGACAAGGCCGCATTCCTTCAAAGTAAACGGCGCACCCAGTTTTATTCCGAAGACGGACATATCTTGACCGTTAGCGATCGTCGAAACGCCAACGACCATTACTACGATCATTAAAAATACAGATTTATTGCGAAGATACAACATTTACTTTCCTCACTAGTTTTATGTTTTCTTACTCAGTTCACTACTGACCGGATCACCTTGCCGGTAGTCGTCTCAATAGCCACAAAATTAGGTACCTTGTCTTCTCCGAAAAGGTCTCGGATCAGGTTCAAGTCCGCTCACCTCGAAGACAAAACTACTTACCAGATTGCGGACGTGGCGGCTGCGGAAATGGCGTAAATTGCGCTGAATAAATTTTCCACGCATTCTTCTCTTTTCGCAGAGAGTATAGAACGAGTCCCACGGCGGTCGGTTTCCGTTCCGTATCCGTCTTAGAGCCGATCGAAAATCGCGAAATAACGATTGCGTGATCCTTGTAGTTGCGAACTTGGAACTCATCGAGAATATACTTCGGCGTTTTTGCCTTTGCTGCTGCCACGTCGTCCACTTTATAGAAACCTATGGCTTTGTCACGCACATCGATCTCACCTTTTGGCGATATCTCGATGTAATCCGAGGCATATATCTGCTCGAGAGTCGCGGGATCGTAATTCTCTTGCGCCATTACGGCACGCTTGGCCACCGCGATCACCTCTTCGTCTTTTTTCGACTGTGCGAATGCTGAGACTGATAACAGCACGATCAAAACACTAAATAAAATTGCATTTTTCATGAAACAAAATAACTCCTGGGTAAACTTGAAATGAATAGTCGTGAATCGGCAGGAACGCTGTAATTGCAGACTATACAGAGTTTACGAGGGAGGTTTTCTGTTTGTTCGGGGTTATTTTATGAATGTCCGAGTTAGATCGTTTTCAATCTTTCCAACACACCTTTGCGTTTGACGATATTCTTATAATCCCACTGGATCTCTTTAGATTTTTTCAGCCAGCGTTTGAGGTCTTTTTCATTGATCTGATCGGCGGCGGTGTAGGTGGTAGAGGCGTTTTTAAATTTGCCGGTTCCGATTTTTAGTTGTTCTTCCTCAAAACTCGCCCCGCTCCAGAACATCAGCCGAATGCCCGCCTTTAGTTTGCTATAACCGACGATCGGATTGCCGTCCAGAAACCAGACCGGATGCCGATGCCAGATCTTGTTCTCGGCGTTTGGAAGGCCATTATAGATCGAAGTCGCCAGCAGATCGCAGATCTCACGATCCACCGGCGTTTGAGCTTCGTTATAGGCGGTGATGTCAAGGTTTTGCATCAATCTTCTTGGCCTTTCGCTTTTCGGTCATCTTGCCGTCAAATTCTTCGTCATTCGTTTCGGCTTCTTCCTTGGTCTTGCGGACGATCTGGTCCTTGTGATGCGGCGGTGAATAGATGGTGTAAAGCTTTAGATCTTCGGTCGCCGAAGTGTTGATGACGTTGTGTCTTGCACCGGCAGGAATGACGACCGCGTCACCGTCCTTTACGGTGTATTTATTATCGTCGATCACCACGCGGCCCGATCCGCCTTCAAAACGAAGGAACTGATCGTTCTCCTCGTGCACTTCCGAACCGATCTCTTCCTTTGGCTTGAGGCTCATCAAGACCAATTGGCTGTATGCCGAAGTATAAACAACCTTGCGGAAATTCTTGTTCTTCAGCGTTTCTTTTTCTATGTTTGCTTTGTATCCTTTCATTTTTCCTCTAATGTCCAGAAATCAGCTGAAACAGCTTGTCTCGGTCGGCCTCGGTTGCCATTTGTTGAGACAGACGCTCAGCGTTCAGTTTGTAAGTCTCATTATCGCACAGGTCGATCAGCCGAGATTCGAATTGCATTTCGCTTAGATGCTTGATCAGCAAGCCTTTTGGACCCAGACCGTTTTGTTCAACTATTTTCGCCCAATAAGGCTGATCTAGTGCGTGAGGGATAACAAGGCTCGGGCAGCCATATTTCAAAGCCATGTGCGTCGAGCCAGAACCACCGTGATGCACGACCGCGTAAATGTGCGGATAGAGCCAATCGTACGGCACGTCGTTAACGAATAGAACGTGGTCGGGGGCGTTTTCGATCTCAGTGAGTCCGCCCCAAGACGTGTTGATGATCGCCGGTATTTTGTTTCGTCGGAGACCGGCCACGATCATCTCGGTCTTTCGCTTCGGGTCGGTGTTTGTCATGCTGCCGAAGCTGATGAAAACGATCTTTTTGTGCGATTGAAGAAATTGGAGCAATCGCGTCCCCGGTTCCCAATCAACCGTTTTGTTACGTTCAAAATAGCCGACGACCTGCGCAGTTTTAGGCCAATAATCAGGACGCTGAAACAGGCTTGGCGAGACGGTATAGATCGTTTTCTCCGTCTCAAGCATTGCTCTGTTTATTGCTGCGACCGACAGGTCTTTAACACCAAGATCACCGACAAATTGTTTCGTAAATCGTTTGACCGCGAACGCTTTGAACCAGTTGATAAGGCGATAAGACGCACGGTTCATCGTCCGCCCAAAGTCTTTCCACATCGGTGCGAAGTCATCGACGGCGTGCGCGAGCCCCGGAATTGGAGCAAGCATTATCGTCTTGCCCGGGTTCACCATTCCCCAGACGATCGCGGTGTTGCATTTTGGGTGATAGATGATGCGATCGGGCGATTCGTCGATCTGAACACGATGCTGAATGGTGACCGATTCGCTTGCGAGCTTCATTCCCTTTCGAGCGAGCGAGAGCCAATTTTTCAAACGGCTAAAGATACCGCCTTCGCCGCCCAATATCTCCTTCGCATCGTTACCTTCGATAAGCTTAAGAAAATCTTTACTAAATCCATGAAAACGAAACCCCATCGCCTCGGTCATCTCGCGAAACTGCTCTGGAAAAAGACAAACGACGTCCCACTCTCTCGCTTTGAGCACCTCGCCCATCGCCAAAAACGGTTCAATATCACCGCGAGTACCCATTGAGATGAGCAGGGCTTTCATCGTCACGGAAGTGCAATCAACAATTTTTCCTCATCGTTAAAAAAGGCAAGGATTGCGTCGTGCGAACTCGGGTGGCCGTTCAGCAGGCTTCTTTGAACGAAATCGTCGTCCTTCGATACGATCGTAAATCCATTGGCATGTGCGTATTCCCAGATGGCGCGATCGTCAGCGGAAGTTGAAAGAGCGAGTTTTATATGCTCCGTATCCGGATAGGTATCGCGAAGCTGTTCCACAAGCCTCCACGAAAGGTTTTGATCAAGCAGCAATTTCATATTGCGGCGAAACAGCTAATTGTCTTTCCCGATCTGCCGCAAATGCTATGCAAGCCAATATGTCCTCGTGTGTAAGCTCGGGGAAGTCGGAGAGAATTTCTTCTTCAGTCATACCGCCGGCTAGATATTCGAGCACATCCTGAGCGGTTATCCGCATGCCGCGGATAGTCGGTTTGCCGCTTCGCGTTCCGGGTTCAATGGCAATGATATCTCGGTAATCCATGAGGTAAACTATAACAGAAACCGATTCGAAACTTCTCACAAATTCCACGCGACCTGGCTCCGCAGCCGCATCAGTGTGCGATCCAGACCGATGACCTCGAAGATTGAAAGCATGGAAGGTCCGACGGCGGTTCCGGTTAAAAGTGTTCGGGCTCCGTTCATAATGACGCCGAGTTTTGTGCCTTTTTCTTCGGTGAAGGCTTTGACGACGCTTTCGATGTTCTCTTCGGTGTAATCCAGCTTCGCGAACTCCGATTCGAAACGGTCGGCGAGTTCGGGGAGCCAATTCTTTAGATCGGGAAACTTCGTCAGATTCTTGGCGACGGCCGCGGGATCGAAATCGAAATCTTCGCTGAAATACGATCGGCCCTGTGACGAGAAATCTTTGAGCGTGAAGAAACGCTGACGGATGAGATCGATGGTTTTTTCGAACCAGGCTTTGTCATCGTCCTCGTATTCGTCGCGCCAGAGTTTTGCAGCTTTGAGTTCGGCCTTGATGAAAGGCATAAGGCCGGCGAGCGGCATCGTTCGGATGTATTCGGCGTTCATCCACTGAGCCTTGTCGTCGGTCCATTTTCGCGGATCGTCAGGGCTGAAATTGAAAACCGCGTTCGATCGGTGAATGCCTTCCAGCGAAAATTTCTGTACGAGTTCCTCGAGCGAATAGATCTCTTGTTCTTCGCTTGCTGACCAGCCGAGAAAAGCCAAGAAATTTCGAAATGCGGCGGCGAGAAAACCTGCATCGCGATAGGTCGTCATAGAGACGACCTCGCCGTGTTTGCGTTTTGAAAGCTTGCCCTTGTTCGGCGCCATTATCAGCGGCAGATGGGCGAATGTTGGCGGCGATATACCTAGAGCTTCGTAGATCAATATCTGTTTATGCGTGTTCGTTAAGTGATCTTGGCCGCGAATTACGTGAGTGATCTCCATCTCGATGTCGTCGCAAACGACCGCGAGATTATAGAGCGGATGTCCGTCAGAACGGAGAAGTACAAGATCTTCAGTCTCGGCGTAATCGCGTTCCTGCAGACCATAAACCTGATCTTCGAATGCCGTCTTTCCGGTTTCGGCCACCTTCAAACGAATTGCAAACGGCTCGCCTGCCGCCGCTTTTGCGTCCGACTCATCCTTGGACAACTCGCGATACGGGTTATCGCGCATGTTCTTTTCACCTTGGTTCGCCCGGGCTCGTTCCTTTATCGCGTCTTTCACATTCGCGTCAGACGGAGCTACTTTGGGTGTGAAATCGCGATAGGCTTTGCCTTCTTCCAATAACTTGAGCGCCGTCGCACGGTGCTTATCGGCATTATTCGACTGGAAAACGATCTCTTCGTCCGGAGCAAATCCAAGCCATTCGAGCCCTTCGAGGATCGAGCGTGTCGATTCTTCGGTCGAGCGTGCGAGGTCGGTATCTTCTATTCGAAGAAGGAATTTCCCGCCGGTATTTCGGGCGTAAAGGTAATTAAAAAGCGCGGTGCGCGCTGAGCCGATGTGCAGGTACCCCGTGGGCGACGGAGCAAAACGAACGCGTGTAGTCATAAACGAAGATTTTCACGCAAAGCCGCAGAGAACGCAAAGTTTCGCGTTCGATGATATATTTGCAGGCAAAAAATCGCACCTTCAAAATTATGGCAACAAAATGGCAAACAGGAGCAATACTTGCGGCCGCGTATCTTCTAACGGGCGGCGTCCCGATATTCGCGCATGTTAAATGGTTCGTTGAGCACGACGTGTCAAAACCGCCGCTCGCGATCGGCGAGGTGATCGACCAGACGTTCGTCACGCTTTTTCTGGTCTTTGCGGCGGCGTGTTATCTATTCTTTCTCGCAGATCGGTGGATATTCAAGCAGGGCATTCTGTCGGAATTCGATCAGCGGCTGAAGCGATTTGACGACGTGGCGAGCCTGATTATGCGGGTGAGCTCCGGCATCTTTTTCTTTAGCCTGTTCATTTGGTATCAGGTTCACGGCTCTACCTTTTACATAACGCCTGAGCTCAAGACGAATGCGGCGTGGGTCGCGTGGCTTCATTTGTTGATGGCGGCGGCTGTAATTTACCGGCCGACAGTTGTATTAACTGGCATAGGAGTCCTAATTCTTTACGGAGCAGCGATCGCAGATTTCGGGCTGTTCCACATGCTCGATTATGTGATCTTTCTGGGCATTGCCGTTTTCTTGATCACTTCCAGCTTTGGAGATGCGAAATGGCTGAAAGGTGGATTCGTTACCCTTTTTGCATGTGCCGGTCTTACGTTGATATAGGCATCGGTAGAGAAATTTGGCTACGCCGAGTGGTCTTATCCACTGCTTGAGTCCAATCCGGATATGACGATGGGAATGTCACCGCGGACTTTTATGACGGTCAGCGGCTTTGTGGAATTTTTCGTGACGTTCGTCTTGTTGGGTGCCGTTTCGGTCGTCGGACGGTTGGTGTCGCTAGGGATGATGGCGATCTTTGTTCTTGCGGTTTTCAAATTTGGGATCGTGGACGCGATCGGACATTTAATGATCGTTGCGATACTGTTCGTGCTGATCGTGCGAGGTCCTACGGATGCGCGATATATGCTACTTCTTCCGGAGAAGTCAGTATTTACCGAAGCGTACTTTATGACCGGACTTTATTTTCTGGCATTTGTAATGATTTTTATCCTGTATTACGGAATTCACTTTCTGAGCTTTGGGCGTTAAAAATACAAAAACCTGCCAGAGATATCTGACAGGTCTTAGGATCTGGCGGAGACGACAGGATTCGAACCTGTGGTACCCTTTTGGAGTACAACGATTTAGCAAACCGCCGCTTTCAGCCGCTCAGCCACGTCTCCGATCTGGCCCGCAATCGGGCAGAGTTTCATTCTAGCCGTCAGGCAAACTTTGTCAAGCTTTGGGCATCTTAATCGCCAACTAGGCGTGGCGTTGTAGCTTGACAGCATTGATTTTTGGGCAGAAAATAGTTGCGTCGCTCGGAATAGTTTAGTTTTAGCTGTTCCAAACCAAGAATTTACGTTCTAAATTGTCCGCCAACAGATCTGATGGTGCCGTCTGCCGTGTTTTTGATGAACGAAAACCGAATTAAATTGATTTCGAGGAATTGCGTTTCCGCTTTAATAATGATCGCGGTTCTTTTCGCGGCGGCGACGGATGCTGCAATCTCCGCGAATTTGAATGCGAACGGTAGCAATCTGGCCACGATCACGGGTGTCGTTCGTGACCAAGGCGGAGAGCCGATCGCCAACGCGACGGTTGCGATCTTTAGAATTGGCACCTCAAAATTACTCAAACAGGTCCGATCGGCAAACGACGGTTCCTTTCTTGCAAAGATCATCCCCGGAAAATATTCGATCCTTGCGGTCGCTGAGGGATTTAATCCTGCGACGATATCGGTGATCGAGGTGAACCGTGCATCGCTTACAAATTATGGCTTCAAGCTCGAGCGGTCAGGCAGCGGCAATACTTTGCCCGAGAAAAGGCTCGATCGGAACAATCCGAAATGGAACATACGAGCGGCTCAGACGAGTCGTTCGATCTACCAAGCGGGCGAAGGCGAATCACCGGTAGCAAACGGTGAACTCGATCAGACCGTCTCGGTTGGACCGCCCAGTGAAGAGGGCAAGAAACTCGGCTCTGCCGCTTCTGTAGCGGAGACATTTGTCGCGTCAACGGACGGCCGAGCATTTGCCGGAGTCAATTTTGCGTCACTTGTGCCGATAACCGAGAACTCTGACCTCATAATTGCGGCGCAGGCCGGCATTGGTAGAAACGCTCCACAACGTTTTGAAGGCCAATTGAAATTTGACCCGTCCGCCGACCATCGCATTAGACTGAAGGCTGGTTACGGGTATCTTGGAAAATTAAAGATCGGTGAAGCTGAAGAATCGCTTGGCCAGTTTTCACTTCAGGCGATCGACGAATGGAAGGTTCGCGAAGGGATCGTTCTGGTGTACGGGTTCGATTATTCGAAGTTTATTGGAGCCGGCGGCGATCATTCATTAAGCCCGCGGCTCGGATTTCAGTACGACCTCGATTCGAAAACGCGATTTCGAAGTTCGCTGACGACCTCTACCGAAGAACGCACTTGGGCAAAGGCGATAGAACTTGAAGACGCCCAAGTTTTCTTTAGAGAGCCGGTATTGATGCGTGATATTGCGATCGAAAATGATCGTCCGATAATGAACCGCTCGAGCCGCTTTGAACTTGGGATAGAACGAGTTCTAGACAACCGCTCTAGTGTCGAACTGAATGCCTTCTTTGACACGACATTTTCACGTGGTGTTGGAATCGCCGCCTTTGACGACCGCTCGGTGGCGGAAGAGTTTGGTGAGTTTGTCGGGAATCAGCAAGGCGGCGCTCAGGGCGTACGTTTTGTATATTCTCGCCGGGTAAATGGGATTCTGAGCACGTCAGCAGGTTATAGTTTCGGTAACGGTCAGCAACTGTCTACGGAAGCGATATCGGATCCCGAATCACTCTTTGAAAGCTCGTTTTACCATACTGTTTTTGGACGTGTTGATCTGGATCTATCAACCGGTACCAGCGTCCGAACGATATTCCGCTTGTCACCGAAAGCAACGGTCTTCGCCATCGATCCTTTTCAGGGACGGCTTGCGATCTATGATCCGGGTTTGAGCGTTCTGGTTACACAGCCACTTCCTAATTTAGGCCTGCCTTTCAAGGCTGAAGCACTGCTTGACGCTCGAAATATTTTCGACTTTCACACCGGCGTGAACGGTGAAGAAGGCAGTATCCGGCTTCGTTCACAGGGCCGCGGCGTTCGCGGAAGTATACTGGTTCGGTTTTAGCTAAAGGCTCAAGTTGATAAACATTCTCAGCGTTTCGCGGGTCGCCACCGATTGCAGTCCGCGATTTCTTTGTCCAAAATCTCGGATTAACAAGCAAAAAACTGAATAAAATGTGTATAAGTGAGCACATCGTTCACGAGAAATCCATCGCGAGCCCTATTAAAGCTAGGGCTTTACGTTTTTAAACGCTCGCCAAACGTTGGAACACAGCTTGCGTCTTGAGTATTTCGGTTTGGTTCGCCTATATGAATGACCGGTAAGGTCCTCACAAGTTGGAGTTTGATCTGGCTACTCGCGACGGTCTTGTTGGTCGCGGGCGGTGCTCTAAATCTGTCTCAACGGGTGAGCAACGCGTTGCCTCCCACGGATGGTGTTTTATGGGTGCAAAAGGCTGACGGAATAATAGCCGAGGCAGTGATGCCGGGCTTTGCGGCGGCACGAGCAGGCGTTTCGCCGGGCGACAAGCTTCTGGAAATTAGCGTTGACGGTTATCAGGTTGACCAAGGGTTTTCGGTTCGGGACATACCTCTTTATCATGACGCCGCGGGCGTTGGCGGCAGTCTCACATACCTGATCGAGAAACGTTCCTATTCGTTCTCAGACAATCGCTACATTGCGGATCTTACTAATCTGGACACACTACCGCGTTGGACACCCTCGATCGTTTTTCTGTCGATCGTCGGATTGGTCTGGCTTGGCATTGGGTTGTTTGTCCTTTTTAAGCAGGGCAGCCGTTCTCCTTTTGTTATTCATTTTGCGTTGCTTTGTCTGACTGCTTTTGTTTTTCACGTATATCGGCCGATCAATACCGGGCAGGATCTCGATCTCGCCATCCAGCTTTTAGACGATTTCGCATTCGCGTTCTTTGTTCCGCTCTTTTTGCACTTCTGTCTGCGTTATCCGGTTCGAAGTGATATTTTTGGCGAACATCGATACCGTACGCTTTTGTTGTACTTGCCTGCTGGGCTCCTTTCGCTTGCTTCGGTCACGATGTCGCTGGTGCCGATCATCGTTTCTTTTACAGCCGGGCCGATCAACGACTTCGCATCCGCTATTAAGTTTTGGCCGCGGTTTAATTCGATATTGCTTGGACACTTTGTTATCGGTGTTACAGCCGGTGCCGTCGTTCTGCTTTGGCGGGTTCTAACCAGCAAGCAACCACTCGTTCGACAACGTTTGAAATGGGCGATGTGGGGCACGATCCTTTCCGTTCTTCCGGTTCTTAGCTACCGAATCGCACGCCAATTCGTCTATCTTCCGGACGACACTCTTACAGTAGCGCTGACGACATTGCCGCTCGCCTTCATCCCCTTGAGCTTTGGACACTCTGTCGTGCGGTATCGTTTGATGGACGTAGACGTGGTCGTTCGCCGAGCGTTGGTATACGCGATGACGACATTGGCTATTGCGATGATGATCGGAGCCGTCGCCTTGGCACTTGTCCTTTTAGTCCGATTCGATGGGAACCTTTCGACGACGGAGATAACGCTACGAGCGATCATCGCGGTTGTAGCGATGGCCGGAATAGTTTTGCTAAGCGAGCCGCTAAAGAATTTCCTGCAGGAACGTGCTAACCGTTTCTTCTACGGCGAACGTTACGATCTTCGTCAGGGACTGCTTGATTTTGGCCGAACGCTTTCGGCAACGACCGCTTTTGTCCCTCTGCTCGATTCGCTTAATGATCGGCTTGTTCAGGTACTCGATGTCGAAAAGGTGGCGATCTTCATTGAAGACCCTGTGGACGAATCTAAATATACCATCGCCCGCTCTACCGGACTTAGCTCGACGTACAACATCCCGCACGATTTCAAGGAGATGATCCGGCAAAAGTCGGCAGAAAGTGGCGTCGTTCGAGCCGACGCACTTGCACAGGCGGACGTTGAAACTAACGAAGGTAACGGGAATGGAACGCGGCCTGCACCACAGGAACTGCATTATTTCGTACCATGCGTAACTCGCGGTAAGATGATCGCCGTGATCGGTCTGGGCCGAGCAAAGGACGGTTCGCTCTTGTCTTCAGAAGACCTTGATATTCTTCGCACCGTTTCCGGTTACATCGCCGTCGCGATAGACAACAGCAGACTCTATCAGGAACAAAAACAGCAGACGCAGGAACTTGCATTGCTCAAGGAGTTCAACGAGTCGATCGTCGAATCCGTCAACGTCGGGCTTTTGGCCGTAGACGAAAATGGTTCGATCACGCGATGCAATTCGACGTTCGAAGAAATGATGGGAATTTCCCGCGATCGGGTCGTCGGCAGCAGCGTCGAAGACGTTTTTGAGAAGGGATTTGCATCGAATTTACTGAATATTCTCGGCCGAACCAGATGGCATCTGACCGAGATCCGAAATGCTTACAAGCTGCACACGTTGGATTCGAAAGGGCGTTCGCTTGTGCTTAACGTCGCGGTTGCTCCGCTGCGTTCGATCTCGAGCGAACAGACCGGAGCTATTGTTGTGCTTGAAAATGTATCATCGCGGATCAAGCTTGAAGAATCGCTCCAACAAAGCGAGAAGCTATCGAGCATTGGACTTTTGGCCGCCGGCGTTGCCCACGAGGTAAACACACCGCTCACCGGCGTTTCAAGCTACACCCAGATGCTGCTCGGAATGATCCCGGAGACCGATCCCAAACACGCTCTACTTCAAAAGATGCAGCGGCAGACAGATCGTGCCTCAAACATCGTCGGAAATCTTCTCAATTTCTCAAGGACCGGAAATGCTCTCGAAGCCAGTGAGCTTGACGTAAACCGTCTGCTCGATGACACGCTTCAGCTGCTTGAGCCTCAACTGAGAAAATCGAACATCGAGATCGAGAAGAAATATGATCCGGCCGTGCCGCTGGTGTTTGGCGATGGCGGCAAACTGCAACAGGTATTTACCAATCTGATCTTGAACGCACGCGATGCGATAGTCGGCGGCGGAAAGATAATCTTAGCGACTGAATCGACCGAGGCTCAGGAAGTGTTAATCGAAGTTTCCGATAACGGTGAAGGGATTCCAGAAGAAAACCTAAAACGCATCTTTGATCCGTTCTTTACGACCAAAGGCGTGGGCAACGGAACTGGCCTTGGCCTTGCCGTGACGTACGGCATCGTGCAGGAGCATTCCGGTTCGATCGAGGCATTTAGCGAGGATCGAAACGGTTCAACGTTCCGACTAACCTTTCCAGTTGCATCGCGGATCCGCCAACGTGCAGTTAGTTAACTCGCCGCTATCTCTTTGCTTTCACCCAACGTTCGGTGCATTAAAACCGACACAACTATTGCCAATACCATTATCGCCGACGCAGCGAAAAACGTTCGGCTGATGGTGACATCATCAAGCGAACCAAGAGCGTTATTAAGCAAAACTCCGCCGATCATCGGCGCGATCGCACGGGCTAGGCTTGCACCTGACTGCATAATGCCAAGAGCCTTGCCTTGATCGTCCTCGCTCGAAATTCGCGAAACAAGGCTGGTAAGTGCCGGTGATGCAAGCGAGTTGCCGATCGAAAGAAATGCTCCGATCATCAATAACGCGAAGAGTCCGCCTCTTTCCGGACCGATGAAAGGTATGACGAACAGCGTTATCGTCATGATAATGCATCCAACAATGACCAGCGGTGATTCGCCAAATCTTTTCTCAAGCTTTCCGAACAAAAGGCCTTGGCAGATGATCGACATCAGGCCGAGAAAAGCAAAAATGTAGCCGTTGTCTGATGCGTCATAGCCGTAACGGAATGACGTAAAAAGCACGAATGCGTAGGTCATTATCGAAAATGCGGTAACGAGTAGGAAGTAGGTTAAATTGACCAAGCCAAATTCCTTTTCGCGTAGCGATGCAAGTAGCTCGGCTAACCGGTTCTTCTTAACTTCAGCTTTAACTTTGGAGAACACACGGCTTTCGGGAAGAAAGAAGTACAATGCGATCGCGTTCGCGAATGCGAGAGCACCGGCAAAATAAAACGGAACATGAACGCCGTAATTGCTCAAGATGCCTGAGATCGCCGGCCCGAGAATGAAACCGAGCCCAAATGCCGCGCCAAACAGGCCCATACCTTTTGCACGGTTCTCACGCGTCGTTACATCGGCAATATACGCCTGTGCGGTAGAGATATTCGCACCGGTAATTCCGCCAACAACACGGCCAATAAAAAGTATCGTCAACGATTCAGCGGCGCCGAGGATAAGAAATCCGATAGCGGAACCGATCAGGCTGACCAGCAATATCGGCCGTCGCCCGTAAGTGTCGGAAAGGCGGCCGAGGATCGGCGAAAAGAAGAATTGCATCCAGGAATAGATCGCCCAGAGGAGGCCAATTTCGAACGGTGTGGCAAAGAACGGAGCATTGTTGGCATAGTAAGGAAGTATCGGAATGACAATGCCAAATCCGATCAGATCAATGAAGACCGTGATGAATATCACGACCAAGGGCGGCGTGAAAAATCGTTCGGTCTTTGTTTCTGTTGACATCGCTTATAGCGTCCGTTGCGGCAAGTAATCGCACCCGAAGTGCCAAATTTTAGCAAAGCGATGAATAATTGTAGAATAAGGAATCGAATAACTTGACCAGCGGGTTGAACAGAGGAATATGACAAATAGAAGCAGAGGTAAATTCTTGGCCGCTATCGTGGTCTGCACGGCGTTTTTTATGTATCAGGAAGCAAGCGGGAAACCGGCAAAGTCGAAGGAGGCAAAGCTGGCAGCTACGGTTAAAGCCGCAGTGCCGGCAATATCATTTAAGGTTTCAATGCCAAAACCGGCAACCCACTTGCTGCATGTAGAAATGAATTTGAAATGGGCCGAAATGCCTACTCAGACCGAACTGAAAATGCCGGTGTGGACGCCGGGAAGCTATTTAGTGCGTGAATACGCACGTCATGTTCAGGACTTTTCCGTCCGCGACGCGAAGGGTAAGGAGCTCGGGTGGCGCAAGATAAATAAGAATACCTGGCAGGTCGATTCAAAAGGCGTCACGGAGCTTATCGCAACATATCGTGTTTATTCGAATGAGTTGACCGTTCGTACGAATGAGCTCAATGACGAGCATGCTTTCTGGAACAACGCCGCCTTGCTGTTGTTCGTTAAAGATCAGCTAAAGGCTCCAGCAAGAATCTCGGTCGAGCCGTTTGGGAATTGGCGTGTTGCGACTGGTTTGCCGCCAGTTGCGGGCGAAGCGAACACATTTCGTGCCGAGAACTTCGACATTCTTTACGACTCGCCGTTCGAGGTCAGCGATTTCAAAGAGATCACGTTCACGGTTCGCGATAAGCCGCATCGGTTCATTGTTACAGGCGAGGGGAATTACGATCTAAAGGCGATCGCACGCGATTCGGCCAAGATAGTTGAGGAATGCGTAAAGATCTTTGGAGATCTGCCCTTCAAAGATTACCTGTTTATCTTGAATCTTCGCGGCCGCGGCGGTCTTGAGCATTTGAATTCAACAGCATTGCAGTGGGGCCGATTTAATTTTAAGCCTCGCGCCCGTTACATCGATTTTCTGTCGCTCGTCGCACACGAATATTTTCACGTTTGGAACGTTAAGCGAATTAGGCCTGACGCACTCGGGCCGTTCGATTACGAGAACGAAAACTATACGAAGTTGCTCTGGTTCGCTGAAGGCGCGACCGCATATTATGAAAGTGTGCTCCTCCGCCGAGCGGGTCTTATCTCTGACAAGCAGCTTCTTGCCGGAAAGGCTTCCATGATCGCCGATATTCAATCTCGTCCGGGCCGATTTCAAACTAGCCTTGAAGAGGCGAGCCTCGACGCATGGATCAAGTATTATCGGCAGGATGAAAATTCGGTAAATAATCAGATCTCGTATTATGACAAAGGCGAGGTCGTAAATATGATGCTCGACATCAACATTCGCACGGCTTCGAACGGTGCCAAGTCGCTCGACGATGTGATGCTGCTTCTGTATAACGAATTCTCGAAAAAGAACAAGAACTTTACGCCCAACGATCTTCAAAAGGCTGCAGAGAAAATGGCTGGGAAAAGTCTTGAAGACTTCTTCGCAAAGTATGTTCGCGGGCGAGCCGAGATCGATTATGATTCGATCGTATCGGGGATCGGATTAAAGCTCCAGGCAGACAGCGAAGAAGGTATAGCCTATATAGGTGCGGACCTCGCCGAAGACGCTGGGCGGCTTGTGATTCGAACTGTTCGGGCCGGTACGCCTGCTTACGAACAGGGGCTGAACACCAGTGATCAGATCGTAGCGATCGATGGCCATCGGGCTAACATTGCCTTCCTGAACAGTTACATCAGCGAACGCAAACCCGGCGACAAGGTGCGGCTGACCATATTTAGATTTGATCAACTCAAAGATATCGAGTTTGAACTTGGACCGAATACGCGGCAGACGTTCGCTTTTTCGGCAATTCCAAATGCGACCGCGAACCAGAAGCGATTGTATCGGGAATACTTAAATGCCGAACAGTAGGCCGCTCGAGATATGAAGATCCGAACAACTTTAGCCATACTTGTCCTTGCCACTTCGCTTTTCGCACTCGCCTGTCAGGAACCGGTGAAGCCGACGGGCGGTGGATTGCCCGAATCGCTTTCCGATGTTCCGGCCGTGCGACTGAGTTATCGTTATGAAGCCGATGTGCCGGCCCCGACCGAGCAAACAGCTGTACAAAATGATGGAATCGATGCAGCGGTCCAGGCCGATTTCGAATTGAACCGGCCGCAGGAAACGATCGATCGGACCATAGTTTCTCCCGATGGGAAACGGATCGCAGTGGTTTACACGCGGGCAAATGATCAACCGGGCGATCATCGGCTGGATATGTATGCCGCCGGTGGAACCGTTATCCGTAAGTTTACTTCAGATCTGATGGCCGTACATTTTCCGGGCACGATCCGCTGGTCGCCCGATTCGCGAACGGTCGCGTTCGTTGCGATGCTCAGAACGGCATCAGCCATTCCGGAAGCAACACCGACGCCCAACGCGCCTTCGCCGGACATTCCGCCGGTGGGCGAAAACGGAAACACGAACACCGCACCGGTCGAGGCCGCGACACCTGCTCCGGCACCGACCCCCGAAGCACCAACGGGCATTCTAACGTTTCGCACCGATCAGCTATATGTTGCCGATGCCGATGGCGGTGTGACCCGGCCGCTGACGCAAAACGAGAGCCTTGTTTACTATTACTACGAATGGTCGCCAGATAGCTCGATGTTGGTGACTCTGGCCGCCACCGCTGTCGAGTGGGCGTATCTCGAACGGATCTCGAAAGATCGCGGCGAAGTTTTCGTGCCCTCGGGCAGGCCGAGAGTTGTTGAAAAGAATGGCCGAGAACGCTTGCTCGACGACGCGCTAACGAATGTTTATCCGGTATGGTCGCCTGATTCGACCAAGATCGCGTGCGGATTCGACAAGCAAGTTCGTGTTTACGACGCGGGCGGAACCGTTCCAACACAAGCGGCGATCCCGCTTAGAAATAATTTGTTGCTGTCGTCGCAGGCATACGACCAGAGCCAGGCGCAGAATCTTGGGGCAACAAACGCTGATGGAGCCGCTCCGCCTGTTACAACAAATTCCAATAACGTCGGGGCGACTTTGCCCGATCCGAACACACTTGTGTCGTTCAATCCGATCGTAGCATTGCATTGGCCGTCGAACGATCTGCTTTATTTCCAGACGGCATTCATGAAACGGATGTTAAACGAGGCCGATAGCGTTTCCAGTTTCCCGCGATGGCACCGACTGATCCTAACGCCGCAGGTACCAACGAACTAAAAATATGAAATTTGAGACGATCGATGATATTTACACAATGAACGAGGGGATTCGTTCACGATTTATTTCTTTTGTGTCCGAACTATCCGATGACACCGTTAAAAAAGTACCAGCTGAGGGCGAATGGTCGATTGAACAGCTTTTGGAGCACGTTTCGATGGTCGACGAGGGAATGATCAGGATTTGCTCCAAATTGCTCGGAAAAGCGGCCGCCGAAGGACTTACATCAAATGGTGAAGCAAGGGTTTCGCAGGAATTTTTGGAAAAGTCCGGCGCGGCAGCGACGACGAAGCTCAAGGCCCCGGAGTTCGTTGTACCCTCGGGCGAACAAACACTTGCCGAATCGATCGAGCGATTGAACGAAAACGATTCGCGTTTGCAGGAAATGCGTGACACGTTCAAAACCGTCGATGCCTCAAAACACACATTTCCCCATCCATATTTCGGAGACATAAACGCACACGACTGGCTCGTCCTACGCGGCGGCCACGAGATGCGGCATTTACGCCAAATGGGTGCGATCTTGGAAACTCTTAACGGTCCAAAATGAATCGAATGAGAGGCCGAATAAGGGTGCTCAAAATAGAAGCCGTGTGATAAGATTTCGTATTCCCATCCATAAGCATTGCTTACGGCAATAGTTCAACGGATCGTGAAAAATATCTTATGGACAAATTTTTGATTCGCGGAGGTAATCCGCTTAAAGGAAAGATCGAGATCGGCGGTGCGAAGAACTCTGCACTACCATGTTTAGCTGCTACTTTGCTGTCAGCCGAGACGGTCACGCTTCATAACGTCCCGTACGTAAAGGACCTGATAACACAACGCCGTTTGCTTGAAGACCTCGGCGCAACAGTTCTGACGCCCGAGCTCCGGACTCACAAAGTGACCGCGGCTAATGTCGAAACATTCGAAGCACCGTATGAG
Source organism: Pyrinomonadales bacterium (assembly GCA_038256005.1). Lineage (GTDB taxonomy): Bacteria > Acidobacteriota > Blastocatellia > Pyrinomonadales > Pyrinomonadaceae > OLB17. The sequence continues at coordinate 17,692 of JBBSKW010000056.1, forward strand.
CTAGTAAAAACGATGCGGGCGAGCGTTCTCGCGTTAGGACCGCTGCTGGCGCGGTTCGGAAAAGCGAAAGTAAGTTTGCCCGGCGGTTGTGCGATCGGAACACGCCCCATCGATCTTCATTTAAAAGCATTTGAGCGGCTCGGTGCGGTTGTTTCGCTCGAATCCGGTGACGTCGTGGCGTCAGCGCCGAAAGGCCGGCTGGTGGGAGCCGATCTCGAATTCGATAAAGTTACCGTCACCGGGACTGAGAATGTGATGATGGCTGCATCGCTTGCGATGGGAAAGACGGTGATCAGAAACGCGGCGATGGAGCCCGAGGTCGAGGATCTTGCGGATCTGATGAACAAGATGGGCGCTCGAATCAAAGGAGCCGGAACGCCCGTAATGGAAATAGAAGGCGTCGATCAATTGGGCGGTGCGGAA
>JBBSKW010000057.1:0-17989 GCA_038256005.1 Pyrinomonadales bacterium
AAATCCCCCAGCAAACTTAAATTGAAATCTACCCGGATCATCGTTCGGGGTTCTTCCCTGGATTCTTAGCAACAATTTCTCAGGCTTTCGTAAATAGACCACGCGACCAGTCTCCGTTTCACCACGATCTGCATAAACGACGATCTTCGTCAGCGGGCGCAGGCCCTGTTCGACAAAAATATCGATGTCCGCGTCGAGATTTGTAGTAACGATGTTTATAAAAAGATCACCTTGTCCACCGTTAAAAGTGTAGTAATAGGTCGTCTGCCTTGCGTCGCCAATGTTACGCGCGTTGATCTCACCTTGAACCTGATTGGCAAATACGGGAGTTGGGAATTGTTGTTCGACTGATTGGGCGTTCAGGATCGACGGAAAAAAGAAGCAGGCAAATCCAAGCATGCTCACACGAACCGCTGACAATCTTTGAAGGGTGATTCTGATAGTCACTAATTAAGCTAGTACCTTCCTAAGATGAACCAAACGCGAAGTTTCCTGATAGCCTAGCGATGCGTGAGCCTTTAGGCTAAGTTCGTTGCCGATCTCGGCATCAGACGCAATTTCCCTGCAACCTTTTCTTTTCGCCCATTCCTCGGCGTGTTGCACCAGTGAACTACCTACCCTTTTCTGTCTAAACTCAGGCTGAACAAACCAGCCTTCGAGATACCCCACGCTGTCGGTCTCGCAATCTTCGACGAATGGACGAATGCTAACCTCGAGAAATCCGATCAGCCGCCCGTTTCCGTCGTCTCCCACCAAGACACATTGTGTTTCAGGATGCTCGATGATATCGAGCATTTCATCTCGATGCTCGTCTTCAACCGTTTCGTCCCAGAGTAATTTCCGAAGGCGAAGCCACTCGCTGAGATCGCCTTCACGCAGCGTTCGAATAGTCCATTCGCGGTCGTTCATTCAAGCCAGATTCTAGCAGGGTTGCAGATACGCAACAAGCCAAATAAAAAAGCCGGGCCAATCGACCCGGCCTGAATGCAGATAATACTCTAAACTACTTTGCGCTGGCAGCCTTGGCGTTCGCCGGTGCCCCACCAAGAAGCTCTATCGCCTTCTTCAATTGTATATCTTCAACGACCGTCTTTGCCGGTTCAGGCGAAGGCGTTCTTACCGGCGCGCCCGTAGCGGCGGGCTGCTCGTTCTCCTCTTCTTGTTGATCGATCAAATCCTCGACCTCACCAGCTTCGGGCGTGTCAGGGCGCTTAACTTCAACGCTTGGCTTGACGCCCATGGAAGTACGGTCCTCGGCAAGAAACGGCGTACCCAATGGCGATGCCCACTTCGCGGTTGTCAGCAACAGCCCATCTCCGCTTCGAAGCGTGAACAATTGCTGCTCAGTTCCGGCACCGAAACTTCGCTCACCAACTACGTCGCCCCGTTTCCGATCAAGAAACGCCGCCGCAACAAGTTCAGCGGCACCGGCCGTACCAAAATCGACCAAAACATTCGCTTTCCCTTCAAAGGCGAGTTTCGTAGGATCGGCGGTAAACGACTTGGTAACCGCGTTCTCGCGGCCGATAACCTTTGCAAGGTCGCCATCCTTAATGAAGAGATTTGCGATAGCAACGCCTTCCTCGATCTTCCCTCCGGCTACCCCGCGTAGGTCCAATACGATCTTGTCGGCTCCCTGCTTCGTCAAGTTCTGTAACTGCGCTTTCACCGCTTCCGCGCTACCCTCTTCAAGCGAAAACACCTTGACTACACCGACTTTGTTTGCCGCAAGCTTTGCCTCCGGCGCAGGAGCCTTCGAAACGCCGCGGCTGACTTTGATGATCTGCGGCCTCGCTCCTGCACGAAGCACTCGAAGATTCACGACAGAGCCCGCGTCGCCAAGTATCATTTGTTTTGCGTCGTACAGCGAAATGTCGCGGGTTGCCTTGTTTTCGATATACTCAACAACGTCACCACCTTTTAGGCCGGCCTTATCAGCACTGGAATCCTTTGCGACCGAAACAACGTAAAGATAAAGCGACAGTTGCGAAAACTCAGCACCGATGCCGACACGGCCGTTCGAATTGTTTGCGTTAAAGGCTTTGACCTGATCCGCTGTCAAATATGATGAATACGGATCGAGTCCACCGACCAAACCGCGGAGAGCACCGTATCGCACCTTTGTTAGATCGGGTTCATCGACGTAATCATCCTGGATATGCTGAAGAACACGTTCTACAAGCCGTAATTGTGCATTCGCGTCGTTAACCGGCTGCTGTGCCTGGGTCTGCAACAAACTCCCGACAAACGGCAGACCACCGATCATCACATAAACAGCTATTATCGATGAGAGCAGCAGCGTCCACATCTTTCCGCGAATTGACATATAATTACCTCTTGAAACCGACTAAAACTGTTACGAGACCGTATCAACAAAGGTTGCAGAACGTCGTTTTACAGATTATCCGACATCAAAATACTTGGCGCAACAAAAAGATACAACTAATGCCCTTAAAATTGCAGAGCTTACGTCTGTTCCGGCCATCGGGCGCATCATTGCGGTAGATCCGGGCACAAAACGTGTTGGTATAGCCATTTCCGATATGACACAAACTCTGCCCCGCCCGCTACCGAGAATCGATAGATCATCTTGGAAAAAACTTCTTGAGCGTCTGAAAGACATTGTCGAGGAATTTGATGCCGTGGCGATCGCTATTGGTTTGCCGCTCGAATCCGATGGTTCGGAATCTGAGATGTCTATCGAAGCTCGGGACATTGCCCGGAAACTCACGTTTTCTATTGATCTCCCAATTTTTCTACAGGGCGAGCAGGTAACAAGCTACGAGGCGAAAGGGCGTTTGTGGGCGCAAGGTTTTGATATCAAAGAAAGTCGCGACCTCGTTGATAGCGAAGCCGCGGTAGTTATCCTGGAGGATTTCCTCGGCGAACTTACGGCTTTCCGTAAGTCACCGAACTAACCGTCGATCTCGCGACCGCCTCTTTCGAAAAAGGAAACACTGCGGGTTTACCTGTGCTCCACGACTCAAACTGATCCTTGAAGTGCGGTGATTTAGGGTCACCGCTCTGTCCGAGCGGAATTACGTGCCGGGTCGCATCCCAATCTCCCGGACTTGCGATGTGCTTCATCGAAACAAATGAAGCGACGTTTGGGGTCTGTCCGCTCCCCGCAATAGGAATTTTGGGCGTTGCGAATTGTCCCCCGATCAAGGGTGCAGCCGCGAGCGAATGCGGAAAACTCGCTACGGACATTCTCCCCCATGTCCACTTTTCCTGATCCGCTCCGTAACGGGTCGTGAATGTTGCAACACTCGAATCGTGGCAACCTCGTAAAAGCTCGCCGTAATCCTTGAATCCCGCAGGAAGCCATCGAGCAGACCTCTCTGTGATCGCCCAATACAGAATTCGATCTCTGATCGCATTGACCGGAGCCGGCTTGTTCGCGTCAGCGATCTTGGTCGCAGCACATGATCGTATCTCGTTCACCAGTAACGCTGCCTTCGAATCGGGCGTCATTTTTCCGTCCCACGCCGATATCAGCTTAAGTTGCTCGTCCGGAGCAGCCTTCATCAAAACGATCTCTTTGGCCAGCATCGAAAGCGGAATATTCTGCGCATCCATCATCGCTGCCGTCGTCGAATCCATCGTCACCTTCGTATCCTTCGACAAGATCTCGTACAGCCTTCGGGCTCGCCATGGCGGTGCAATATCTCTGATCACCTGCTGATGTTTATAGTCGGTGCCCGCAATGCGCTGATTGGCTGTCATAATAAATCCCTCGGGCGGATTGTATAGGTTTGGCAGTTCATTGAACGGCACGAAACCGATCCAGTCGCCGTCTTTGCTCGATCCGTCATACGGCAACGAGCCGTCGCCCTTTCGGCGAACCGGCACCTTCCCGGCCGCGTACCAGCCGATATTTCCGTTCGTGTCTGCGTAAACAAAGTTCTGCATCGCTCCGCCGTAGCCACTCAAAGCCTTCTTAAACTCGTCCCAATTCCTCGCACGGTTTAACGAATAGAACGCGCTGAAATCAAGATTCTTTGGATCGAAGGCGGTCCATTTGAGCGAGACGGCTCGTGCCTTTGTTTCGATGATGAGCGGGCCGTTTGCGGTCTCAGAAACAGTGAAATCTTCCACCGTCGTCGCTGGGTTCAAAGGATTCGTCCGAACGTTTATGTCCTCGGATCGAAACTTCAGAGGCTTCCAGCCGCCCGGCGTTTCGTATTGGCTCCGATCGTTCACTTTTTCAAAGTAAACGTCCTGCACATCAGGCCCTACGTTCGTTGCACCCCAGGCAATGTGTTCGTTGTGGCCAAGAACGATCCCCGGAACGCCCGGAAAAGTTACACCGGAAACGCGCATCGTCGGAGTCGAAAGATGCGAAAGATACCAGATTCCCGGAGCCGTAGGCCATAGATGCGGATCATTCGCGAGGATCGGCTTACCGTCCGCAGTGCGTTTCCCCGAAACGACCCAGTTGTTGCTCGCCGCGAGTTCTTCCGCGTACAGACCGACGCGAGAAAGCGAACGCTCGCGAATCGATAGATCATTTTCCACCACAGAGATCACGGAGGCCACTGAGTTATTTGAGTTCGCTTCTCCGCTTGGATCGTTTGAAGAAGCCGCTCGTCGGTCTTCCGAGGAAGTAATGCTGTTCTCCGTGCTCTCTGTGCGCTCTGTGGTTAATTTCTTCGCCGGCTCTGTGGCCGCGTCCTTGCCAAAAAGGATCACGTCATAAGGCGTCACCTTATTGTTTAGATCGGCCAGCTTCGCCGGATCAAAATTCTTCAGCGAATCACGCATCAAGTCTCCGGAATAGGTGCTCGACAGAGCATCCGCGAGGATCTTTCCGATCACAATTGTATCCGCGGGCGTCCAATCGCCGGGTTTGTATTGAAGTATCTGAAATTCCACCGGAAGCTGCTTTGCGTCAAGCGAATTCGCGTATGCATTCACGCCTCGGGCATAGTTTTCCAACGCGGCCTTTAGCTCTGGTTCGAGATACTTCAAGCTTTCCTCAGCAATTCCCGCAAAACCAAATCTTCGCCAACGCTTATCTTCTTCGAGCGTCGATCTGCCAAATATTTCCGCCGTCGCCCCGCGTGCGACACGCCGCAAAAGGTCCATTTGCCACAGACGATCACTCGCCGTCACGTAGCCCTGCATAAAAAACAGGTCCGCATCGTTCGACGCTTCAATGTAAGGTATCGAACGTGCATCGCGGCGAACCGTCACCGAACCGCTCAATCCATTCAGCTTTGTTTCGGTTCCGACAGTTTGTGCGAAAGCTGTATTTTGCGTTGTTGGAAGAAGAAAAAGAGCTAGCAATACGAAAGCAAATATTCTCATAATCAAGAATATAACAACACCTAGCAAACTTTCGAAACTACGGCCGGGCTTTCGCGATCCTTGTCAATCAGTTTAGTCGCCCCCCCCACCGGCAATTTTGGTGTTTAACTAAGCAGGTTATTTGCAAAACGTGGTTCGGCATCTTAAACTTCTATCTGCGTGCACCCGTAGCTCAGCTGGATAGAGTATCTGACTTCGAATCAGAGGGTCGCAAGTTCGAATCTTGCCGGGTGTACCAAACAGGTTCAACATAAACAAGACCTTATTAATGATAAAAGGCAAGCTGGTCGGCTTGCCTTTTACCTTGTATGCGCCTAGTGTGAGCCAACGAGGAAATTTCACGTTCCAACCGCGCAAGAGCTAATGAATGACGTTCCGCATACCCAGACTCCCAACGTCTTGGCAGGAACTTCCAAGATTCCGGATATACCGTGCTCGGACGCCGAGATCGAAGAACTCTTCCGAAATGTAATTGATCCCACGATCAGATCGATAATTCACTGAAAGATCGGCTCGGCGTCGTCCGGCGCAGACCGTCTCGAAACCGAGGAACTGTCGTCGGCAATTCGAGTGAAAGTAATGCGTGTCATTTCGGAGATTCGTGACTCAAAGAGATTTTCGAAACATTATTAAAGGGTCTTATCTTTCAAAGTTCGGGATCCAGAACACGACGCCGTCGCGAATAGTTTTCACCAAGCCATACTTTGACAAATCTTCTTCGTCTCGGCCGATATAGGTGAAGTGCGGAAGATCGTCGATGATCGTCTGAAACCATCCGTTTTTGTTGAGAATGGCTTTTACGTCTTTGTTCCCGAACTCGGCAACGTCGAGCGCCACCATCGAAAGATGCTGCGACGTTCCCGGAGCCGCGACCGATGAGAAGATCGAATAGTTGAACCGGGTACTGAACCAAAGCTGCTTCTCTTCCCATTTCATTACCTGCTCAACCTGGTCGATGACGTTCATACGGCTAGCGGATTCCGCGGCGGCCGGTGAGATCTTTCCTTTTGCAATCCAATGTTTTAGGCCGGGTTCGAAACGCGAACTCCAAATCCGTGCGGTGTCTGCGAATGATCGTTTTGAAGCGCTTCCGCCGCGCGGAGTTATCTTCAAACCAGCTTTCGACGCATCTGCTATGGCGGAATCGAGCGCCTTCATCGCGGCAACCTGTAACGTGACAGAAACGCCGCCCATCATCTTAGTCGAAAACTTGATCGTATTCTGAAAGTTCAACACTTCCTCGTCGTTAGCAAATACACATTTAGATGGAAACTTTACCGAATCATCGGCAACAAACATCGCACCGTAATCTTTGAACACACGCTTTGCGACGATACTTGAATCGATCGGGCAAACTTCCGATAGCTTTTCCTTCTTTTTTCCAAGATGCTTTTCAACAGCTTTTCGAAAATCTGTTGACGCCGTTTGCCCAAATGACGAAACCGCGAATGACCACAAGAAAACCAAAACAAGTAATTGCTTCATAAGTAAAACGAAAGTTATTTCCCCTTCTTTAAATCGATCGCTTGGCGTGCTACTTCGGCGATCTTTAAGTATTCTTCCCGGACATCATCCAATTGCTTTTCGTCCATTTCTTCAAGATCCATCACCTCTTCGCGGGTTCCCCTCATCGACCGGATCAATTCATCCAGCTTAATCTGCATCGCTTCCGTGTCGCGGTTCTGTGTATTTTGGATCAAAAAGACCATCAGGAACGTGATGATGGTCGTGCCGGTGTTGATAACAAGCTGCCAGGTGTCGCTGAATCCAAAAACAGGCCCGGTAACCGCCCAAACGATCAACACACAGACCGCTAAACCGAACGTTACCGGCTTTCCGGCGAGGGTCGCTGTCCGTTTTGCGAAGCGTGTAAAGATGGAGTTTTTATGGTTTGGCATTTAACTGACCAGAACTGTTGGCAAAACGAATGGCGATCCTATGTACTGCATCGATGTGGTCTTTCAAATAAATGTCCTTTTCGATGAACGGAACGCGGCTGCGAATCTCGTTATAAATTCCGAGAGTCCCATCGCCTAGCGACGATTCGTCGCCGATCGCCTTGCGTCTGAAATCAATTCCCTGAGCCGCGCAAAGCAATTCGAGAGCAAGAATAGTCTCCAGATTTCGCACGACCTGCCGCATTTTCAACACCGCCGTTACACCCATCGACACGTGATCCTCGACATTCGCCGAACTTGGGATGGTATCAACGCTCGCCGGGTGTGCCAATACTTTGTTTTCCGTGCAAAGCGCAGCCGCCGTGTATTGCACGATCATAAAACCGGAATTCAGCCCGCCGTTTTCAGTTAGAAACGCCGGCAGAACGTGCGCGTTAGAAGCTTCGTCGGTCAAACGCATGATGCGGCGTTCTGAAATGTTACCAAGCTCCGCAAGCGCGATCGTCAGATAATCAAACGCAAGTGCAAGCGGTTCGCCGTGAAAATTACCGCCGGAAAGAACCTCAATATTTCCCTCATCGTCCTGAAAAATAAGCGGATTGTCGGTTACAGAATTCAGCTCGATCTTCAAAAGCCATTCAGCATAAGCGATCGCGTCACGACAGGCACCATGAACCTGCGGCATGCAGCGAAGCGTGTAGGCATCCTGCACGTTTGTAGGATCAAAACCGCGAACAAAGTCGCTGCCCTCCAAAATCTTCCTCAGGTTTCGAGCAGTATCAACCTGTCGCGGATGCGGCCGGATGGCATGAATCCTTTCATCAAACGCCAGCAAGGTTCCGTTTAATGCCTCAAGGCTCAGACAGCCCGAAACATCCGCTAACTCCGCAAGACGAATTGCCCTAGCCGTTTCCAATAAACCGACAGCCGTCATTATCGTTGTGCCGTTCGTGAGAGCAAGGCCTTCCTTTGCTTTCAGCACGACAGGCGAAAGGCCGGCTTTCGCTAGTGCGTTCGCTCCCGAAAGCACCTCTCCATTAAACTCAGCCTCTCCCTCGCCGATCAAAACACAAGCCGAGTGAGCAAGCGGAGCGAGATCGCCGCTTGCTCCCAGGCTTCCCTTTTCGGGAATTATCGGATGAATACCGCGATTCAAACACTCAAGCATCAGCTCAAGCGTCTCAATCCGTATTCCAGAAAATCCACGTGCCAACGTATTCGCACGGATCAACATTATCGCTCGAACTGTTACCGTATCGAACGGATCGCCGACACCAACAGCGTGACTGAGGACAATATTCCGCTGTAGCTGCTCCACCTCTTCGCGGCTGATTATCTTGTCCTTAAACGCACCGAAACCCGTCGTAATCCCGTAAGCGATCTCTCCGCGTTCAAGCAGCGTGTCAACCGCCGCAGACGCGCGATTTACGTTAAATTTCGCCTTGTCATCGAGAGCCACACACGGCTCACCGGGCTTGCTGTAAGCAACCGCAAGCACTTGTTCAAATGTAAGGCTTTCGCCGTCTAATACAATTGTCATTCAAAAAATAATTAAAATCATTGTCGAAATAAGTGGTACCGAAACCTATCAGTTATCACCTCTCACGTCTAACTTATTCCGGAGAACACTTTTGCCATTCTTAACGACCGAATCAGCCAGATTACCGCCAAATTCGTTTGCGATCTGCCGATAATCTTCGCAATCAAAAATCACGAGGTCGGCTGTTTTTCCAACCTCTATTGATCCCTGCGTTTCACCAAGACCGATCCCGAACGCTGCATTGACCGTCGCTGCATTCATCGTTTCCGACGGCAACAGCTTTTGATATCTGCACGCTATCGCCATTGCCATCGGCAGCGACGGAGACGGTGCTGAACCGGGATTGTAATCGGTCGAAAGTGCAACGGCACAACCCGAATCAATAAGTTTCCGTGCGGGAGCGAACTTGGTTTTACCGGCGTTGAAATTCTCGGTTGGAATTACGATACCCATAGTTTCGCTTGCAGCCAGTTCTAATATCTCAGCGTCTGAGATCGCGTCGAGGTGATCTATCGAAACGGCATTTACGTTAGTCCCCAAGCTCGAACCGCCAAGATTTGTAAACTGGTCAACATGAGCTTTCAGTCCAAAACCGATATTCTTTGCTGTTTCAAGGACGCGCCGAGTCTGATCGAGATCGAAGGCGTTTCTCTCGCAGAAAACATCGGCAAAGCAGGGCGTGCCCTTTCCTAAGAAATGTGACTCGCTGTACCACGCCCAAGCCTGCGTCAACATTTCTTCGCAGATCAAATCGACATAGCCATCAGTATTCCCTAGGAACTCCGGCGGAACGGTATGCGCCGCTAGAAACGTTGGAACAATATCTATAACATGTGTCTTATCAAGTTCCTCGATCACCCGAAGCATTTTCAACTCGGTTTCAGTATCGAGTCCATAGCCCGTTTTTATATCGCACGTCGTCGTCCCGCAGGCGAGCATTTTATCCAGACGTTTTCGGCTTTGATCGACGAGATCTTGAAACGACGCTTCCCGTGTCCGCCGAACGGTCGAAATTATTCCGCCGCCATTGGCCAGTATTTCCAGATAATCCGCACCCTGGATTTTTAATTCGAATTCGTTCAACCGATCGCCCGCGTAAACAATATGCGTATGCGGATCAACAAACCCTGGACAGACTACTTTGCCTTCAGCATCGATCATCTGATCGGCTGAATATTCAGCAAGAATTTTGTCGGACCTTCCAACGCCAACAAATCGCCCATCGGCGATCGCAACCGCGCCGTTCTCAATAATTCCAACATCTCGCATAGCCTCGCCCCGCTTTGGCCCATCGGGCGAAGCACAAGTTACAAGTTGGCCTATGTTGTGAACGATCAGATCGGCGTGCTGCATTAGCTGCCCTTTTTCGCGATCTTTCCGTGGGTATCATTCACTTGCATCAGTGCGGCAGAGCCATACCATTTGACGAACTCTACTTTGAAATATCCTTCTTTAATCGATGGATCAGTTTCCGTCAGAGCCTTTGCTTCTTCAACAGTTTTCACGTCAAAAACGTAAATACCACGAAATTCACCGCCGTCTTCAAATGGCCCGGCAATCACCAACTTACCCAGCTCAGCGGCGCGATTGATCATCGCAAAATGTCCTATCATCAATTCGGCACGCTTTGCGTCATCTACCTTTAGCGGCCCGGTTTTCAGAATACACATAATGTACTGACGCATTCCCCGTTCATCGGCACCGAGTTTTTTGGCTAGCTCAGCATCGAACTTCGGATTAACGGGCGTTTCCGGAGCCTGAGTAAATGCGGTCAATGCCCCAAGTGCACTCATCAGAAACATGAGAGCGATCTTTCTAGTGTTTTTCATAATTAGTTTCTCGCAGTTGACTCGAAATTCTAACACGTTTTCGCGGTCGGCGATTTGTCGGTATTATAGAACGGTAAAAGTATGAAGCGAACTGTAAAGTCTCCGGTCGGAACAGAACTGACCTGCAAGAACTGGTTGATCGAAGCCGCGTACCGAATGATCCAGAATAACTTGGATGCCGAGGTCGCGTTCGATCCGGAGAATCTTATCGTTTATGGCGGACGCGGAAAGGCGGCACGAAACTGGGAAAGCTACGACGCGATCTTGCGAAGCCTGAAAGATCTCGAACCCGATGAGACGCTGCTTGTGCAGAGCGGCAAGCCCGTTGGCATTTTCCGTTCGCACGAGGACGCTCCGCGCGTTTTGATAGCTAACACGAACATCGTGCCGCATTGGGCAACGCAGAAGCAGTTCGATCAGTACGAACGCGACGGACTAATGATGTACGGGCAAATGACCGCAGGTTCGTGGATATACATTGGCACGCAGGGCATCCTCCAAGGCACGTACGAAACGTTTGGCTCGCTCGCCCGACAACACGGCTGGGGAACGCTGGCGGGTAAACTCGTGCTGACCGCCGGCCTAGGCGAGATGGGCGGAGCACAGGCGCAGGCGATCACCTTCAATGGCGGTGTTGGTTTGTTGGTCGAAGTTGATTCGTGGCGTATCGAAAGACGGCTGCAGTTGAAGCAGGTGGATGTTGCCGCCAAAGATCTAGACGATGCCCTAGCGCAGGTGCGAGCTGCGGTTGATGCAAAAGAAGCGAAATCACTTGCATTGCTCGGTAATGCGGCCGAGGTGCTTTGGCAATTGCTGGAACGTGGTGTCATCCCAGATGTTGTTACCGATCAAACGTCCGCACACGACGTTCTGATGGGCTATATTCCTGTCGGTTACAGTGTCAATGAAGCCGCCGATTTCAGAAAGAAAGATCAGATGGGTTACGAGAAGGCGGCGATGGACAGCATGGCGAAACACGTTGAGGCAATGCTCGAATTCCAACGTCGCGGTTCTGTTGTATTTGATTACGGTAACAATCTGCGGCAGCGGGCCAAAGACAACGGCGTCGCCAACGCATTCGACTATCCGGGCTTCGTACCCGCTTACATCCGACCACTGTTTTGTGAAGGCAAAGGCCCGTTCCGCTGGGTCGCACTTTCGGGTGACAGAGAAGACATCTATCGCACGGATGAAGCGATCCTGAACCTCTTCCCGAAAGACGACCATCTTGCCAGGTGGCTGACCATGGCCCAAGAAAAGGTAGAATTCCAGGGCTTACCCGCACGTATCTGCTGGCTCGGCTACGGAGCTCGTGCACACGCAGGGTTAAAACTGAATGAAATGGTCGCGAGCGGCGAGCTAAAGGCTCCGATCGTCATCGGCCGTGATCATCTAGACTGTGGCAGCGTTGCCTCGCCCAACCGCGAGACCGAAGCGATGAAGGACGGCAGCGACGCGATCGCCGATTGGGTCTATCTCAACGCAATGATCAACGCCGTCGGCGGTGCGACGTGGGTCTCGCTCCATCACGGCGGCGGCGTCGGGATCGGATATTCGCTCCACGCGGGACAGGTTATAGTAGCCGACGGCACATCGGAAGCAGCTCGCCGCATCGAACGCGTCTTAACCACCGACCCCGGCATGGGCGTTATCCGCCACGCGGACGCAGGATACGAAGAAGCGATCGATTTCGCCAATAAGAATAATGTCGAAATACCAATGCAGAACACTTGATCTCATTTCGAATGTTCTTTAATAAATTTTTCGAATTTCTTCTTATCCGGATGATTCGGCACTTTTTCGAGCAAGGCTGTATATTCCTTCGCGGCCATATCATTCGCTTTAGCTAATTGGTACAGGTGGGCAAGCTGAATATGGCATTCGGCCATCCCGATGGGATCAAGCTCGAGCGCTTTATTTAACGCTTCCGCTCCGAGTGATCCGCGTTTTGTCATCAAATAGGCCTCACCGAGTAACTGGTAAGTACGAGCAGAAGTCGGATCGAGGGTTATCACATGTTTGAAAACTTCGATCCCCGCTTCGTATTGTTTCTGCTCGGTTCGCACCTTGCCGGCGTTGATCCAAGCGGGCGTATATTCCGGTTTTAGTTCAAGCGACTTTCGGAAGGCTGATTCCGCGTGGGCATAGGCCTTTTCGTCTAGGTACAGAGTTCCGAGCTTCGCCCACGCAATGAAATCATTCGGATCGGCGGCAACAGCTTCCGCCATGTACTTGATCGCCTGCTTTACATCTTTACTTGCTTCCGCTTCAGACGTCTTGATAAACAGATCCTTCACTTTTTGTGTTCGCGGATATGGAAATTTTGCTGACACGACGGCGGGCGATGCCGATGTATTATTCGGAGCAATATCAAAATCTTCCCTAATTTGGGCGGTACCAAATCCGGAGACTCCTCGTCGGGCCACCTCAACACCGTCAATATCTATCAAAAGGGTTCCACCGCCTGCACCACCGGAGCGCCGAAAACAATATGTGCCTCTTTCGCTCACAGTTAGTCGCTTCGCCGCTTGTTCCCGTTCCAAGTAGATCACAGTTATCTTTGGCAATTTGTTGGTAGCATCTGGGGTGCGATAGGTTACGCGGCCATAGACGTACGGTGTACTTAATCGTGCCGATTCAAGTGTAGGCATCGCACCGAATTCAGTACAGAATTCATCTACCTGGGCCGAAGCAACAGTAGAAAAGATCGCCACGAGAGTTAATGTCGAGAAAGCTAGTTTTAAGTGTTTCATAATCCTGAATGGACGTGACGCATTCCCTCAAGAATCGAGGATTCGCTAGTGTTATTCTAACACTTAGCTTAAGTCAAGGATGATTCTAAGATGACCGAAAATACAATAATCGTCTTCAATGGATTTTTAGGTTTAACAAACGCTGAAAAGCTGTTAGTGGTGAACGCGATCAACGAATACTTTGATTCCAATGAGAAAGACAAGATCCGCGCAGAGGCGGACAAACGGTTTGCCGAGTTGGACAAAGATCCCGAACAGTTCGCGTGTAAATGCTGTGGTAGATAACGTCAGTCGGTGCGTGAATATTGACTTGAGAAGCGATTCGGAAAATACTAGGTGCCAATATGACTAGTATTTTTGAACTGACAACGCGTCCGAATGATGACGTGTATTTCAAACGTGGAGATCGAAACGATCCAAGGCTTGGCGAGGTCGTTGGCCGGGAAAAAGAATCATACCCATCCGCCGAGATCGCAATTCTAGGATGCCCACAGGATGAAGGCGTACGGCGAAACAAAGGTCGGGAGGGAGCAGCCCTAGCTCCGCACAGGATCCGCGAACAGTTCTATAAATTAACCACATTCAACGTCAAGAAAAAGATCATCGACCTTGGGGATGTAAGGATCGGTAGCAGCCTTGAAGAGACTCACGACATCCATTGCGAGATCGTCAAACAAGTGCTTTCCGACGGTAAACGGCTGATCATTCTAGGTGGCGGAAATGACATTTCCTATCCGGATGGCCGAGCGATGAGTGAAATTTTCGGAGCGGCAAACTGGATCGCAATTAATGTGGATTCTCATTTAGACGTTCGCATCGCCGATCAGCGAAACAGTGGAACGCCATACCGTCAGCTTCTCGAAGAAAAGTTTCTTCTACCGCATTACTTTTACGAGGTTGGCTATCAATCGCACTTTTGCTCGCCAGTTTATTACGAATATATTCGCGAACTTGGCGTAAACCGAATCAGCCTTGAGCTTCTGCGAAGCCGAAACGAGCCCGACGAGGAGATCAAAGAGCAAATTCGGCAAAACTTCATTCGTCACAGTTCTTCAATGAGCACTTTCTTTGGCTTCGATCTTGACGTGGTCCGAATGGCGGACGCACCCGGAACGTCGGCTCCGTCGCCACTTGGTCTGCGCGCCGGTGAGTTTATTCAGCTCGTAAAATACGCCGCGTCACTTGCGAATACCAAGCTGATCGAATTCAGCGAAGTAAATCCCAAATACGACGTGGATGACAGAACAACGAAACTCGTGGCCATCGCTATGCATCGGTTTTGCACCGGTGTTAGTTAGGCTGCGAATAACCGTTCGCGCACGCGAAACTTCAACGCTCACCACGAGCGCACGCTTCAGACGGTTGACACTTTTATTGTCATTTGTCATTCTTTAGGTTCGTCTTTCTCTTGAATTGGCGACGGTACAGTCTCTTAGCTCAGTTGGTAGAGCACTACCTTGACAAGGTAGGGGTCAGCAGTTCGAGTCTGCTAGAGACTACCATTTATATTTTCGATAAGATGCTTTCGAAGTACTTTGCGGTTTTTACAACTACTACGACCCGCCTCTAACGGCGGGACATTCGCGAATTCTATTCGAATTCGTAAGGCAAAGTCGCTCTTATCGGATCTGATCTTAGTTAGTAGTAGGCATTGTTAATTGGCGATCACAGATCGTTGATCGGTAGATAAGGGCGGCCCTAACGGGTGACGTCTGTATCGTATGACCGATGGAGACGAATGCATTCACAATTAACAATTTTATGAGCGAATTAAACATTAAATTTGGTGGGGATCAGCGTCTCATTCCTGCGCCTGCGACCGTTGCGGACGCAATTAAGGCGTTTGACCGCGATGCACTAAAATCTGCGCTTGCGGCCAAGGTTAACGGTGCCGATGTCGATCTGAATAAGTCGCTCGACCAAACGGACGAAGTGCTTTCGATCGAGCCGATCACACTTGAGACCCGCGACGGCCTTGAAGTAATTCGCCATTCCACCGCTCACTTACTCGCTGCGGCGGTGTTGGATCTTTTTCCGGGAACGAAACTCGGCGTTGGACCGGCCTTGATGGAGGATCCGCGTTACGGCTTTTATTACGATCTAATTGCTCCGCGAAATCTTACGGAAGAAGATCTGCCGGTCATCGAGAAGAAGATGAAATCGATGGCTAAGGCGAATCTGGTTTATCGACGGGAAGAGATCGACAAAGCAACTATTCTCGATATTTTCGAAAAGCGCAATGAACCGTTAAAGCGTGAATTGATAGAGGAGAAGGTTTCGGATTCGGCGAGCGTTTATCATATCGACGGTTCTCCATTCATCGATTTCTGTCTTGGGCCGCACGTTCCGCATACCGGTAAATTGAAGGCTTTTAAGTTGCTGGCTTTATCCGGAGCGTATTGGAAAGGCGACTCGGAAAATCAGCAAATGCAGAGGATCTACGGAACTGCATTTGCGATACAGGAAGAACTGGACGCATGGGTCAAGCAGCGAGAAGAAGCGGATAAGCGGGATCATCGTAAGCTTGGCAAACAGCTTGATCTTTTTTCGATCGACGATGATTACGGCCAAGGTTTGATCCTCTGGCATCCGAAGGGTGGAATCATCCGGATGGAAATGGAACGCCTGCTCAAGGAAGAGCTAGAAAAGCGTGGGTATAGTTTCGTGTTTACGCCACACATCGCAAAGCGCGATCTTTGGGTCAAGAGTGGTCACGAGGGCAATTACTCTGATTCGATGTATTCGCCGACGAGCATCGAGGATGAAGAGTACCGGCTAAAGCCGATGAATTGCCCGTTCCATATCGGGATATACAAATCTTCGCCGCGATCCTATCGAGATCTGCCTCAACGATATTCAGAAATGGGCACGGTATATCGAGCGGAATTATCGGGGGCACTTCACGGGCTGATGCGTGTTCGCGGATTTACGGTTGACGACGCCCATCTTTTCGTCCGTCCTGATCAGGTTCACACAGAAGTTTCCGATTGTTTGGATTTCGCGATCAAGGTTTTTGAGACTTACGGTTTTGAAAAAGTTAAGTTCGAATTGTCGGTTCGCGGCGGAGCAGAGAACAAAGGCTATCTTGGAGCCGACGAAGACTGGGCAAATGCCGAAGAACAGCTCGCGAGTGCTCTGAAAGAAAGGAACATTTCATACGAGCGAATTGAAGGCGAAGCAGCTTTCTATGGCCCGAAGATCGACATTAAAATCGAAGACGCTATTGGCCGCGTATGGCAGCTTGGAACGATACAACTCGATTTCAATTTGCCGGAACGTTTTGAGCTCGAATATACAGGCGAAGATAACTTGAAGCATCAGCCGATAATGATCCACCGTGCACTGTTCGGGTCGATCGAGCGTTTCTTCGGCGTGTTGATCGAACAGTATGCCGGTGCTTTCCCGCTGTGGCTCGCTCCGGTACAAGTTACCGTTCTTCCGATAACGGATCGGATCAACGACTATGCCGAGAGCATTGCCGATAAGATCCGTGTCGCGGGGTTTCGTGTTGAATCGAATACAAAGTCTGATAAGATCGGCGCGAAAATTCGTGATGCTCAACTCCAGAAAGTGCCGTACATGCTTGTGCTCGGCGATCAGGAATTGGAAGCCGGCAAGGTTGCAGTTCGCGAACGTAAAGAGGGCGACATCGGGCAGATGACGCTTGAAGAGTTCTTAGAAGTCATAATGCAGAAAAAACAACTGCGTTCGCTCTAAGATCGCAAATGACCATAGGAGGCAGATATCGCTAGAAGATTTGGTGGAAGAAATTTTAAGCCGCGTTTTCGTGAACCGCTACACCGGACGAATGAACGGATCAGAGTTCCGTCGGTTCGTGTCGTCACCGAAGACGGCGAGGCTCTCGGGGTAATGGACGTCCGCGACGCGATCGCAAAAGCACGCGAAATGGGTATCGATCTTGTCGAGATCGCACCGAAAGCGCAGCCTCCCGTTTGTAAGCTTATCGATTACGGTAAGTTCCTTTATGAGCAAAAGAAAAAGGCTCACGAGGCGAAAAAGAAGCAGGTAAACGTTCAGGTCAAGGAGATCAAGTTCCGTCCGGGAACCGACGATCATGACTACGAATACCGTATGAAACACGCCCGCGAATGGCTAGAAGACGGTGATAAGGTCCGGGCCGCGATCGCCTTCCGCGGACGCGAAATGACGCACAGAGAACTGGGCGCAAAGATTTTGAAACGGTTGACTGCTGATCTGGTCGATCTGGCTGATGTCGAGATCTATCCAAAGATGGAAGGCTACCAGATGTTCACCATCTTCCTTCCGAAAAAGGCTAAGGTGGCCGATAAAAAGCCAAGCGAAAAGATCCATAAGACCGAGGAACCGAGAAGCGAAAAGCCTCAGAAGAAAGTTAAGAATTCTGACACGACTGACGAAACTGAGACCGCAATAGAAAAGGACGAAGACGGGATATTTTGATGTTTAAATCGCTAGTTAAACTTACTTTGCTTGCTGCCATCTTCGCGGCATCGGTGACCGCTCAAACGAAAGACTCAAAATCTTCCTTTGAAGCGAAGCATTTCTCCGATCTGATCGGTTCGATCTCTGCCGGGAATGATACCGCAGAACGTGGAGCCGCGATCAAGAAAGAACTGGCCGACATCAAAGTTCGGATCTCGACCGAAGGTTTTACGCGAA
>JBBSKW010000058.1:0-17949 GCA_038256005.1 Pyrinomonadales bacterium
CCTGCGGACGTTCGCCGATTCGTCGGCTAACTTTGAGACGATTCGCTACGAGACCGAAAATGGCACGGTCGAATATGCTTTTGAAAAGCTGACCCCGCCGGTTCAACTTTATATTCTCGGTGCAGGTGCCGATGCCGTTCCACTGGCTGAGGCCGGGCACGGACTCGGTTGGGATGTAAACATCTGTGATCATCGACCTGCTTTTTTAACAGAGGAACGCTTCCCGAATTGTGATGCACTCGTCGGGCTTGACCGCGATAGATCCCCCGAATGGGAAGTCGATAAGTTAACGGCGTTCGTGCTCATGAACCACAATTACGACCGCGATAAAGCGATGTTGCCAGGCGCTCTGGCGTCCAACGCGGTCTACGTCGGGGCACTAGGGCCAAAGAAACGTACACAGCAGATCTTGGATGAGCTTGGTCACCCGTTCAGTGAAGAACAACTCTCGCGGCTTCGTGCGCCAGCCGGTTTAGACATCGGGGCCGACACGCCCGAGGCGATAGCAATTTCGATCATCGCCGAGATACAAAGCGTGTTGAAGAACCGAAACGGCGGCCCGCTACGTGACCGACAGGCGTCGATCTATGACAGAAAATAGTTCATTTAGGATCGGTGGATTGCTTCTCGCGGCCGGCGGTTCGCGGCGGCTCGGCAGACCAAAACAACTTCTTGAGTTTCAAGGCATGACGCTTCTTCGCCGTTCGGCCGAGGCTCTCGTCGGCTCAGAATGTAAACCGATCGTTGTCGTTCTTGGTGCGGAGGTCGAAGGTTCGAAATCTGAGATCGAGGACCTTGAGGTCTCACTGGCCGTGAATGAAAATTGGGCAACCGGAATGAGTTCATCGATCCGCGTCGGTCTCGAAAAGCTGCTTTCGCTCGAACCGAAGATCGATGCGGTGATGATAACGCTCTGCGATCAGCCATTCGTAACGGCGGAAATGATCATGCTATTTATCGAAGCGTTTAAACAGAAGCGCGTCGCGATAGTTGCGGCACAATATAATAGTGTCCTCGGAGTTCCGGCTCTGTTTTCGCGTGAGATGTTCGGCCCGCTTTCCGAAGTCGAAGGCGACAAAGGAGCCAGAGATCTAATAAGACAAACCGAATCCACATTCGCGATCGACCTGCCCGAAGCCGCGATTGACACTGATACAATCCAGGATCTTGACGACTTCAAGTCGCGAAACTAACGGCTACAAACCTTCTTTGATCGCCGAAGCAAAAAGCCCTTTTAGCCTGGCCGATTCGACCTTTAGCGATTGGGCTGTTTCACTGACAGCTCGGAGTTTGATATTCACTTCCCTGTCATCATCGACCATCTTTATCAACTGACCACGCGAAAAATAGGCGAGCGTTTCGCGCTGTTCTTCTCCGTCGGTGAGCACGAGTCCCATCACAAGCTCACCTGAGGCGTTGTATAGAAATTCCGCGTTTGTGGTCGTGGAAGAACGCTTGACCACAACGTCGGCTCTTAGCAATCGGCTTGGATACGGGTCTTTCTCGCGGTCGCCGTATGTGAAATAAAACTTTGTGGAGGACGCATAGGTGCCGACCGCAGGATACGAGTTCAGACGCTTGTTAACGTCTACTTCCACGACGAAAATATCTGACTGTTCCCGCTTTGCGGCATCGGCAATACGTCGCTCTGTTTGATCGTAAAGCTTGCGGATCTCATCGATCCGTTTGTCAACAGTTTGAGAATTCGCAATGCAAACCGCGAACAATAGCAACGCAAAACTTTTGAACATTTTCATAAGCATATGTCGGATTCAAACCAAATTAAGGATAACCGAACATCATTCATTTGATACAATGATTCTATGAAGCAAATGGTCGTCACGTCCGCAAAAGAAATCATGGGTGGAACTACGGTTTTTGCGGGAACCCGCGTTCCAACCCAAACGCTTATCGATTTTCTAAAGGCTGGTGACAGCGTCGAAGATTTTCTCGAAGGCTTTCCGACAGTTACCAGGGAACAGGTCGTCCAGTTCCTCCAACAGGCTGAGGATCAGATGGAGAAGATAGCCGCTTGAGGATATTGCTCGATGAGTGTATCGACCGCCGGTTCGCCCGAGAATTCGGTGAACTAGAAGTGCGCACGGTGCCGGAAATGGGTTGGGCCGGGATTAAGAACGGCGAACTAATGAAACTGGCGGAACCGGAGTTCGATGTCTTCCTGACCGTCGATCGCAACCTTTCTTACCAACAAAACCTCTCTAAGTACGCGATCGCTTTGCTTGTCTTGAAAGCTAGATCGAACCGTTATATTGACCTGATCCCATTTGCCGCACCTCTACTCAGGAGCCTCGACAACGCACGAAATGGCGAGGCTCTACTGATCACGATCGACTAAAAACAACTTTTTAAAGATTTCGCAAAATGAATTCCGTCATCATCTGATACATATGCCGTGTTTGCTGCGGGTTTACCACGCCGTGCCGCTGGCCGGGATAGAGCATAAGTTCGAACTGCTTGTTGTGTTTTTGAAGTTCGTTAACAAGCTGTATCGTGTTCTGCTGGTGTACGTTGTCGTCCATCACGCCGTGGATCAGCAGCAGTTTTCCGTGCAGATCTTTTGCCGCTTTGATGACCGATGTTTTCTCGTAACCGGCGCGATTATTTTGTGGCGTAAGCATAAAGCGTTCGGTGTAGATCGAATCGTAAAGTGCCCAATCGGTGACCGAACCGCCGGCGATTCCCATCTTGAAAAGCTTACTGTGCGTAAGCGCATAGCTCGTCATAAATCCGCCATAGCTCCAGCCCCATATTCCGATGCGTTCGACGTCCACGAACGGCTGTTCTTTCAGGAAGTTAACACCGTCTTCGATATCGCGAAGCTCGAGCGTGCCCATTTGTTTGTAAACCGGCCAAGTCGATTCTTCACCTTTTCCGCTCGCGGTGCGATTGTCGCATATCCAGATTATGTACCCTTTCTGTGCCAGCATCTGATGCCATAGATAGCGGTTTCCGGTCCACGTATTTCGCACTTGCGGAGCATGCGGGCCGGCGTAAGTGTATTGCAAAACCGGATATTTTTTCGCGGGGTCAAAATCCGGCGGCTTGATCATAACGGCTTCCATCTCGAAACCATCGCGTGTTTTTACCTTCATGAACTCAGGCTTTGAAAGCTTGAATTCATCGAGCACCGCAACCTTGTTCTCATTGATAACCCGTTCAATCGTGCCATCGGCTTTATAAAGCCGTTGTTGATGCGGCGTGTGGATATCGCTCCAGCCGCCGACGAAATGGGTGAACGTAGAATTGAACGTAGCCGAATGATTTCCTTCGCCTTTCGTAAGCCGTTCCACTTCACCGCCGCGAAGAGCTACGCGGTATTGATTCTCTTCAATATGGCTATCCTTCGTCCCGGAAAAATAGACCCAGCCATTCTGCGTATCAACGCCGTGCACCGCACGCACTTCCCATTTGCCATCCGTAAGGCGTCGGACGAGCCGACCTTCTTCGTCATATAAATAAAGATGCCGCCAGCCGTCGCGTGCCGATTGCCAGACCATCATTTCGCGGCTGTCCTGCGGGCGTCCGGCAAAGATCGGATCGTCGTAAACCTCGACCCACGCGGCTGTCGTTTCGGTCAAAAGCTTCGTTACTGATCCGTCACGTTTTGCGGCGTTCAGATCAAGAAATGTCTGCTCACGATTGAGTGCTTGAAACAGAACTCGTTCGCTATCCGGAGTCCACGCAACACGTGCGATCAACAGATCTTCGGGTTTATATTTCTTCAGATCGGCAAACCTGATCGCATCACCAAACCGCTGGACCGAACCGGGAAGAAGATCACCGACGAGCGGAATGCTGCCCGGGCTAGGCACCATCGAACTTTTCGTTACATCGGCAATTCCTAAACGAACAAGCGGATTCGGGTCGCCTGCCTTCGGATAATTTGTTTCTTCTACTATCTGTTTAGCCGGAATGTCGTTGGTGAGAACAAATTTCGGAACCGGTGCGTCGTCGAGCCTTAGAAACGCGATGTGTTTCGAATCGGGCGACCACCAATAGCCTCGCTTCTGCCCGCGGCCGTAAAGCTCTTCTTCATAGACCCAAACGAGGATCCCGTTGTGAACCGTCTTGCTTCCGTCGGTCGTTACGCGTTTGGCTTCGCCGGTCCCGACGCTCGCCACATAAAGATCATTGCCGCGAACAAAGCTAACCCACTTTCCGTCGGGGCTGTAGTCTTCCTCGACCTCGGGCTCAGGGTTGTTGGTCAAACGCTTCAGCGTTCCCGCCGAGATGTCGTAATGCCAAAGATCGTTGTTCTGATTGAGCAAGATCGCCGTTTCGGTCGAATTGAATTTGAGCGCGATCGAGTTTGCCAGGCGATACGCGTCACGCGCACCCAAAACTCCGGCAGCCGCTAGTGCATTCACAAACCGCTGCGTGTCATAGAACGGCTTTGATTCACCCGTGATCGCATCGACGCGTTTGATCTGTTCGCCTTCGATCTGCTTGAACGAACGCCCGTCCGCCGCCCACACGAACCGCGTCGGGCTTCCGCCGAAAGCAACGCGTTCGCTCGGAACCGGGCTGAAGATATCGTCGATCGTCAGCAAGCGTTCCTGACCAAAAACATTGAACGAAAGAGCAGCAATTGCAATGAAAAGAAATGTGACCTTTTTCATAAAATAACCGACCAAGTAGTGTTCTAGTTCAAGATAAATTCTACGTCAACCTGTGCCTTGACGCTGATCGTTCCGACGGCCGAAAGATCTTCGTCGTCATCGTCGCTATCTGCGATCGAAAAGCTGTTTGACGAAATGTTTGCGCCAGGGCTGCGGTATCCGTCAACGTCCTTCTCCTCTATAGAAACCGCTTTGCCGATCGTTTGCCCGATGCGGCTGGCAAGTGCCGTGGCTTTCTCTTTCGCCGCGTCCATCGCGTTCGCACGGGCTTCGTCTTTATATTTTCGCAACTGTGAGGTGCCGAAAACTACGCGTCCGATATTTGAAACATCTGCCGCCACGAGATCTGCGAGAGCTCGTTCAAATTTTGAGATATCGCGAAGTTTTATCGTTACCGACCGAGAAACTTTGTAGCCATCAAACACATTCGTATATTCGTCATCATCCGGATCTGTCTTCACACGCTTGTAATGTTCCGCGACGGAAAGGAAATCTGTCTTGATGTCTTTTTCGTCCGTAACAAAACGTCGTGCGGCCGAGATCAATCTCGCGAGCGCCGTGTCGTGCAGCTGCTTCGCCTCGGGCAGCGTCTTGCCTGTTTTCTCGACCTTTGCCGAGAACGTAACCTCATTCGGCACAACGAATATCTCGGCAGTTCCGGTAACGGTCACCGTCGGAAAACCGGCAACCGATTGCTGTGCGTTCGGATAGCCAACGCCCAAAAGCAGAACGGCGATTAGAGTCATTGATCTTTTCATATCTTTTCTCCAGCAAGGATCACAAATGTTCGGGTGTAACCCCGCACACCCCACATAAATTAGTCTGGCATCTTCTCATCGAAACTCTCTAGAAAATAGTCGATCAATTTCGCGTCATAATAAACACCTGATCTTAGAGCTTTCCCAATGAACGGATTTATTTCGTCGATGATGCCCAATTTCTTAGCTCGCCCCAAAAGACCGAGTGAACCAAATGTCCGAAGACCGTTTTGTGCAGCGACTCGCCGACCTTTTCGCTCGTCAAGGCAAACTGTTTTGATACCTTCTTCGACGGCGAGCTGAATAACAGCAGCCTCACCAATATCGAGACTGTCGAAATATTGTTCGGAATAAGGCGAGGATAACTTCATCACGGTAATAAACGCGGGGAATGAACTAGCTAAGAGGTCTCTCGGACCCGAACGAAGTTCGTCATGGACTTCTTTTGGAGTTACGAACTCGAATGGAAGTTGGGCGATGATTTTCAGCGCGTCGATTCTAGCGAATGTGATCAGCGGACCCGAGTTTAAAACGATCTTCTCAGCCATTAAGCGCAAAATCGATATCCGATTCGAGATCTGCTAACCGAAGGTTGCTCATAGGAATTCCTATTTTGTGAAGGCCTAGCAAAAAATCCACTCGGCCCATTAATGCCATTTGAGCGGCCTCACCTGAAGAGAGATGACCGAGTTCGTACAGCTTTGCGGCAAGCAAAAATTTAGCCTCGTTGGGAAACCTTTCGCGTGATATGCCGAGCCGCTTTAGCAGTTCGTCGCTGTATTCGATCGTCAGAACGTTTTGCGCCATAACATCGATTATTCTATCACGCTTTCGGGTGTGCTTTGTCGTAAACCGCGATCATCTTTTCCATCGAAACCTGCGTGTAGATCTGCGTTGTTGAAAGCCGCACGTGGCCGAGAAGTTCTTGTATATCGCGGAGGTCGGCACCTTGATCGAGCAGGTGCGTGGCGAATGAATGTCTTAAAGAATGCGGCGAGATGTTGTGAATGTCCGCACATTGCTTGATGTATTTATCGAGCATTCGCCCGACACTTCGTGTAGTCAAACGCCCGCCGCGACGATGCAGAAAAACGGCATCTAGATCGCGTTCCGCCTCAGGGCATTCAGCAAGAAACAGCGGCCGCGAGGTTTCCAGATAAAGCATCAATGCCTGCAAAGCGTGCTCGTGAAACGGCACGATCCGCTCACGCTTTCGCTTGCCCATTACGCGGACCATTCGCTCTCGAAAATCAATGTCGTTTGTATCAATTCCAACCAGTTCGCTAACGCGGATTCCTGTCGCATATAAAAATTCCAATATCGCACGGTCGCGTCGGCCAAGATCGGTGTTCACGTCCGGTAGTTCGATCAACCGAACCGCATCTTCCATCGAAAGATGATTCGGCAACTTCCGCTCGATCCGAGGCGTTGCAACCAGCTTTGCCGGATTCGTCTCGAGCTTACCCTCGCGGATCAGGAATTGAAAAAATGTCCGCAAGCTTGCAAGCTTTCTCGCGATCGAAGCCTTCGACTTGTTCGCCGCATGCATCGACGACATCCATTCCCGTATAGTCAGCCGATCAATGTCCTTAACGGCAATATCCTCGCGTTTCTCGATCCGCAAAATGAACTCACGAAATTGCTCTAGGTCCGAGGCGTAGTTCCGCTGCGTATGAGGGCTCATGTTCCGCTCATATTTTAAGTGCTGGTGAAATTCGGAAAGCGTTTCTTGAAGTGTCATCGCCTGGGAACATAATAACCCTTGCGCGTTCTGATCGTCAGAGCCGGTTTGTTTTTAACCGCAACGTCGATCTCGCGAAATTCGCCGCGTTTGTCTGTTTCGTCGTCCGGATAATAACTAAGAACGTATTGCTGGGAAAGCTCGGCTGAGATCTGACGAAAAGCGTCGCTGAGTTCGCGTTCGTCGATGGGTGCGTAGACCGCGCCGCCCGTTTGTCGGGTAAGTTCTATCATTCGGCGTTCGGCTATCAACTGACGTGTATTTGCGCTACCCCTTCGCGAGCCCGTCCTAATATAGTTCTCGAACTCGGTGGTCTTGACGACGTAGATCTGGCAGTTTCTAAGCTGCGCTGCCCGAACGGCTTTCTCGAACGTAGTATCCGTTTTTGTATCGTCGCCGTCCGATACGATCACTATTACACGTCGCCCGTCTGCCTCGGCGAGATATTCAGCAGCCATTTCGATGCCGTCAAGCAAAGCCGTAGCTCCGTCGGGTCGCCCCATGTATTCGATCGCTTGGGTCAGCGAGGCTACGTTGTTCGTAAACCGCTGCTGGATCTGTGTAATAGTTGAGACGGTAAACAACGCGGCGAGATCTTTCTCCGGCCGAAGCACACTTCGAAAGAATTTTATCGCGGCCTTCTTTTCAAACTCGCGAGCCTCCAAAACACTTCCCGAATTATCAAAAAGCATCACGAGCCGGATCGGTGTTTCCGACCGCGCAAGTTCGCCGATCTCGGCCGCTTGTCCGTCGATCTTCAATTTAAAGTCCGTGAGCCTTAGATTTACGACCGGCCGGCCATTTTCATCGAGCACGGAAACAGGTATTGGGATAAGCGTTGAGTCGACCGAGATAACTTCATCGTCGTTTTTGGGCGTGGGAGTTATCTTCGGTTCGCCGGTCGCGACACGCGGCCGTTCGGCCGTCGGAACATAGTTTCCGGGCAGCCGCGGTGCAGTCTTCGGCGTTGGCGATTCAGTTGGTTTGACGCGGCCGGATTGCGCGAACGAAAAGCCGCAAAAAGCGGCGAAGATCAAAATTAACGTTATCGGGCGAAACGGCACTCTATCTCCAATTAGGCATTTGTCCGCTAATTGGTTGAGCGCTCGCTGCAAAAAGTTGCTTTACCGATTCACGCAGCAGAACTACCAGCGAAAACACACCGATAATAATGCCGAGCGGCGAGAACATAACGTTTACCGCCGCCATCACAACGCAGAATATCCAATTGCGTTGTGAGCGTAGGTTGCGTGCGACGATCAGATTTAGAACGGCCAACCCGCCAAAAATCGCCATCAACACAACACCAATCACAACAAAGAAAAATCCTAGAAATTCAGGCGGCGGATCTTTGTCGCCTTCAAAAGCACCACCGATCATCGCCACACCGATCACCATATAGATAACTGTGAAAAGTGCGATCAGAAACAAAATGCCGGCATTTACGAAATGCCCGATCCGCAGATAACGAAGATGCTTAAGATCACTGTTGTTCATCATAGCTTTACACCAGAATAAGTTTTACACCCGCAAATAATAACACTGCTGCCAAGACCCTGCGCAAAGTTATTGAATCGAACCGCTTTGCGCCCAACGTCGAACCAATCATTCCACCGACTATTGCCGCGGCGATCCAGAACCAAACATCCGCTGGCAGCGGCGGCATTTTTGGCCAAGCCCCGATCAAACCTGCCGCCGAGTTCACAAATATGAACAAAGCCGATATGCCAGCCGCAGTTTTCGCTTTCGACCAATGCATCAGCAAGAGTACCGGCGTCAAAAAGATCCCGCCGCCTACGCCGACCAAACCCGATAACAACCCGAGCACCGCACCAATAATAACCGAAAGCCAGATCGGCGGTGCATGCGATTCATCGTCGCCTTTCAGATTTATCGCAAGCCGTATCGCGGCCAAGATCAGCACCAGGCCGAGCACGACCTTATATACGTTCGTCGGAAGCTGAATTGTTCCGCCAAGATAAGCCATCGGTATCGACGCCACGGCAAACGGCAGAAACAACCGCCACGAAAAATGCCCTTCGCGGTAGTACTGCACCGTCGCTATCGACGCGACGAACAAATTCAAAGTCAGCGCCGTCGGTCGCGTAACCTCAGGCGCGACAGCAAGCAATGCCATCACCGCCAGATACCCCGACGCCCCACCATGCCCGACCGAGGAATACAAAACGGCCACGACAAACACAGCCCCGATAATGATCGCTAATTCAAACATTTTCCCAACAGGGTTGCCTTTCCTGTTTTAGCATAGCCACGCCGTAAACGGCGTGGCTATGCATGGCCCAAAATCGATTCTGAATTGCAACTTCCTGGTGTTATTTCACAATTTCTTCGTCTCCGCGTTTCAATTCCGTCATAAATTCATTCCAATCTTTCAATGCCAATTCCACCTGAAACACATGCCGTTCGCGTTTCTTTCTATACTGTTTGCGAAGCTCCGGCGGCAATTCCTGTATCAGGCCGAATGTGATATTCACCGGCTGAAAGTTCTTGGTCTCAACGTTCGAAACGTATCGGCAGAGAGCTCCGATCGCCGATCTTTGCGGAGCGGTTATCATCGGCTGGTCACGTAAAACGCGCACGGCATTTATTCCCGCCAGCCAGCCGGTCGCGACCGATTCGACATAGCCCTCGACACCGGTGATCTGCCCGGCGAAGAACAGATTCGGATCTTTTCGCGTCGACAAAGTTTCGTTCAATATCGTTGGCGAATTGATAAAAGTATTCCGGTGTATCTGTCCAAACTGCAAAAACTCAGCTTTCTCTAAACCGGGAATTAATTTCAATATGCGTTCCTGTTCGCCGTATCGAAGATGGTTTTGAAAGCCGACCATACCGTACGCATCGGCCATCATATTTTCCTGACGAAGCTGCAAACATGCGTATGGCTCTTCGCCGGACTTCGGATGACGTAAACCCTTTGGCTTCATCGGCCCGAACCGCAATGTCTCAGGCCCGCGGCGGGCGATCTCTTCGATAGGCAAACACGATTCGAACCAATGCGTATCCTCAAATCGTTTCAACGGCACCGATTTCGCCTCGAGCAGCTCCGCAACAAACAACTCGTACCGCTCCCGGTCCATCGGGCAATTTATGTAATCATTACCGCCCTTGTCATACCTCGCCGCCTTGAACGCAACCGACATATCGATCGAATCCGCAGCCACGATCGGCGCGATCGCATCATAAAAATAAAGCTGATCGTCACCCGTAACCCGCATGATATCGGCAGTCAACGCATCGCTCGTCAATGGACCGGTGGCGATAATCGTAGGAGCGCGGACACTCTTGTCCGCATCGCCGGTTCCTCCGGCGAGACCGTGTTCGTTCTTCGCACTCATGCGGACAGGAGTGTCCGCGCTCCAACCAATCGAGGTCACCTCTTCGCGAACAACCTCAATATTCGGATGTGCTTCAACCCGCTCGGTTATCATTTCCGCGAACTTTACACGGTCCACCGATAAAGCCGCCCCCGCCGGAACGCGCGTCGCGTGGGCGACCTCCAAGACCATCGAACCGCCGCGACGCAGTTCTTCTTTTAATAGATAAGGTGCCGAGCCCGGCTCGTCTGTCTTCAGCGAATTCGAACACACGATCTCCGCCAGCTTGTCCGTCCGATGCGCCGGCGTCTGCCGCACAGGCCGCATCTCATAGAGCCGCACCTTCGCCCCACGTTCTGCCGCCTGCCAAGCCGCCTCAACCCCAGCCAATCCACCGCCAATTACATTTATTGCATTATTCATTGATATGTCGACATTTTCTCATTTTATCGACTTATTCGCGATATATGTCGATGGCGTGTACATATCGCAAGGATACGTCGACGTTTTGCATTTTTATCGACATATCGAATTTCAGCCCTGTAAACATCCGCTATTCGGAAAATTGAATTTAAATATCGAGTGAAACAAAGCGCGTTGGTATCCGTAATCATTAGCGGTATCATTCATTGACCCGAAATACAATTTGTTCACCTTTGGAGAAACTATGCGCTTTGCCGATCCCCTGCGGAAATTGTTTGCCCTTTTGTTCGTGTGTTTGATGTCCTTGCCATTGCCGTTAGCGGCACAGGACGAACCGAAACCCGAAGAGAAAAAGGAAGAAAAGAAAGACGAGAAAAAGTCTGAGCCGCTGCCGCTGAAACCGGCACGAATGGTCAAGTTTACGACCAACGAAGGCACGTGGATGTCGCTCGATGTCTCGCCCGATGGCAAAACGATAATTTTCGACATGCTCGGCGATATCTACACTATGCCGGTCGAAGGCGGCACGGCGAAAAAGTTACACGGCGGAATGTCTTTTGAAAGCCAGCCAAAATTTTCGCCTGACGGAACTCAGATCGCATTTTTAACAGACCGCAGCGGTTCCGAGAATCTGTGGGTGATGAAGTCGGACGGCACCGAAGCAAAAGAGATTACCAAAGGCCCGAAAGCGATGTACGTTTCGCCTTCGTGGAGCGAAGACGGCAATTACATTGTCGTGTCAAAATCCGATCAATCAATCGGTGCATTTCATGCTTTTGTATATCACAAAGATGGTGGTTCGGGCGTAAGCGTTGGCCCGCCGCCGCCGCCTCTTCCCGGACCGGGACAACCGCCGCCGCCGACTCCGCCTGCAAACAAAATGGGGGCGATCTTTTCGCCGGACGGCCGCTATATTTATTACGCTCAGCGAAACGGAGCATTCAACTACAACGCGACATTTCCGATCTGGCAGATATTCCGCTTCGATCGCGATACCAGCGAGATCTCACGAATAACAAATGCACAAGGCTCGGCGATGCGTCCCGTGATCTCGCCGGACGGCAAGAATCTTGTATACGCCACGCGCTTCGAAACACGCACCGCTCTTCGCGTTAGAAACCTTGAAACGAATCAGGAACGCTGGCTGATCAATAATGTTACCCGCGACGATCAGGAATCACGTGCGACGCGTGACACCTATCCCGGCTACGATTTTACGCCTGACGGCCGGTCGTTGATCGTTCCCGTACACGGCAAAGTTGCCCGCATCGATATCGCAAGTGGGCAGGCGACGAACATTCCGTTTACTGTAAATGTTGAAGCAGAGGCCGGCCCGCGTGTGCATTTTCAATATAAGGTCGATGACAGCGCGAGCGTGAATGCACGTATCATTCGTTATCCGGCGGTTTCGCCCGATGGAAAACGTGTCGCGTTCACGGCGTTCAGCAAGCTTTATGTTCAAGACCTTCCCAACGGCACGCCGCGTCGCGCAACTAACACCAACGACGGTGAATTTATGCCGACGTGGTCGCCGGACGGCCGTTCGATCGCTTATGTGACGTGGTCGGGCCAAGGCGGACAGATAAATTCAGTGTCGCCCGATGGCGGAACTCCGCGCCAATTGACCAACCAAGCGGCGTATTATGCGAATCCGGTCTATTCGCCGGATGGTTCGAAGATCGTTTACATAACGGGCTCCGTCGATGACCAGCTTTTCGCCGACATCCGCGAAGGCCACGAATTTATGTCGCCGGAGGAAGAAGCTCTCCACGGACATCACGGCGAACAGCAGCGTGAGATAACCGGCATCGGCGGTTCGACCGGAACCGATCTGAAATACATTCCGGCCGGCGGCGGCACACCTTTGCAGATCGCATCGTCGCAAGGCGGTCGGCTTCCGCATTTTTCATCCGATCCAAACCGCGTATTTCTTACCACCGGAATGGGCCTGGTCTCGATCCGGCTCGACGGACAGGACCGCCGCGTGCATATGCGAGTCACCGGCAAAGGCACGGCGCCGCAACAACCTTCGGCGAGCGTAATGCGCATTTCGCCCGATCAAAGCCGCGTTTTTCTTGAGCTGCAGGGCAAGCATTATATCGTTACCGTCCCAAGGCTGGGACGCGAAACTATAAACGTCAATCTTTCCGGACCGACCGCGAACGTCCCGTTCAAAACGATGTCCGTTTTTGGCGGCGATTATCTTGACTGGGGACGCGATGGAAAATCCGTTTCGTGGTCTTGGGGCAGCAGCCTTTATCAGCAAAAGCTGGATGATAAAGAACCGGTCGCAACAAAGATCACCGTTTCGTCCGCACGTCCACAGCCCTCGGGCTCGGTTGTTCTTTCGGGTGCTCGCGTCATCACCATGAAGGGCAACGAGATCATCGAACGCGGCGACATTGTTGTAACAAATAACCGCATCGCCGCCGTCGGTCCGAAGGGCAAAGTTCAAATTCCTGCGGGTGCACGCACGATCGACGTAACCGGCAAGACGATCATTCCCGGCCTCGTCGATGTTCACGCACACATGTGGCCGCCGCGTGACCTGCATCAAAACCAGGTCTGGCAGTATCTCGCGAATCTTGCATACGGCGTCACGGCTACGCGCGACCCGCAGAGCTCAACGACCGACGTTTATGCTTATGCAGATCTTGTCGAAACCGGCGAGATCCTCGGCCCACGCGTATTCACGACGGGCCCGGGTGTTTTTTCCGGTGTTGGGATGGACAGCAAAGAATCGGTCGATAATTACATCAAGCGATATCGCGAGGCGTATCAGACCGATACGCTCAAGCAATATGTCGTCGGTGATCGCAACGTCCGCCAATGGGTCGCGATGGCGTGTGCCGCAAACAAGATCTCGCCGACGACCGAAGGAGCTCTCGATCTGAAACTCAACATCACGCAGATGATAGATGGCTATTCCGGCCACGAACATTCATTCCCGCTTCAGCCGGTCTACAAAGACATTATCGAAATGACGGCGCAAACGCAGACCTATTACACGCCGACGATCCTCGTCGCCTACGGCGGACCCTGGACCGAGAATTACTTCTTCCAAACGACCGATGTTCTCAACAACAAGCGGCTCCGCAAATTCATTCCACGTGAGCTGATGGACCGAATGATGCGCCGCCGGGCGCAGTGGTTCCGTCCCGAAGAATATTCATTCAAGCAGATCGCTGCTGATGCAAATGCGATGCTCAAAGCCGGCGGAAAGGTCGGGATCGGCGGCCATGGCCAGCTACAAGGAATGGGCGTTCACTGGGAGATCTGGGCGATGCAGTCCGGCGGAATGACGACCCACGACACGCTTCGCGTTGCAACGATTCTCGGAGCTGAAGCGATCGGGCTCGAACGCGATCTCGGTTCGCTTGAGCCGGGCAAACTGGCAGACATTGTCGTAATGGACAAGGATCCGCTTGCAGACATTCGTAATACCGATTCGATCAGTTTTGTAATGAAGAACGGCGAATTGTTCAATGCCGACACGCTTGACCAGATCTGGCCCGTGCAGAAACCGCTGGCTAAACAGTATTGGTGGGATCTTGATCCAAAATAATTAAAAGGACATCGGGAACCTTGGAAAGCCTCGCCCTGGCCGGCGAGGCTTTGTTGTTCTAGAATAAAAATCTTGACATCAGCTAACGCGCTAAGTCATTATTTTTGTAGCGGTTTGCGCTTCCCGGCCGACCTTACATTCAGACTGCAGATCGAGACCTTTTCCCGCGGCCACATTTACGCGCCGCTTGTGCCTTAGATCGTGATCATAAGTTTACTTCCCGCCAAATACGGCTCTATATTTAATGCAGACCCAACAAACTTCACAAGCTGACGGCAGTCCAATGCCGAACCACGGGTTACCGTTTACGGACAAATATGCGGCCACCGGTCAGACGATAGGCGACAGCATATTCGATTCGATCCGTGATTCGATTCTGATCATAAATCGCGATACGACGATAGCGCGGGTAAATCCGGCCACTTTAGAACAAACCGGGTATACGGAAAGTGAATTGGTTGGGATGCCCGTAAACATACTTACCCGCAAGAGTGCTTTTTTTGAAAAAGTGTTTCGACGTTCAATCGACCGCGAGGTCATCACAAAACGTCTTGAAACATATTGCGTTCGCAAGGACGGTAGCCGTTACGCAGTTTCAATTTCGGCGGCGAAGATACTAGACCCGGCGACGGGCGAGCACAAGATCGTGTGCGTGGCCCGAGACGTGACCGACCGGAAACGGCTCGAAGCCGAAGCACGGGCTATTTCGCGCATCATCCACGGCGTTACGACAACCGCAAACCTCGAAGATTTTCTTGAACTTGTTCATAACACGATCAAGCGCATTATCTACGCCGAGAATTTCTTCGTTGCACTTTACGAGCCCGCGAGCGAGATGCTGACAATGCAATTCTGGGTCGATAAATACGACCCGATGCCGCCGCCGTTCAAGGTCGGGCAGAGTCTTAGTGCATACGTTTTTCGCAAAGGCGAATCGATGCTGTTCACCGATGCGGACGCAAAGCGTTTGATCGATGCCGGCGAGGTCGAATCGGTCGGAACGGATTCGCCGATCTGGCTCGGTGTTCCACTTAAAACGCCAAGCGGTTCGATCGGTGTTCTCGTTGTTCAAGATTATGAGAATTCCGACACATACGATCAGCGCGATGTTGAACTTCTAACGTCCGTCGCCGATCAAATTGCGATCGCGATCGAACGCAAACGCGGCGAGGTCGCGCTTCGCCAAAGCAACGAACGATTCGAATTGGTTACTCGTGCAACGAGCGATGCCGTTTGGGATTGGAACCTTGAAACAAACGAGCTCTGGTGGAACGAAGGCTTTTACACGCTATTTGGCTACAAAGCCGAAGAAGCACCAACCTCGCTCGAAGGCTGGGGACAAAAGCTTCATCCGGACGACGCCGAACGCGTTTCGTATAACATCAAGCGGGCGATCGAGAGCACTACGACGAACTGGACCGAAGAATATCGCTTCCTCCGTTCTGACGGCACGTACGCCCATGTCGCCGACCGCGGTTATGTTGTCCGCGACGAGAACGGACGCTCGGTACGAATGCTCGGTTCGATGATGGACGTAACGACCCGCAAATCGCTCGAGGACCAGTTGACGCATCAAGCCCTTCACGATCCGCTGACCAAGATCGCAAACCGCGCGCTTTTTCGCGACCGCGTCGATCATGCGCTTGCGAAAACGGGCCGGAACAGCACAACGCTTGGCGTGCTATTCCTCGACCTCGATAATTTCAAATCCGTCAATGATTCGATGGGCCATGCAGCTGGCGACAAACTTCTGATCTCAGTGGCAGAACGCCTTCAGGATTGTCTGCGAAACACCGATACTGCGGCCCGGCTCGGCGGAGATGAATTTGCCGTGCTTGTCGAATCTGTAACATCCATCGGCGAGGCAAAGATGATCGCCGAGCGCATCCTGGATGTTTTCCGCCAGCCATTTCTTGTTGAAGGCAAGGAGATCTACGTAGGCACAAGCATAGGAATTGCCACGAGTTCCGACGATGCATCGACTTCCGAGACGCTTCTTCGCAACGCCGATCTTGCGATGTATCTTGCTAAGAGCGAGGGAAAAGGAAAATACGTCGTCTTTGAACGAAAAATGCACGAAGCGCTCGTCGAACGCGTTGAGCTCGAGGCAGATCTTCGCCGCGGCATCGAGCACGACGAATTCATCATCCATTACCAGCCGATCTTCGACCTTAATTCGTCGGATCTTGTCGGAATGGAAGCACTTGTCCGCTGGATGCACCCGACGCTTGGAATGGTCGCGCCGCTAAAGTTCATACCGCTTGCGGAAGAAACTGGCTTGATCGTTCCGCTGGGTGAATGGGTCATCGTCGAAGCTTGTAAGCAGATCCAGAAATGGCGCGAGGAATTCGTCGATCGGGCCGATTTCTCGGTCACGGTGAATATCTCGATCCGTCAGTTTCACGAACGCGATCTTGTCCACGTTGTCGATCGGGCGCTTTCCGAATCGGGCCTACCCGCAAATCTATTGATTCTCGAAATAACCGAGAGCTTTATGATGGAAGATGCGGAAACGACGATCGATAAGCTTCAGAAGCTAAAAGATCTCGGCGTTCGATTGGCGATAGACGATTTCGGTACCGGTTATTCGAGCTTGAGTTATCTCCAGCGATTTCCCGTTGATATATTGAAGATCGACAAATCTTTCATCGACAAGCTCGGTGAAGGAAGCGAGGGAAATGCCGTGGCAAAAGCGATCATCATGATGGGCGAATCCCTGAAGCTTAAGACCATCGCTGAAGGCATTGAGCATCAGCATCAGATCACAGAACTTCAGGGACTCGGCTGCGAATCAGGCCAGGGATTCCATTTCGCCCACCCGCTCTCGAAGGACGCAATGGCGGAATTTCTGTCGGACATGGAACCCCAACTCGCCTAATCAATTTTCAACTAGAATGTAACGTCCGGCGGAAAGACCGGTATCGGTTCCGGCGGCCCCGGAAACCTATCCGGCGCCGGAGGTTGTTGCGGCTCGCCCTCCGGAATCGGCGGATCAGAGACCGGATACGGCGCCGGGTTCGGATCAATGTCCGGCAGTTTCGGTGCGCCGGGTTGCGGCTCGTTCGGTTGCGGCATATTTGGATCTATTTGAATACTCATTTTTCTTTACCTTCCTTTCAACAAGTTACATCGGCAAGCAGCGTACCAAACGCAAAAGGGCTGATAACAAGGGCACGCCATTTGCCGCTTCCTATAGTGATGCCACTAGTGCATTGATACAGGACAGCACGTCCTGGTCGGAGTGAATTTATGAATCAAACATTAGAAAATAGAAAAGTAGCGATATTGGTTGCGGACGGTTTTGAGCAGATCGAGCTGACAGACCCGCGGACGGCTCTCGACGAAGCCGGAGCAAAGACGAAGATAGTTTCACCGATGACCGGCGAGGTCGAAGGCTGGCATCATTTCGATAAGGGCGACAAGTTCACGGTCGACGTGCCGCTTGCCGAAGCGAACGCCGAAGATTTTGATGATCTCTTACTTC
>JBBSKW010000059.1:0-17515 GCA_038256005.1 Pyrinomonadales bacterium
AAAGAACTCAAACGCGTAGATATTGCACCGCTTTTGCGGCCGCATGGAATTCAGCTTATCGGCGGAAAGCTCTACTTCACAGCCGAGGCGAATCGTGCTTTCGCGAGGCTTGATACGGGAACCCAAAAGGTCGATTGGATAATGGGTAGCGGTCAAAACGGCACTCACATGGTCGCCGGAACGGCAGATCAAAAGAAATTTACGACCGCAAATATCGGATCAGATTCGGTGACGATCTTCGAATTCGCGAACGGTGCGGGAAATCCGGGCCAGTCAAAGATCACACACGTTTCGGTTGGCAAACAGCCTGAAGCAGTCGATATCTCTCCCGACGGTAGAGAGGTCTGGACCGGTTTGAATGCGGATGGAATGGTCGAAGTAGTTGATGCCGTAGCCTACAGGTCGATCGCGAAGATCGACATCAAGGGCCGCCCATATCGGGTTAGGTTTACGCCGGATGGCAAACAGGTCGTCTGCACTATGATCCCGACAAGAGAGATCGTGATCATCGACGCTGCTTCGCGGAAAGAGACAAAACGATTCAAGCTCGAAAGTGTACCGCTCGGGATCGTTTTTTCAGCCGATGGAAAAACGGCATTTGTAACCGTAGGACAGCCAGATGCGGTCCTGAAGATCAACCTCGAGACCGGCGAAGTCACGGGCCGGGCCGTTACGGGAAACGTTCCGGACGGAATTGCCGTGGCGGGCCTTTAGAACATTATCGTCCGGCATATTGCGGCGTTAAAGGTAATAATTATGGAAGCCCAACAACTACAAAACAATGAAATAAAAGACTTTGACGACAAGCTAGACACGCTTCGAACAACGCTCCGGACTATGTTGCACGAAGTTGCCGCCGAATCCCAACCCGTATCCATCGATCCGGATCGAGGGGTCAATTATTACGATAAAGTCACGCGTTTCGAGGTCCAGCTAATAGAATCCGCACTCGAACTGGCTGGCGGCCGGCAAAATCGTGCCGCGAAGTTGCTTCATCTTCCGACCAGCACCCTTTGTACAAAAATGAAGCAATTTAACATTGGGCGGAACGGTAGGTTTTCGAGAGCAGCGTAGTCAATGATATTTGCAATTACACAATACGCCGCACATGCTCTTCTCGTTTTTCTTTCAATGGGCCGTGCGGCATTCTCTCTAATTCGGCTTGCTTGAGGAAAAATCGCCGACGACGCCAGCGGATCGAAAGATAACGACACGCGTGCCGAATCGAGATAGACGACGTCACCAAAAAATATATGAAAAGAACAATAATGATTATTGTTGCGTTTGTTCTCCTGTCGACCTCGGCTTTTGCGCAAACGGACGATAAGAAAGCTGCTTTCGGCGTTGTAGAAAAACTGTTCGCCGAAATGGGCGCGGGAAATCCGGCCGGAATTTTGGCTTTGGGCACGGCTGAGAATCAGCTGGTTGCGATCCGAAAACAGCGCGACGGAAAAACGCGAATTGACGTTATCGGCGGCGAGGCATTTTCGAAAATGTTCACCAGCAAAGACGCCAAACTCCGCGAAGAAATGTACGCGCCGCAAGTAGAAGTAAACGGCGACTATGCGATGGTCTATGGACGATACGTTTTCTTTGTTGGCGACAAGCTCTCGCATTGCGGCGTTAATCAATTCAATCTTGTCCGCGTGGACGGAATATGGAAGATCGCCAACGGAGCTTCGACCATTGATCCGGGCGACTGCAACGAGAAAGAAAAAGCCATGAAGCCCGACCCGAAACGTTGGGGAATGGAGAAGTAGTCTTAATTCTCAGGCCCGACGTTATCAGCCCCGGCGTCTTTGCGGGACGATACCTCTCCGCTTACAATATTGACCACCTGATCAAACCGGAGAAACAATGAAAAAATTCGTCTTGTCCTGTCTTGTCGTTATATCTGTAACGCTTCCTGTTTTCGCTGTAGACATGAGCACCGAGATTGATGCCGCGACCACCAAGCTGATGCCAAAGATCATCGAATGGCGTAGGCATATTCACGCGAATCCAGAGCTCGGCAATCGCGAAGTTAAGACCGCGAAATATGTTGAAGACCACCTGCGTCGCCTTGGGATGGAAGTGCGTACCGGGATTGCCAAGACCGGCGTTGTGGGCATTTTGACAGGCGCACAACCCGGACCTGTGATCGGCCTTCGTGCGGATATGGACGGCCTTCCGGTCACCGAGCGAAACGACCTGCCTTACCGTTCGAAAGCGACCGGTGAGTACAACGGCCAGCAGATAGGCGTGATGCATGCCTGCGGACATGACACCCATGTTGCGATGCTAATGGGTGCCGCCGAAGTGATCGCCGGAATGAAGTCGAAGCTAAAGGGAACGGTCGTCTTCATCTTTCAACCCGCTGAAGAAGGCCCGCCCGCCGGTGAAGAAGGTGGCGCTCCGCTGATGGTAAAAGAAGGCGTGATGGACAATCCAAAGATCGATGCGATCTTTGGAATTCACATTAATTCACAGACACCGATCGGAACGATCAAGTACAAACCGGGTTCGATCATGGCCGCTTCCGATTGGTTCGAGATCAAGGTCAAAGGCAAACAAACGCACGGCGCATATCCGTGGGCCGGAGTTGATCCGATCGCTGTTGCGACGCAGATCTACACCGGACTGCAAATGATCGTCGCTCGCCAATCGAATTTGCCAAAAGCTCCGGTCGTTATCACGGTGGGCCGCATCAATGGCGGCGTCCGCGAAAACATCATTCCCGAAGAACTTGTTATGGCCGGCACGATCCGCACGCTCGACGAAGAGATGCAAACGGAAGTCCATGCCCGCATCAAGCAGACCGCAAAGAGCATTGCCGAAAGCATGGGAGCTACCGTTGAGGTAAACATCGATCGCAAAACGCCGGTTACTTACAACACCCCCGAGCTCGTCGATCTTATGGTTCCGTCGCTGTACAAAGCCGCCGGGAAAGATAATGTAATGCTGGGAGAATGGGTCACAGGAGCCGAAGACTTCGCATTTTTCCGTTCGAAAGCGCCGGCATTCTATTTTGTCGTTGGCGGAATGCCCGCAGATAAGACCGCAAAAACAGCCGCTCCGCATCACACGCCCGATTTCATCATCGACGACAGCCGTCTCGACGTCGGTGTGAAAGCCTTCGCGAATATCGTTTTTGACTACAAGAAGTGAAAACCGGTTCAGGTTCAAAAGTGAAAAAGCCGCTCAATAATGAGCGGCTCTTTTCATTCCAATTTTTCTACCTTTTACCGCTCACGATTGATTGTGAGCCTCGACGAACCACAACAGCTTATCAACGCCGCGTGAGATACCAGTGTATAGATCGGCCGTGTCTTTATCGCTGAGCTCGTCGGTCAAGTCGATGTTAGTCCGCGCCTTTTTTCCGAATTCCGCAAGCGCGGTTGAAAGGGCGTCTACATGAGCCGTGCCGTCACTTAGTTCAAGGGGATATTGGCTCAGCGACGAATTCTCAGCAGCAATGCGAACAGTTCCCATCGCGGTTCCGCCGAGTGTAGTTACTCGTTCAGCGATGTCGTCCACATGTGTTTCAAGCTCGGTCGCAACTTGATCGAACAGTTCGTGAAGAGCAATGAAATTCGGCCCTTTAACGTTCCAATGTGCCTGCTTTGCCTGTGATTTCATATCCATCGCGTCGGCTAGCGATTGGTTCAAGATTCCGATAAGCTTTTCGCGTTTACCCTTTGCGATGTCGATCTTAGTGTTGTGCAATTCCATAATTCCTCTAATTTAGAATTATTCTAAATCCAATCGAATTCGAAGTCAATCGTCCAGCTTCATTAGATTTGAGATCGAATGTGACGCGAAAGGCAATTGATCTATGTCGAGATTGACCGAAACGCCGGGGGGTCACCTCGGAAATTGATTTGAATTTGGGGTGTTCGGACGTATCGGAGTCTGATTACTGGCTCCAGTTCCGCGAAACAGCGGCGTGAAGATCCACTTAGAATGGTTCTCAATTCCGTAATATGCAATTATCGAACGGCTTCGGCTTTGGCTAACGACACCAATAAAGGGTTCGCCTTCCGTCGAATAATCTATTCCTTCCTCAGGTTCCTGAACGTCTGAATCATCTCCGGTATCCACGGCGTTAACGATCATCACAGAAAATCGATCGAAGAGAGGTGAGGGGTTTCCTGGCAGGAGTCCGTTGTTAAATAATTGAACTCGCTTCGCGAACCGGGCGATCGTTTGCGGATCCGGTCTCACCAAACCCCATTTGCCGTCTTCGCTTAACGGGTCGATCGCCGCCGACGGCCGAAGAATCATTCGATTCTTAGTCCCTTCCGGCAGGCCTTCGAGCAGTTCGTCGATCGAATCGGGTAGCTTGGCACCGTTGTGATAGATGACGTATTGGCGGATCGCATCGGCGACCTCTTCGCCGCGGCGGATGGATTCTATTTCGAGTTCTCGCTGAACTTCCTGTTGAACAAGCGGTGCCGCCGCTAAAACCACGACTGCTGTCACCGCCATTATCGCCAAGATCGCGTAAAGCGTCATGCCCGATTCCGAAGCGGGTCGAGCCGGACTATTTAAATTTTCGATTATCCGTGCCATCGTCATCCGAATCATCATCTTTGCGGGTCGTTCTGGTATTTGCATTGGCGGGCGAATTCACTCGCGGGATGTTATCAGGAATTCCGGGAATACTTGTCGGCGGATTCATATTCGCGCCCGGGGGTATAGTTCCGGGGTTTGGATTGAATCCGCCAGGAAAGCCGCCTCGCCCAGGAAACGATGGAACGCCTGCGCCAATAACCGGTGTTCCCGCGGTCGGTTGCTCGAGCTTTATACTGTGCCTAAAGCCGAGACCCGTATCTTCAACAACAAGATCAGCCGGTGAAATACTTACGATCCGGAAGCGGTTCCCTACTACGTCGTTAAGCCGCCAGGTCGTCGGATCAGTTTTGCCCTGTTCGAGAATATAGGCCGTATCATTGTTCGCGTGTTGTCGGCCGATCATTCCGATGAACTTAAATTGAGGCAACGGCTTTGCCTGAATGCTTAGCATGACCGGATTCGAATAAAGTCGTCCGTCCGGGGTCTTAACGATGATCGATAAAGAGCCCGGCCCTGTTAACATGTTCGCAGGTACATCAACTGTGAGTCGTTGCGGGCTGATATAGCTGGTCGGAAACTCAACGCCATTTATATATATCTTCGTGCTTGGTTCGAACTTGTCGCCAAAAACATCCATCTTGAATGCCCTCGAACCCTCATAGACCGACTGCGGTGTAACATATGCGACGAACACAGGCGGCGGCGGTTCCGGCGTTGGGGTTCTGACAACCACCGGCGGCGGCGGCGGGCAATTAACGCCAGGCGTACACGGCGGCGGCGGCTCGTAAAACGCGAAAATATTTCTTCCGGGATCAGGTGCAGAAAACTGAACAGGTGAATAACTTATCGGCGTAGACTCGTAATTGAACGCCTGCTGATCCGCGGTTGGAAGTTGAAAATTATCAGGTGAAACGTTGCGCGCCGGAGTTCGCGTTGGAGAAGGCGTTGTCGTCGTGACCGAAACACGCGTCGAACTGCTCGAGAAAAAGCTACCCGAAAAGGCGTAGAAAAGAGCAAAGAGCGCGATAGAACCGAGCACGATCGCGATGATCATTTTATTGCGTTCAGTATTGTTGGTC
Source organism: Pyrinomonadales bacterium (assembly GCA_038256005.1). Taxonomy (GTDB): domain Bacteria; phylum Acidobacteriota; class Blastocatellia; order Pyrinomonadales; family Pyrinomonadaceae; genus OLB17. The sequence goes on from JBBSKW010000059.1 coordinate 5,634, forward strand.
GCTTGTGCTACTGCCATTTCACTTCTTCAAAACTACTGTGCCGGAGCAACAGGAACGGCTGCCGCAGTAGGCCGCTGAAAGTAAGCCGCCATTTCCAGCCGCAGACTTACAACATCACCCATCGTTCGGCCCTGTGGTGCTCTTGCGGCGTTAGGTTGCGACGCGTTTGGGCTGTTCGGGGACTGATCCATTCCGGGGAATCCGCCTCGGGTTGGGTCCTGTTGTTGAGGAGCCATCGGATCAGCCTGTGCTGTTTGTGCAGCTTGTTGGGCAGCACGCCGCTGTCTGGTCTCCGCAGGTTCGATCTCAACGGAACTGATCAAAACAAATTCACGTCCGGTTTCGACCTCTCGTATAAATCGACGGATATTCTGATACGGCCCTTCGACGGTCATCGTTACATAAACGCCCGGAAAGATGCTCAGGAAACGCTCGCGGCCGCTGGTGCGTGATTCGTCGGTCGACTGCGTCCGCCTCGCCTCGAGTTCGAGTGGCGCATAATCCGGCCCGCTTGTATTGGTCAAGCCGTACCCGGCGATCAAACCATTAATTCGCTGATATATAGCCGTTCGACCGTTCGTGGCGATAGGGAGATAATTCGCTTCAAAATTATCGACGCTTGCGATCAGATCCGTAACGCGTTGCTGGGTACTCGTGATACCGCCGTATTTTGCCTGAGCTTCGTTCCTGTCCTTTTCCAGCTTATCGCGTTCGAGCCGTGCGGCTTCCAACTCATTATTCGATGGAACGACAAAGAAAAGATAAAGCACCAAAACGCCAAAAATGGTGAAGAGCGAGACAGCCAAAGCCGCAATCTCGGTCGTGCCCCACATACCTTTGTATACCTTTCGCGGCCGGTTGGACGGCGGAAGATCCAGGTGCGGAGTTTTCTCGATTATTATCGTCTCTTCCGGCTTTAACACGACGGTTCGATTCGCTTCTTCTACGACAACCGTGCTGTCGGTCGTCAGGCCGAGATCGTTGACGCTGATCTGCGGAACCGTGTCGGGCAGCTGTTGCTCATTTTCGTTTTCGTTCATCGAACACTGCCCTCCTTATCAAGCTGCGCTACGTCTGTAACTTCATTTGCAGAGACGCCAAACGGCGGCGTGTAGATAAGCTTCATCGAATATTCGGAATAGGTCATTCGGTCGGTCTCGCGAAGATTCTGTCCACGGAGTTCCGCCTGAAACATTCCCGAATTATTCATTGATCCGATCATCGCCATTACTGCCTGGTAGTCGCGGCTTAGCACGGCGAAATCAAGTTCCGCTTTTACGCGATCGCCATCACGATAAACGTTCTGAACCGCGATCCGCGAAGCGCTTACATTGTTCGGCATCACACCTTCCAAATCGGCGAAGAGCCGCGACCAGCCAAAATTCTTATTCGCAACAAGCTTGTGTGCCGCAGTCAATAGGCTACGTTGATCGGGCGTCAACTGCTGCTGCACCTTTTCGCCCTCGCCGCGAAATCGCTTTACATCTTCGTCGAATTCCCGCCGTTGCTTTTCGACGAGTTCAAAATTATTTGCATTGTTGCGAAGCTGAGCCATGCATAAAAGTGCCCCGATCCCTGCCAAAAAGAGCAGAACCGCGGAAAGTATGTATGGCGTGGTTCGATTTCGGAACGGACGCGTTGCTAAATTTAACTTGGTGATCACTTCAGGTTTTGATGCTAAAAATACTGCCTCTATCGCCGAAAACCGAAGTTTACCACGAAAAGCGGGCCAAGTCTCACACGAACTGCCGAGGCAAAAGGTTGCAAAAACTAATCTTTTCTCGCCCGCAGTTGGCGGGTCGCCTCGTCGGCTGACATATCGCGATAAGCGCAAACCTTATTGCGGCCTTCTCGCTTTGCCCGGTACAAAGCCGAATCTGCCATTTCGACCAGCTCGATCGGGTCCGTCGAATCCTCCGGAAATGTTGAGACCCCGATACTTATTGTTACGCGATGGCTATCGGACGGCTTTCCGTGACGGATAACGCTAAACGCCTTATCTTCGATCACAGAACGAATCCGCTCGGCGGCAACAAGGGCCTGGCCCATTTCGGCATCGAGCAAAAACGCGGCAAATTCCTCACCGCCGAACCGAGCCGCGGCGTCGCCGCTCCGCATTATTTCGGTGATGCACTGACCGATCTCTTCAAGCGTTTTGCTGCCGGTCAGATGTCCATACGTATCGTTGACCTTTTTGAAATGATCAACATCCATCATCAGAATGCACAGGGAGCGAGATTCAGCCTTTGCCCGTGCCGTTTCGCGCCGCAGTTCCGAAAAGAACGAACGGCTTGAAAGTAAGCCGGTAAGATCGTCATGCGAAATTAGACGGTGGATCTGTTTCTGATATTCCCGATCGATCTCGTCGAGCAGGTCAAAACGTAGGATATGTTCACCGATCGTTATTTTGTCGCCGTTGTGTAAGATCTCGCGACCGGCTCTCTGACCGTTGAGGATGGTTCCGTTTCTCGACTCAAGATCGGTGAGAATATATTTGGGGAGCTGAGTTTCGGGGTCGATCGTCGTCTCGATCATTGCGTGACGCCGAGAAACCTTTGAATCGTTGACGCGAACGTCAGCCTCAAGCGCGCGACCGAGAATTACTTCCTCGCGGTCAAGTGGTATCGGCACGGCGATCAACTCGCCGCTTAAAAAAACTAATGCTGGGCGAAGATCACGGGATCTGCGTTCGGCCATTTGCATAGGATACGGGCTAAGGTGGGTTAACGAGAGCCCAACAATTAGAATACCCTATCGCATTTCTAAATTTCCACAAGAATCTTCGATCATCGAGAAATTTCGTCCAAAAGATCAAACCTTGTTTGAGGCAACCCCTCACCGAAGCTTAAGATGTTCACCGTGCGGGTTCTTTTTGTAAAGCTAGGGGCGATCGGCGATATCGTGCATGCCCTACCGGCATTTGCCGCCGTAAAGCGTCATCGGCCGGAGGTACATATTACTTGGGCGGTCGAGCGGCGTTCTGCGGAGATACTCCGAGGCAATCCTCTGATCGATGAATTGCTAGAGTTAGACACGCGAGCGATGCGCGAAGGCGGCATCGTTGATGAAATGATCCCGGAGATAAGGCGTCAACTCAGTCCGCTTCGAAAGCTCGATTTCGACGTCGCGATCGATCTGCAGGGCCTTTTGAAATCAGGCTTGATCGCAAAGCTTTCGGGCGCGAAGGTGCGTTGGGGCTTTTCGCGGCGGAATTTGCGTGAACCGGCGAGCCGAATATTCCTGAATCGCACGGAAAAGATCGGTACGCAAACACACGTGATCGAAAAGAATATGCGTCTCGCAGCGGCTGCATTCGGGCCGTTCCCTGCGGGCGAACCGCTTGAATTTCCCATATTTGCTGATCCGGAACATAGTTTAGAGGCAAAAGCGATCGCTGGACAAGCCGGCGATGCGTTCGCGATCTTGAATCCTGCAGGCGGCTGGGTCACAAAACTTTGGCACGCTGAAAAATTCGGCCAACTGGCGGACTCTATTTGGAATGAACACGGCCTCGTGCCGATCATAGTAACCGGTCCGGCGGAAAAAGATATCGCCGGACGAGTATTAGCCGCGAGCGCGTCGGGGAAAGCTATCGCTGTTCAACCAACGCTCAAGGGATTTTACGAGCTCGCGAAACTCGCGCGTATTTACATCGGCGGAGACACAGGCCCGACGCATCTGGCAGTTGCGGCCGGGACGCCCGTGGTCGGCATTTTTGGCCCGACAGAATGGTGGCGAAACGGTAGTCCAAACCCGGACGATATCTGCGTTGAGCGGCTCGATATCGCTTGTCGTGTAGATTGCCATCGACGGACGTGTTCAAATTGGATTTGTATGGAAACGGACGTGCAGTCTGCCGCCGAGGCAATTTCGCGACGATTGGCGATCGGCCAACTTAGGGGCTCTGCTCAAGTTACGAGGGAAATTTACTGATCGCGATGGGCTTGAAAGGAAAGAAATTAATACAGCGATATCGCGTTTTTGCAGGATTTGCCTTTTCGGTGCTCTACGTGCTTTTTGCTAAGCCCACTGCATTTACGCTTGCTGTCGGCGTAGGCGTAGCGATCATCGGCTTGGGCTTGCGGGCGTGGGCATGTGGGCACATTCAAAAGATACGTGAACTTGATACGAGTGGGCCTTACGCTTTCACCCGCAATCCATTGTATTTAGGCACCCTTATCATCGCCCTGGGATTTAGCATTGCGTCCGGCGTTTGGTGGTTGGTGCTGCTGGCGATGATCTTTTATCTGAGCATCTATTTTCCGGTTATGAACGTCGAAGCTGAAGAGCTTGAATCTTGGCTCGACGATGAGTATCGGAATTATGCAAAGGCAGTTCCTTTATTTTTTCCGCGGTTAACTCCATGGAAAAATTCTGCCAGGAATTTTGATTTTCAGCTATACTTAAAGCATCGCGAGTATAATGCAGCTCTCGGGCTGCTGTTGATAACTGTTATCCTGGCCGCAAAGGTTTATTTTGGCTTTTAATGTATGCACTCTCGCTTCTCAACCCTCGCACTCTTATTCACGCTCACTGTTGCGACACTTACCGCTACGGCCCAACCAAGGCCTGAGCCGCCAGCGAAACTTCCTTTTACTGTCGGCGAATCGCTTTCTTATGAGGGCAAAATCAGCAAGGTTATCCAAGGCCTCTCGGTCGTCGAACTTACGTTAACCGTAAAGGACAAAACCGCCGATGGCGATCTTTTGATAAATGCTGAAGCGCGTTCAAAGGGGACGCTTGTAAAGCTTTTCGGTTTTAGCTTTTTGCAGGTGCTCGATTCGACAATGCGTAGCACGGATCTTTCGTCATTAAAGACCGTAAAGCAGGATATGCAAAAGAAGCGTGTTCGGAACAGCGAGGCGATGTTCGATTACGAGGAAAACCGCGTGATCTATTCTGAGACGGATCCCAACGAACCAATGCGTCCCCCCCGATTGATAGCGTCTGACATTACGGGCCGAACTCACGATCTTGTATCCGGAATTTATCACATTCGCACGTTGCCGCTGGCCGTGGGGAAAACATTTGAGCTTACCGTCAGCGATTCGGGCCTTATTTATAAGGTGCCCGTACGTGTTACAGGCCGCGAGCGCCTAAATACAGACATCGGCCGCGTCTGGTGCTTTAAGGTCGAGCCGGAGGTTTTCGGCGAAGGCCGAATGATCGAACGCGAAGGCTCTATGGTCATCTGGATAACCGAAGACGACCGCCGGATTCCCGTCCGCTCGCAGGTGAAAGCATCTTTCGGCAAGCTAGAGATCAAAATTCAAGGATTATCGAACAACGGGAAAATGGCATCTAAATAACATTCTTACACCGCAAATAAAGGTTTTGGGCGGAAATCAGGCCGTCGCAACGGGAAACATACCGTTACGGCGGCTTTTGTTTCCTTGTAACTTCACCCCATACCCCGCATAATCGTTGTCTATTTATTTGTTTATTGAGACGATTTATTTATGAGCGCGAGTATTGAACACGAAGTATTGGATGCAAGAGTTTTAACCGTTTCTTCCGGCGAGAATATCCGCAAGGAATCTGATTTCGAGGCTATCACCGAACGCATCGCTGCGGCACTGAACGAAGATGAAGCCGAAGCTACTGCCAGTGACGAACTTTCGCCTGTATTTCGCGAGCTTGCCTTGCCAAAGCTTCCTGAACTAAAGCGGGAGAATCGAGCCCGGCTTCTGATGCAGACACCGAACCGAGTTTATTTCTACTGGTCGCTAAAGAATAATCCGTTTCAGATCTTGAGGCGTGCCTTCGGCGAAAATACGGGCAGCTACACGCTGGTCGTAAAGTTGATAAACGAAACGCGCAATACCGAGCAGATCCATGCGGTTGATGCCGACGGCAATTGGTGGTTCTCGGTTGAACCTGATTCCTCATACCGTGCCGAACTTGGTTTTTACGCTCCGAACCGACCCTATTTCCGGGCACTCTATTCGAATACGATCACCACGCCGCGAAAAAGCCCGAGCTCACGCGTAGCGACGGAGGCCGACTGGCGCATTCCAGCGAACAAGTTTGCACAGGTTTTGGACGTTGCGGGTTTCAAGCAGGACGCGTTTGACGTGGCGATCACAGGCGACGATGCTAGGCATGCACAAACAGCTTCTTACGCGGCTTTTGGTCGTTTAACCGAACGCCCTGCTAGCGATTTTGCGGGCTTCGATGCCGACGATATTCGATACGCGCTTACGCTTCTCGCCGCCGGTGCCACGCTCGAAGATCTACGCTTTCGCATCAGCGACGAGCTTTTCGCCGTACTGCAGTCGGCGATTGAACTGATAACACGCGAAAAAGCGCTTGCCGCATTAAAGGCCGAATTTGAACTTGGCGAGAACGACATCATAGAGGAATACGAAGAAGTTGGGCCGGCTGTATTCGGTTCGAGCCTCGTTAATTTTCCAAAACGTGTTCGCACGCGTTCGCGTCGTATCGATCAGCTTAATAAGTTCGAGCCCTTAAGTTCGCACACGTTCGGCCGATAGTCTCAGCCGCGTTTTCGACGGGATGTTCAGTTTGAATAGGATATTTTAGGTATCTTGTTTATTCTGTACATCCTGTTTCCTTTTTAACCTATGCCAGTCGGTTATTTCAGCCTGATCCTGCATGCACACCTGCCTTTTGTCAGGCACCCCGAATACCCTGAATTTCTTGAAGAAGACTGGCTCTACGAGGCGATAACAGAGGTCTATCTTCCGCTTATTTTCATTTTCCAAACTTTGCACGAAGCGGGCGCGAAACCGCGGCTTGCGATGAACATTTCACCGCCGCTGTGCGAGATGCTTGCCGATCCGCTATTGCAGGAACGCTACACTCGGCACATCGAAAATCTGCTTGAGCTTGCAAAGAAGGAGCTCCACAGAGCACAGACCGAAGATCCAGATTTTGTCGAAGTCGCGAAGATGTACGTCGATAATCTCTCGGCTTCGCTCGGGCTTTGGAACGACCGCTACCAACGCAATCTGATCAACGCTTTCCGCGAACTTCAGGACGAAGGCGTGATCGAAATAATTACCTGCTGTGCGACTCACGGCTTTATGCCTTTGATCTCGACGCCCGAGGCTCGCCGGGCGCAAGTTGCGATCGCTGTTACGAATTACAAGAAGCATTTCGGGCGGCAACCGCGCGGCATTTGGCTGGCGGAGTGTGCATATGAACCGGGCATCGAAGACCTGCTGAAAGAATACGACATCGAATATTTTATCTCGGACACGCACGCAATTCTTTACGGTGATCCGCGTCCGAAATTCGGCGTTCACGCTCCGGTGATCTGCCCGAATGGCGTGGCGACATTTGCACGTGACGTTGAAACAAGCCAGCAGGTTTGGTCGGCGGAGATAGGCTATCCGGGCAACGATCTATACCGAGAGTTTTACCGAGACATCGGTTTTGACGCGCCGTTCGATTATCTTGAACCGCATCTTCACGCGGACGGCAACCGACGCCACCTCGGGCTTAAATATCATCGGATCACCGGAAAGACCGTTCCGCAAAACAAGAAAGGTGCATATATTCCTTCGCTCGCACGCGAAAAGGCAGCCGAAAACGCGATGCATTTCATCGGCGAACGCATCAAGCAAGCCTATCTGCTTCGCGAAACTTTCGAAGGCCATCCGCCGCTTGTCGTCTCGCCGTACGACGCCGAGCTTTTTGGGCACTGGTGGTTCGAAGGCCCGCAGTTCATCGACTTCTTTTTCAAGAAACTACATTTTGATCAAAGCGAGATCCAGGCCGTAACGCCCGGCGATTTTCTCGACAGCGGCATCAACATCCAGCGCCAGCAACCGACTGCATCGTCGTGGGGCGAGGCAGGTTATTACAAGGTCTGGCTCAACGAAGGTAATTCGTGGATGTACCCGTACCAACACGACGCCGAACGACGGATGACCGATTTGGCGGACAGAGTTCAAAGTTCCAAGTTCCAAGTTCAAGGATCGGAACCTTATTCCGACGTTGAACCCGGAACTTTGAAACTCGAACTTGCGGTTCGCATAGCGAACCAAGCCGCACGCGAATTATTGCTCGCGCAATCATCCGATTGGGCCTTCCAGATCTACCAAGGCACTACGGTCGAATATTCATCGCGCCGCTTCCAATCGCACATCCACCGCTTCGACCTGCTGGCAAAAATGCTCGAGCAATCAGAAACCCCTGCGTCCATGGGCGGCCAGATCCTCTCCACTGAACAACTCGAACTCCTCGCCGAGATCGAATCCCGCGATAACATCTTTCCGGAGATCGATTACTGCATCTACGCATCCTCGGATAAAATCTGAACAATGCAAGAGCTTCCTGCTATCGAACGTGAGAACGTTTCGCGGTTCATGTGTGAGAACTGCGGTGCAAACATGGGTTTTGATGCCGCGACGGGCGCTCTTTTGTGCGGATATTGCGGGCACAATAAGGCGGTCGAGATAAGCGGTTCGGTCGATGAAGTTTCGTATGCCGAGGCGATGAGCGAAGGCGTCCACGAATTGCTGCCGATCGCCGTGAACGCGATGGAAGTTCGTTGCGATTCGTGCGGTGCGGTGGTCGAATTCACGCCGCCCGAAACGGCCACGCTGTGTGCTTTCTGTGGTGCAAAGATCGTCGCCCAGCCAAAGGCAGCCGATCCGAGGCTTGCACCTAACGGCGTGTTGCCGTTTGCCGTGCCGAAGGATGCGGCAATGCGTGCGTTCAACATGTGGCTGGCTTCGCTGTGGTTCGCGCCGTCAAAGCTCAGCCAACTTGCAAAGGCGGATAAGCTCGACAGCATCTACATCCCGTATTGGACCTACAACGCTCAAACCGACAGCTATTACGAAGGCGAACGCGGCGAAAATTACACCGACTGGGAAACTTACACCGAGAACGGCCAGACGAAGCAGCGGTCGGTCACCAAAACGCGTTGGTATTCCGCATCGGGAAACGTCTCGCGGCATTTCTACGATGTCTGCGTTCCGGCAACGCGTTCGCTGCCGCACGATTATTTGAACCGGCTTGAGCCGTGGGATCTCGGCAACGTCGTGCCGTATGAACCGGCGTATCTTTCCGGCCATAAGGCTCAGGCTTATCAGGTGATCTTGCCGGATGGTTTCGAGGGATTTAAGAACGTCGCTGCCCGCGTTATCGAATCAGATTGCCGAAGTGATATCGGCGGCGATCACCAACGCGTCCACGATGTGAACACGCGTTATTCTGACATCACCTTCAAACATCTGCTCTTGCCGATCTACGCCGGTGCATATCGCTTCAACGGCAAGGTTTATCAGATCGTCGTAAATGGCCGCACCGCCGAGGTCCAGGGTGGCCGCCCGTATAGCTGGCTAAAGATCGGCCTGCTCATCGCCGTGATTTTGTTTATCTTACTGATCCTGATCGCGGTACTCTCTTAATCAGAAACGGCGCAGGTGTACGACGGGAAATATTTTATGGACCTAAAGATCGGAGATTCATTTTCACGGACACGAGAGGTAACTGACGAGCTTGTTCGAGCTTTTGCTGAGGTTTCGGGTGATTTCAATCCGATACATCTTGACGAAGAGTTCGCCAAAACGACGCGGTTTGGCAGGCGGATCGCTCACGGAATGCTGACCGGTGCATTCATCTCGGCGGTGCTGGGTGATGAATTTGCGGCGAAAAAGATAGTCTATCTTTCCCAGACGATGCGGTTTACCGCGCCCGTTTTCATTGGCGACAGCGTCACCGTGACCTCCACCGTAAAACACATTCGCGAAGACAAAGGCATTGTCACTCTAGAGACCATCGCCACTAACCAAAACGCCGAAACGCTCGTCACCGGCGAATCCAAGATAATGCTGCTACCTTAGTGGCTCTATCGGGCTGAGAGCGGTTATCATTAGCTTTTTCCACCCTTTTCCTGCCATAGGTTTGCCTTAACATTTTGGTAAAGTTATTATTTTCCTTTCGTTGGAGACAATAATGATAAACAAAGGCGTGGACGTTGCTCCCGCAGACGGAAAACTTGGAATTTTATTGGTCGGGCTTGGTGCTGTTAGCACGACGCTGGTCGCGGGCGTTGAAGCCGTGAAACTTGGCATATCGAAGCCGATCGGTTCACTCACACAAATGGGCACCATCCGGCTCGGAAAACGCACGGATAACCGCAGCCCGAAGATCAACGATTTCGTACCGCTCGCACAGCTCCAAGACGTAGTTTTTGGCGCGTGGGATATTTTCTCTGAGAATGCTTACGACGCTGCCGTGAACGCCGGCGTGCTTGAAAAAGATCTACTCAATCAGCTTGTCGAACCGCTTTCCTCCCTAAAGCCAATGCCTGCCGTATTTGAGCAGAATTACGTTAAGCGTTTGAACGGGAACAATATCAAGACCGGCAAGAACAAAATGGAGCTTGCCGAACAGCTTATCGAGGACATTGCTAAGTTCAAATCAGACAAGGGCTGCGATCGCTTAGTTATGGTCTGGGCCGCTTCGACCGAGATATTTCTAGAAGAATCAGACGTTCACCGCACGATCGAAGCATTTGAAAATGGATTGTATGACAACGATCCGGCGATCGCGCCGTCAATGATCTACGGCTACGCAGCGATCAAGTCAGGCGTGCCGTTCGCCAACGGCGCTCCGAACCTTTCGGTCGATATTCCGGCTTTGCTCAAGCTTTCAGAAGATCTGAAAGTGCCTATCTGCGGTAAGGATTTCAAGACGGGGCAGACGTTGATGAAAACCATTCTCGCTCCGGGACTGAAATCAAGAATGCTCGGCCTTGAGGGATGGTATTCCACCAACATACTCGGAAACCGTGACGGCGAAGTTTTAGACGATCCTGAGAATTTCAAAACGAAGGAAGAATCGAAGCTCTCGGTGCTCGAACATATCCTTCAGCCCGACGTTTACCCCGATCTGTACAAAGATTTTTCCCACGTGGTCCGCATAAATTACTATCCACCTCGCGGAGACAATAAAGAAGGATGGGATGCGATCGATATCGTCGGGTGGCTTAGCTACAAGATGCAGATAAAGATCGATTTTATGTGTCGCGATTCGATCTTGGCAGCACCGCTTGCACTTGATCTGGCGCTTTTCATGGACCTTGCTCAGCGTGCCGGAATGAAGGGAATCCAGGAATGGCTCTCGTTCTATTTCAAGGCTCCGCAGACAGCTCCGGGTCTGTATCCGGAACACGATCTGTTCATTCAGCTAATGAAACTCAAGAATACGCTCCGTCACATGAAGGGCGAAGACCTGATCACGCACCTCGGGCTCGAGTATTACGATTAGGCTTGTCTTGAAAATTTAGGTGTTCTGTGAGAATAATTATGCGTTCATAACGTGACTCGAATCTGTTCGGGCCGTTTTGCTCGAATCTATTCAAGCCAACGCCCATTGAATTGTATTCATCCTTATTTACGACGGATAAGCGTTTGACACCCTACCGCAAATCCGAATAATGGAAACGTCGAACAGTTGCATTAGCGCCGCAGTAGTTAAGGCCTTTTGGCAAGGAGGAAGTGAAGATGAAGAACGATACCGCCAAGAGAAAAGATCCGACGGATAAAGGTGTACTGCTCGATCCCGATCGAAAAAGCCCGCGTGCGGCCGATTTCGAAGATCGGTTGTCCGACCGCATTGTCGGCCAGGAAAGAGCGGTTCGCCGGTTGAGCGGCCTTTTTCAAATATACCTTGCCGGTATGAACAACCCTTCGCGTCCGATCGGGACAATGTTGTTCCTTGGGCCTACAGGTTCAGGTAAGACCCGCGTGGTCGAAGCGGCGACTGAGGTATTGTTCGACGACCAACACGCCGTCGTTAAGATCGATTGTGCCGAGTTTCAACATTCGCATGAGATAGCAAAACTTATTGGCTCGCCTCCGGGGTACCTTGGGCATCGCGAAACATCGCCGATGCTTACCCAA
>JBBSKW010000060.1:0-17164 GCA_038256005.1 Pyrinomonadales bacterium
ACCTTTTCCGCTCGATAGGCTTTCCCAAAGCACCACAGACCAGCGAATGTGATAATAACCGTCCCAATCGCCACAGCAGATCGCTGTCGTTCTGAATTGCAGAAAGAACATCACCATCGCGATCGCTATCAGGCCAAAGATGAGATAAACCATCCGCGTGGCTTCTTCTGTTTCAAGATAGGCCCGCAATTTTGACTTGGGCTTCGGCGTCGGTTGGGCCATTGTTTCGGCCGGAACGCCTTCCGATTCTTCTTTGATGTCTTCCATGAAATGCTTGAACTAGTTATGAAATGCGCAATGAATTAACTAGAAAAAGTAACACGAACGCTGGTCAAATATCTAATAACCGAATTGCGGATTCGCCCTCGGACGCCTAGAATTGGGAGTTTAATAATGTACCCAAAAGGCAATCTATTCATACCCGCTCCTCACGGCCAACTGGAGGCGATAATTAAAGAGCCGGTCGGCGAGGCGAAAGGCGTGGGCCTAGTTTGCCATCCACACCCGCTCGGTGGCGGTACAATGCACAATAAGGTAGTTTTTCGGGCTGCCGCAGGTCTTGTCGATGCGGTCCTAAGCACGATTCGATTCAATTTCCGCGGTGTCGGGGCCTCGACGGGCGTGCACTCCGAGATTCCCGGCGGGATCGAAGATGTGCGAACGGTCATAGATTATATGGCCGACGAATACCCCCGCGAAGACATAACGCTTGCGGGATTTTCGTTCGGTTCGCGAACAGGAATGGCAGTTGGAATGGACGACGATCGAGTAAAACGCCTGATCTCGATAGGAACGCCGGTCGATAAATACGGTGATTACGATTTTCTGCTAAATGTTCGAAAGCCGATCTTATTTGTTCATGGTGACTCCGACGAATTCGGTGCAGAAGAAAATATTCGTGCTCTGTTCGAGCAGGTGGCAAAGGTAACCGACGCCGAACTGGTCGTTTTCAAGAGTTGCGGGCATTTCTTTGATGATCATTTGAATCAGCTTCGGGAAACAATTCGGGATTGGGTGGTTAGAAAGATCCAATCAGGATAACCAGGATAAGGGTTTCTCTATCCATAATATCCTCTAATTCTTAGTCGGATTCTTTGAATATATGAAAAACGAAGGGATGCGCGACGCTGCGATACGCCTAACGATGATGCCTCGCGACACGAACGCACATGGCACAGTTTTTGGCGGAATAATACTTAGTTATATAGACGTCGCTGGCGGCGTCGAAGCCGTCCGTCACACAAAACACGAGCGTTTCGTAACCGTTGCGATGAACGAGATTATTTTCCATGAACCTGTCTTCATTGGTGACCTCGTAAGCTTTTACGCGACAACGACGAAGGTGGGCAACACTTCGATATCGATCCATGTCGATGTCGAAGCCGAGCGTTTTGGCAACCACGGCAAGGTCGTAAAAGTAACGTCGGCAGACCTGACGTTTGTTGCGATCAATGAAAGGCGTGAAAAAGTGAAGATCGGGAAATAGAGTATGCCGACCTGGAAACTTGAACTCGAATACGAAGGAACGCGTTATCGCGGCTGGCAGATACAGCACAACGCGAAAACAGTTCAGGGCGAACTGCAGGACGCGGCTCGTCAGCTTTTCGCGTCCAAGTTTGAGCTGTTTGGCGCAGGCCGCACCGATGCCGGCGTTCACGCCTTGCACCAGATCGCCCATCTGAAACTGGACGAGCTCAGTGCCAATGTTTCACCTTTGCAGATCCGCCACGGCTTCAACGACATACTTCCGCACGACATCAATGTCCTAAAAGTTTCGAACGCCCCCGACAATTTCCATGCCCGCCACGATGCGGTCGCCCGTTATTATCTGTACAAAATATCGACGCGTCGAACGGCGTTCGGGAAGAGTTTGGTCTGGTGGATAAAAGATCGTCTCGATGCAAAGGCAATGGCCGAAGCGGCCCAAATGGTAGTTGGAAAGCACGACTTCACATCATTCTGCGAAAAGGACGATACGAAAAAACAATCTACGACCGTTCAGATCCAGCACGCGGAGGTCTTCACGGACGGCGACCTGATATGTTTCCGAATCGGAGCCTCGCACTTCCTCTGGAAAATGGTCAGACGCATCGTCGGAATGCTTGCCGAGGTCGGCCGCGGAAACACGACCTACGATGCTTTCGAACGCCTCTTGCGTTTCGAATCGAACGTGCCTGCGCAATTCACAGCGCCGCCTTCGGGACTGTTTCTGGAAAAGGTCATTTACCACGGCGACAAACCGCCGGCGGGAAAACCAAGTACTATCGGAATCGTATAGTTGGCAAACTTGCGAATAGCGTCCAGTTGTGCCAAATTCAATCGTATAGAATTTCAAACTTTTCGATCTAGGGAGAAACCATTTAATGCCCAATATTACAGCCGAAACGGCCACCGGAACCGTTGATTTCACCTGCGAGGACGGTCGCAAACTTGTTCTGTGTCTTGAAGATAACGGTGTCGATATTATGCACCGCTGTGGCGGAAACGCCCGATGTACTACTTGTCGTGTAGAAGTTATTTCTGGCGAGTTCGGCGACATGGAAGATGCCGAACGTAATGTTCTGGCAACAAAAGGCGATCTTGCACCCAACACACGTCTTTCGTGCCAGATCCGGGTTAGCGGCGACGTAAATGTAAAGGTTTTGAATCAATCGAGCGTTACCGGCGTCGACCCCGGAACACGGCCCGAGGAATAATCCTTGAAATCCGCTATGGGATTCTGTTAGCGGAGCGGCCATTCAATCAGTTATTTAAATTGGAGAAAAACGAAAATGTTCGAAACACTGAAAAACAAACTTGCAGCTAACTTTGAGACCGCCGAGGCCCATTGTGACGGACCGTGTGGAGTTTACGATCCGGCTCAATCCCGTATCGAGGCCGAATCGGTACTGCAGCTGACTAAAAAGATACTCGATCTGAAACGGCCCGAAGGCGATGATAAAGCTTTCGCGGCTTATCAAAATACATTGACTCGATACATCACTATCAAAGAACAGCGTGCGGAACTAACCAAGCATCATTTGCTTGTACTCTGGACCGACTATTTCAAACCCGCACATCTGGAAAAGTTTCCTGATCTTCACGAAACGTTTTGGACGGCTGCGAAACTCTGTTCCTCATGCAAGCAAGAAGTAAGTCTCGAACATGCTCAGGAACTGATGGACGCAGTCAAAAAAGTCCATGAAATGTTCTGGAGCAGCAAGGATAAGGAAGTTCCCTGGTACACAGCTTCTTAAGTAATTAAAAATGGTGATGGGCAGCGGCTTCGAAACCACTGCCCATTTCTACGTATGCACAACGAAATACCGATCGCCGGGATCTTTGCAAAGCTAAGGCTTTATATGGGTCTGCTCCAAGGCTTCGAGGTCGACGGCGATTCGATGTATCCGTCCTTAAAAAATGGTGATCGGGTTTTGATCGATGAACGCTCGACGCTCGGTGTAGGCGATGTCGTAGTTGCTCTTCATCCGTTCAAAACCAGCGTAAAGATCGTCAAACGCGTTTCATCCATCGAACCTAATGGCAAGATTTCGCTTATCGGCGACAACCCGCTCGAGAGTTCAGACAGCCGCTCTTTTGGTTCGATCAAACGCACCGAAGTTATCGGCAAGGTCGTCTTTCGGCTAACCTAATGCTTCGCCACGGTCTGGTCGACGCTTGGAAATCTGCCTTTGCAGCCTTCTCTTCCACATCGCGACAAACGGGCGTGCCGATGCTAAAATATTAGGTTCAAGCGTGATTCATTTATGATCGAGGAAAAGACATTAGTTCAGAATTTTCTTAACCGTAAAGGGCGTGAGCGGCTGAAAAAACCGGATTGGCTAAAGATAAAGCTTGGCGATCCGAAGAATCAGAATCAGGTTCTGAATCTGATCGAAGGACTGAATCTTCATACGGTCTGCCAGGAAGCGAAGTGCCCGAACATTTTCGAATGTTGGACGGATAAAACCGCGACTTTTATGCTGGGTGGCGATACTTGCACGCGCCACTGCGGCTTTTGCGCGGTCAACAAAGGCAAGCCGATGGACCTCGATCCGATGGAACCGACGCACGTTGCCGAGGCTGTAAAACATCTCGATCTGAAACACGCGGTAATCACGTCGGTTAATCGCGACGATCTGGCCGACGGCGGTTCGATGCACTGGGCGGAAACGATAACAAAAGTTCGCGAGATGAATCCGGAATGTAAGGTCGAGGTTTTGATCCCCGACTTTAACGGCGATGAGCAAGCCCTGAACAACGTCCTCGTCGCTCGGCCCGACGTGCTCAACCACAACACCGAAACGATCGCACGGCTTTACCGTCGCGTTCGCCCTGATGCGAAATATCAACAAACGCTCGAACTCCTCGAACGCTCGGCACATTTTCGCGATACGCAGTTCCCCGCAATGAAAACGAAAAGCGGGATTATGGCCGGATTGGGCGAAACATTCGAAGAGGTCGTCGATCTGATGAAAGATCTCCGTAGCGTTTCGTGCGACATCATGACGATCGGCCAGTACCTTCAGCCCTACGAAAAACGCCTGCCCGTCGAACGTTACGTCACGCCGGAAGAGTTCGCCGAATGGAAAGCCATCGGAATGGCTATGGGCTTCAAACACGTCGAATCATCGCCGCTGACGCGTAGTTCATACCACGCGCGTGAACAGGCCGAATAGAACTGCTAAATTCGCACTAAATTTAGCAACATGGTGTTATGATTCTGCTATGAAGTATTCACGTGACATCCAGAGTCTGAGTGTATTCAAGCGAGATTCGGCAAAACTCTTAAACCAGATGAAGGAAACGGGCAAGCCTATCGTGTTAACCGTTAATGGAAAGCCGGCTGCGGTTGTTGTAGATCCTGAGGAATACGATCTTTGGCGTGAACGTGAGCGACGGGAAGCTATTGAGGGCATCCGTCGTGGAATGGAGGATGTAGAGGCGGGCCGTGGCCGCCCGGCAAAAGAATTCTTCGACGAGATGTTCAAGAAATTCGACATTCCAAGACGACGAAAGTGACTAAGTTTATAGTCATTATTACGCCCACGGCCGAAGAGGACATTACCCGATCTTTTTTATGGGGATGTGAATATTGGGGCGATGAAATGGCAATTGAATGGGTGTATAACCTTAGGGCTGCCATTGAACAAAAACTTTCAAAGTCTCCCAATCGTTTTGCTTTAGCGCCAGAAAGTGACAGTGTTGGACGAGAGTACCGACAACTCTTAGTCGGAAGATACAGGGTAATATTTCATGTTCGTGAAAAAACGATTTATGTCGTACACGTCCGAGGGCCGTTCTCGGCTGAATATGACACAGACTTGGGGGTTGAATGAACGAAACTGAAAAACAACAGGCGATCGAGGTTCTGAACCGGATCATGGAATTGGAGCTATCGGGTGTGGTGCGATATACGCATTATGCTTTGATGGTGTTTGGGTATAACCGCATTCCGATCGTTTCGTGGCTGGATGGCAACGCGAGCGAGAGTTTGGCTCACGCGAAACGTGCGGGCGAGTTCGTCACAATGCTCGGTGGGCATCCGAGCTTGAAGATCGGCAACTTGCTTGAGACTCACAAGCACGACATCGGGGATATTTTGCGGGAGAGTTTGAATCAGGAATCGACCACTCTCGCGGCGTACTACGATCTCCTGAAACTTGTCGAAGGTAAATCGGTCACGCTCGAAGAATATTCGAGAGAGATGATCTTGATGGAAGAAACTCACCTTGACGAAGTCAATAAGATGTTGCGAAAGCCGGGCGAAATAGAGCCTTTCGCTGAATAGCCAATCACCATCAATCATCATCATCCGCCGGAATGCAGAACTTGCGGTTCTGCTTTTTTATGAATTACGGCCTCATTGCCGGTAACGGCCAATTCCCGTTTCTCGTGGTCGAAGGTGCAAAGCGTGCCGGAGCCGAACTGTCTGTCATCGCGATCAAAGAAGAGACCGATCCAAATATCGAACAAGTTGCCGATACGGTGCTTTGGGTCAACATTGGCCAGCTTGGCAAAATGATCTCGTTTTTCAAATCGAACGGTGTTGAACAGGCGATAATGGCGGGCCAGGTTAAGCATGTGCAAATATTCTCCGGCGCATTGCCGGACGCGCGAATGCTGAAAATGTTGTGGAATTTGCCAAAACGCAATACCGACGCACTGATCGGGGGCGTGGCAAATGAAATGGCGAAGGACGGAATTGAGCTCATCGATTCGACATTTTTTATTAAGGACCAACTTGCTCAAACCGGCATTCTAACAAAGCGAAAACCGTCTGATACTGAACAAGAAAATGTTGAATATGGGCTTTCCATCGCGAACGAGATCGCACGGCTCGATCTAGGACAGACGATCGTAGTTCGTGCAAAAGCGTGCGTCGCGATCGAGGCAATGGAAGGAACTGACGAGACGATCAAGCGAGCCGGTGAACTTGCGAACGGAAAGTTGACGGTGGTAAAGGTCGCCAAACCTGCTCAGGACATGCGTTTCGATGTTCCGGTGATCGGTATTCCCACGATCGGAACGATGATCGCAGCCGGAGCGACTTGCATTTCCGTAACGGCTGGGAAGACGCTGATCTTTGATAAAGAGGCCGTATTAAAATTCGCCGATCAGAACAAGATCGCTATTATTGGCTCCTCCAGCGAAACATAATCGCCATTTTCCCGTATTACTTTCTTGCACAATCGATCCTCAGAAAAGTTCGGAGAACCAATGAAACAACGCTTTTTCATCCTATTATTGTCGATATCCTTGCTCGTCCCGGCGACGGCATTTGCGCAAACGGTAAAGATCACGCCGGCCGAGCGAAAGATCGCTGAAACTATTAATGCGGAGCAACTAAGCAGTTGGTTGCACTTTATCGCGTCAGACGCAATGGCTGGCCGCGATACACCGTCAGTCGGGCTTGATGTAACGGCCGAGTTTCTGAAGATGTACCTTCAGCGGTGGGGATTCAAACCGGCAGGCGACAACGGCACTTTTTTTCAAAAGATCGCTCTTCGCCGCGACGGCGTTAACGCATCGGAAACCTCGGTCACCGTAAATAACCAGAAGTTTGAATATGGGGAAGACCTCGTTCGCGTTTCGGGAAGTTCGACCGGAACCAGTTCACCGAAGATCGTATTCGTCGGCAACGGATGGATGGTCAAGTCCAAAGGTATCGATCCATACAAGGGCATAGACGTAAAAGATAAAATAATCGCGGTCTACGGTGAGGGGCCGATTAACGGTAGAACACTAGTGCCGTTGCCATCGGGCATAACACAGGCAGACCTAACAGGAACCCGCGGTACTGACTGGGCCGATGCAGTAACATATGCACGTGCGAACGGAGCCGCCGGCGTGATGGTTTTGGCTTCTAACTTTCTGGACGAAAATTGGGGAGCGGTAACGCAGAATTTTGGCCGAACAAGACTCGTTGTCGATAAGCTCACGCCATCATTACCCGCCGGTCAAACCGGTCCGGCTCAACCAACAGTCTTGATCGCATCGCGTAAGCTTACGAACGCGATCTTCGCGGGTGAAAACGGTAACCCGTCGGCTGGTGCCGCTAATACGTTCGAAGTATCGAAAAATTTTAGTTTTAGCATTTCAACTAAGTCCGAAATGGTGAACACGCAAAACGTTGTCGCGGTGTGGGAGGGTAGCGATCCGGTGCTCAAGAACGAGATGGTCGCGATCGGGGCCCATTACGATCACGTAGGAACAAACCCGAACGCTCCGGGCGAGGACAAGATCTGGAACGGTGCCGACGACGATGGTTCGGGCACGATCGGCGTTCTTGCGATTGCGGAAGCACTTGCAAAATCTAACGTTCGCCCAAAGCGGTCGGTGCTTTTCGTTTGGCATGCCGGCGAGGAAAAGGGACTTTGGGGTGCCGAGTATTTCAACAAATTCCCCACCGTTGACATCAAGAAAGTGGTCGCACAGCTCAATATCGACATGATCGGCCGAAGCAGAAAGGCGGACGATACGAACGAAAAGAACAAAGATCTTTCCGGTCCGAACGAGGTATATGTGATCGGTTCTGAGATGATGAGTTCGACGGTTGGATCTATCACGAAGGGCACGAACGCCGCTTATCAGAATCTTTCTTACAATCTTAAGTACGATGACCCAAAAGACACCAACCGCTTCTTCTTCCGTTCAGACCATTTTCACTATGCGGTAAATGGAATCCCGATCGTATTCTGGTTCACCGGTGTACATGAAGATTACCATCAACCGGGCGATCACGCGGATAAGATCGATTATGCAAAGATGGAAAAGATCACACGTACGATCTTTCTAACTATGTGGGAACTAACTGATCTGAAGGAACGGCCGAAGGTCGACAAACAACTTCCGCCGGAACTTACACAGCGATAAATATAAAAGGGAGCCAATTTCGGCTCCCTCTTTCGTTGAAAGAATACACAGACAAATTAGAATACTAAACCGACTCCGAGCCGGATATTATTTTGTGTAGTTCCGTCGATTCGTGTTGGATTGTAATCTACCTGAAATGCACGAATCTGAACCTTGTCATTTACCCGAATATCAAGCCCACCACCGAAAGCACCAGCCAAGCCGGTTTCGCCGAAAGAGTCATCCGCGAAAGTCGGTATCTGGCAGTTGATCGCCGGCGAACACGTGTAATCGCTTATCTTCGCTCGTGCGTGCGCGACACCGACAAGTGCATGGACGAAGGGCTTGAACCGTCCGCCCTTGTTATTGTCTTTAACCTGAACACCGCCTAGAAAGTTATATAGCGAATTGTTATTCTTCACGCTCACCGTGACCGGGCCGCCGATGCCGCCTGCTTCACCAGTAAAACGTTTTGAATTGTACGTTGCGGAAAAGTCGCCCTTAATGCCGACATACCGGCTGACATTGTAAACACCTGAAACATTCACACCATTGAAATTCTCGCGTTCGCGGAAAAAATCAACGGCCGAATTGCCTGAATTAATACCGGTATCGACCTGTCCGTTCGAATAACCGACGTAGAATTCAGACTTCTTGTATTCGCTCGTCTGAGCGAACGCTGCAAGACTCGTAAAAGCCGTAAGAAATAAAGCAACAAATAGCTTTTGCATAATAAAACACTTCCTGAAATAAAGATGCGCCCTTGGGCGCAGAAAAGGCCTTCCAAATTCGGTACTGCTAAATTCTTCAGGCCGTTACACTAATGTAACTTGCTATTAAGATGTGTTGATCTATGATTGGGTTGTAAGCAAGGCCTGTGCAGCTGAGATAAACTTTGCCATTGCCTCGGCGCGACGCTCACCGTATGTCTGTCGTTTAACCGTCTCCCCACCTTCAGTTACAGGACCTGACGGGTCAGTTTCCGGAACCGGAACAACATCGGTCTCCCCTTTCTTTTCAGATTCGTCTTCGACGACTTCGTCATCGCCCATATACAGCTCGTTGCCATACTGTTCCAAAAGGGCAGTAAGTTCCTTATTTGAAAGCGCCATCGAGATCGTTTCCATCAACTGATACCGGTAATAGATCTCACCGGCTCCGGCGACAAGTTGATCAAGCAAGGCACTTGCCAAGCGGGTATCGCCCCAACGCTTTACGAGTTCAAGCACCGATTGGTCGCCGCGGGAAAGCCTTTTAACCTTTTCGCCCTCTTCAGCAACTCGCGGAATCTGACCGAGCAGCAAATTTAATATGCCCTGCTTTTGGCCGTCTGTAAGTGCTCGAGCGTATCGAGTTCGGTCCTTAGAGATTTCCATCTCAAGCTTTGTCCATTCATCGATCTCACTTTCTTCGCCTTCAGGAGTATCATCACCTTCGCTCTCGGTATCGCCTTTTACGGCTTCTTCTTTGGCCTGCTCGTCTTCCCACTCGGCACTGTAGAATCCGCTCAGGAGTTCAAAGGCACCGTCCCAACGAGTCACCGGATCATCGATGGATTTAACAAGCCACTCGACGATAGCTTTGTCTTGGTTGCCGGCCGAATTAAAGATCACGTTTAGTTCGTTGATGCGTGTTTCGTACGTTCCCAGATCTTCGCGTTGGACCAGACGGATCGCGTCACTGTAGTCAACAACCTCTAGCGCCTTTCCTTCGGTTCCCTTCTTCAGAAAAAGCAGAACAGTATCGCCGGGTTCGACTGTCGGACGGCCATACATCTCTTCGTATTCGTCGCCTTCTTCGGATCCATCGTTCTCACCGGTTCCGGGTTCGGCAACCGGTGGCGTTTCTTCCGGAACCTCTTCGGCGACTGCACCTTTGTATTTGTATTCGTCTTCTTCAAGAACGACCGATTTTACCGGTTCGCCCTTTAGCGTTGAAGAAACGGAATAATGGGCAAGCGACCGCGAGATAATATAATCCGCGGTCTCTTCTTTTACGCCGCCCTCCTCGGTGCGGGCGTAAGTTGCGATGTAAATGGTGGAGCTTCGCTTATAAAGCGAAAGCAACGTTTCCGGGTCTTTTTCGCCACACCGGCGGGCATGCGTTTTCGCAGGATCGACTAGAAAAGAGGCTAAGAGTGCGACGACTAAAGCCATTGATAGAGATGACCTGAACATAACCTTAAACTCCAGTAACTTCAGACTTGGTAACTCGCGCCTAATCAGAATCCGCAGACGCTGATTTAGTTGCTTTGCCGGGAATTGGCTCGCAGGAATTTTGTTTGAATCGCTAGGGGAGCGGCCCTCGTTTATTCCGTTAGAAGCATTCGGTATGCCTCAGCACGCGGAACCCCAAACTCTTTTGCCGCCTTTTTCAGAGCCGCTCGCCGGTCGAGTCCTTCGCTTTCAAACTCGGCAACCCGTTCCGGAAGGGAGCTCTTTTCCTTGTCAATTCTCGCTAGATCGCTTTCGCGTTCCCGGTCAATTACAAGAACGAATTCCCCGCGTGGTTTTGCAGATGAAATTGCGGAAGTTAATTGAGAAAATGTGCCGCGGAGAAACTCTTCGTGGAGCTTTGTAAGTTCGCGGGCTAGTGCAGCTTTTCGGTCGCCTAGAATGTCAATGCAATCAACGAGCGAAGCCGAAATACGATGCGGAGTTTCGAAGAAGGCAATTGTTGCAGGAACTGATCTTAGCTCTTCAAGCCGACGCCGACGCTCGCTCTTTTTGGATGGCAAGAATCCGGCAAAGAGTACAGTGTCTGTTGGCAAACCCGATCCAATTACTGCAGAAACAAAAGCGGTCGGACCCGGTATCGGAACAACGTCTATTCCGGATTCGATCGCAGCCTGGACGATCGAGCTTCCGGGATCATTAATTCCCGGCGTTCCGGCATCTGAAACAACGGCCACAGAACGACCGTCTGACAGAATCTTTATGAGTTCCTTCGTACGCTCCGCCTCGTTATGTTCGTGATAGCTTACCGTCTTAACGCGAATCCCCAGGTGATTTAGCAGCTTCTGCGTATGCCGGGTGTCTTCACAGGCGATCATGTCCACATTCTTCAGCGTAGCGATCGCACGTGCCGAAATATCCGAGAGATTCCCGATCGGCGTCGCTACTAAGTAAAGTATTCCGGGCATTCAGAAAATAGTAAGCCGTGGAGGTCATTTCGTAAATTGCAGAAAACGAAAAAGCCCGGGCCTATCGAGACCCGGGCGAACCACATTAGGAGTAAACTAACTCTTCATTTAGAAAGGAAGCGGAAACGGGATGCGGTTTCTCCAATCACCGCTGCCGCCATTTCGGTTTGTTGGATAACGGTTATTGTTGTAACCGCCGCCGTAATTGTAGACCTGTGCGATGGTGTTCAGATCATTTCTGATCATATTCCATTCACGCTGCAACTGCTGTCCTCCGCGAATATTGCGCAGCTCCTGATCTATCTGGTTTCCAATATCCAAAACACGCCGTGCTTCGTCCTGGCTGCCGCGAAGATCGCGTCCATTGCCATATTCGTCCTGAAGATCATCCGTCGCCCTTTTGAATCGATCCGCTAAATCTTCGATGCGGCCAACGTTTCGGTTGCCATACGAACCGCCATTTCTGTTGTTGCCCCAACCACCACGATTGTCTCGACGATCGTCGCGTCGATCTTCGATGCGATTCGTGGTTCGCTCGAAATTATTGGCCCGATTCCTCAAATTCTGGATAGTGCCGCGGATGTTTCGGTTGTAATTACCATTTCCGTAACCTCCATTTCGGCCATAGTTATCGTCGTCACGCCACTGTGCCGATGCAACCGAAGGCAATGCCAAAACCACCAGCGAAAAAGCACTTATCGCGATAATTTTTGTAATTCTTTTCATCTCTTTTTCCCCTTTCCTAAATATCATCGCAATGGGTCTCGGCCATTGCCACTGGTCTAAATTGCAATGGTCGTGCCAGTCCGCATCGAAAAAATACAGCACGCACTAACTGCATTGCACACAATACTTAACGCAGCGATGGGAAGAACTAGAAATTAAAAGGGCACGATCGAATCTCGATCAGTGCCCCATTTCGTTAACGATTTGAATCAGATGGTTAGTTGGTGCCAGCCCCCAACGCCTTCGCTGCATTAATTCTACCCGATGACGAGATCCGCCCCTTCAAAAGGTCGATGCTGTCAACCGAGCCAAGTATTCGGGCACGCAGGTCTGATACAGAAATATCTGGCTCGTTCGCTACTATCAGCCCGGCGATCCCCGCGACATGCGGCGTCGCCATTGAAGTACCTGATGCTTCACGGTAAGCATCGTTGAGCCATGTGGAGACGATCTCTTTGCCCGGTGCGGCAACGTGAACCGACTTTAATCCAAAATTGGAGAACGATGCAAGCAGGTCGCTGCTATCAAGTGCGGCGACGCTGATCACATTCGGCAGATCGTAATTCGACGGATAATGCGGACGTTTGTCATTGTCTCCCGCATTGTTTCCGGCCGCTGCGATGAACAGAATCCCTTCGTCACCTGCAGCTTTGATCGCATCTCCCAGCGCCTTCGAATACTGAGTTGAACCCCAGCTAGCACTGATCACGCGAACATTCACACCTTTTTTCTTGCGGTCAACGGCGTAATTTATCGCTTCGATCGCGTCTTTTGTCGTTCCAAAACCACCGCGGCCTAGGAACTTGAGCGGCATTATCTGAACGTTCCAATTGATCCCAGCGATCCCTATTTCGTTATTGCCTTCGGCTCCAATGACACCGGCACAATGCGTTCCGTGGCCGTTGTCGTCCATCGGATCACGTAGGTTATCAACTGCGTTAAAGCCGAACCTATCGTTGAAGGTTCCGAGTTCATTGTCGGAATATTGAGCGAGCCCCTCGGGCCGGACCCACATATTACTGATTAGATCCGAATGAGTATAATCAACTCCCGTATCCAAGACCGCCACGACTACATCCTCGCTACCGCGAGTTTTCTGCCAGGCTTTTAACGCCGCAACATCAGCATTTGTCTTCCCGCCATTCTGGCCTGAGTTAGAAAGCGCCCATTGATCGGAAAAATGCGGATCGTTAGGGGCATTTGACCTCGCATCATCGCTCGACGGCCTGTTACGCACTTCGCGGAACTCCGGCAGATCGGCATTTATCTGATAATTAACTTCGGCATACTCGACATACTCAGACATCGCCGAATATTGAGCCGCGACCTTCGCGGCGTCGGCATTATCCATGTCGTCGATCGCGACTAAACCGCGAACCAGCTCAAGACGGTCTTCAATGCGGTCATTTAGCCTGCCGGCGATCTTTCGTTTTTCGGAAACGGACACATTTGGCTTAAATTTGACGAGAACTTCCGCCTCGGTGTCGCGAGCGGAACGCGGGACGGCCGTCGGTTTCGAAACCGAGCGAACGGTTTCCGTTTGCAGTTTCAAGCCCGAACGCCATCGATCGATCTGTCCGACAACTGCCGCCATCGTGACCAAAACTACTGCCACCATCAAATGTACCCAAATGTTATTACGATTCATTGCCGACTACTCCTTTCGGTTAATAAAGCTTCCGATCAGCCTGCCACCAAATAATTCTTTCCTTTGAAGCCAAAGAGACGCAACTGATATTTATCGCCGCGGTACTCGTAATTCTTGCCCGAATGCCCCAAATTGATCGTCCATCCATAGGAGATCATTTGCGCGGCCATTTCACCATCGGCCGCCGCCCCGAGAGACATATCCGAAAACTCTTTCGACGACGAAGACACAACATCAATGTCACCTTCGTTTACCCCGAGCCGTCCGGCAAGATCTTGCCTGGCTCTAGTAATCGCGCTGTCATTATCAAACTTCATTATAGGAACACCTCCAATTCTGCTACTTATACGCCCGATAGTCAACGATTGTTCGGCCCGTGTGGAGCTATGCCTTGGAACGGCGGGAAAATGTAAAATTGCGAAAGATCTCGACGAGTGCGGGAATTATGTAGGTAGCACAGGCGATGCCTAGAACAAGGCCTGTAATAAACCGCGTTGCGAAAGTGTTTTCCCAGATGTCGAGTATGGTCAGCGACCAATCAATGCCCATCGGAACGATCGAAAGAATAAGCCATTTTCTCGGCAGCGGTTCGATATCGTCGATCCTTCGCCAAAGCGGATAGATCAAGAGCCCGACAAGCAATCCGAAATAAACTCCAAAACATCTCGAACAGACCGCAAACGGATGGCCGTCAAAATGAAAAGTGCGATCCTCCATTTGATGACAGATCGCACTAAAGAACGTATACAGCGGCGCCGCAAAACCCTGCTGGCCATTCGCCGCCAATATTGCGGGAACAACGATCAGCAAGGCCCAGATAAATACGATCGTGGACGTTACCGCCCAAACAAGAATCGCCTGGGCACGGAATCTCAATTGAACATCAACAGGCGTGTAATTTTCGGCGGGCTCGGCCATGATTTTAGGATTGGCTGAAAGCTAATGGCTGATAGCTGGAACTAAATCTCACTACCAACAGCCTTTGCCCCGATGTTCTTTTCAGTTTCCAGAATGTGCTGTGTGGTTTTGATAACTGTGTCGGGATTGAGCGATATCGAATTGATGCCGCGCTCGACGAGAAAATCGGCGAACTCCGGATAATCCGACGGAGCCTGGCCGCAGATGCCGATCTTCTTGCCCGCACGAACTGCAGCGTCGATCGCCATGGCGACCATTTTTTCAACTGCACCGTTCCGTTCGTCAAAAAGATGGGCGACCATTTCCGAATCGCGATCGAGCCCAAGCGCGAGCTGTGTAAGATCGTTCGAGCCGATCGAATAACCATCAAACACTTGCAGAAACTCATCAGCAAAAACGACGTTCGCCGGAAGCTCGCACATAGCATAGATCTCGAGCCCGTTCTCGCCCTGAACCAGTCCGTGCTCAGCCATCATCGCGATGACCTTTTCGCCTTCTTCGACGGTGCGACAGAACGGGATCATCGGAGTGATGTTCGTCAGGCCCATGTCCTCGCGGGCACGCTGCAAGGCGAGGCATTCCAATTTGAAACCGGCCTTATAACGGTCGTCGTAATATCGCGACGCACCACGGAAACCTATCATAGGGTTCTCTTCGATCGGTTCAAATTCCTTTCCGCCGATCAGCATCGCGTATTCGTTCGATTTGAAATCGGACATTCGAACGATCACCGGTTTCGGGTAAAACGCGGCTGCAATTCGCCCGACACCTTCGGCAAGCGAGCGGACGAAAAATTCTTTTGGATCTTCTTCGAGAACGCGATTTGCGATCGTTTCGATGTCTTCGCGTTTTTTCAGATTCGGATAATTTACTAACGCCATCGGGTGGATTCCGATGTGGTTGTTAATGATGAACTCGAGCCTTGCCAAGCCAACACCGTCATTCGGCAGACGTGCGACCGAAATAGCATGGTCGGGATCGCCGACGTTCATCATGATCTGAGTCCGTGGCCGTTCAGTCTCAGTTATCTGAAGTCGATCGACCTTGAAATCGATCTGCCCGTAATAAATATTTCCGACGTCGCCCTCGGCACAACTAACGGTTATATCGCTTCCGTTCTTAACCTTTTCTGTCGCGTCACCTGTCCCGACAATGCACGGAATGCCGAGCTCGCGGCTGATGATAGCGCTATGACACGTGCGGCCGCCGCGTTCGGTTACGATCGCCGAAGCTCGTTTCATGATCGGTTCCCAGGCGGGATCCGTCATCGTTGTGACAAGAATTTCGCCTTCCTTAAACGTGTTGAGTTTAGCGGCGTCGAGCATTACATGTGCCTTGCCGCTACCGATCTTTTGTCCGACGGCGACACCGCTCGTTAAAGGTGCTCCGTGGATCCCGGTCAGTTCATACGTCTCGATAAAATTCTCGGTATTCTGTGCATGGACCGTTTCGGGCCTAGCTTGCAGAATGAACAATTCGCCGGTAATTCCGTCCTTCGCCCACTCGATATCCATCGGCTGATGTTTTCCGGCAAGCTTTGAATAATGGTCTTCGATCGCGCATGCCCATTGAGCAAGTTGCAGAACTTCGAATCCGGCAAGACACAATCGATTTCGCTGTGTTTCGACCACCGGGCGAACAACCGTTCCCGAACCATCATCCGCAAAGACCATCTTTACTTCTTTGACGCCAAGCTTCCGTGTAATGATCGGCCTAAAGCCAAGTTTCAATGTCGGCTTAAAAATGATCCATTCGTCAGGCGTCGCCATACCCTGTACGACGGCCTCGCCAAGTCCCCAGGCACCGTTGATGACGACGGCTTCACGAAATCCGCTTTCCGTATCCAGCGTAAACATCACACCGGAACAGGCTATATCCGATCTGACCATCGGCTGAATTCCGATCGAAAGTGCGACGTCAAAATGATCAAAACCTTTTACAGTTCGATACGAGATCGCTCGATCGGTCCATAGCGATGCGTAGCATTCGCGACACGATTCGATAAGGTGTTTTTCGCCGCGGACGTTAAGGATCGTGTCTTGCTGTCCCGCGAATGACGCATCCGGCAGGTCTTCTGCCGTCGCCGACGAACGCACCGCAACCTCGAATGCCTTCTTGCCGATGCGGTCCCCAAGCCTTGCATATCCTTCAATGATCGCCGCTTCCACCTCGGCAGGAAACGGCGTTTGCATCATCAACGCTCGAGCCTCGCTACCGACGCGGGCAAGCTCGTCGAGGTCGTTGACGTCCAATTTTTTGAGCAGCTTTTTGAGCTTATTTCGGAGTCCGTCGGTATCGAGCAGAGTGTTGTAGGCGTGGCTGGTCGTCGAAAATCCATCAACGGCGCGAACGCCCTGCGTTGTCAGCTCGCGAAATAATTCACCAAGCGACGCACA
>JBBSKW010000061.1:0-16991 GCA_038256005.1 Pyrinomonadales bacterium
CGGAATTCAACTCATACGAGATCGCCGGACAGATCGCGGACCAGGTCCTTTCTTAACGAACCGATATTTTTAGTTGATATTTCCGGCCGGATACCCCAAGATATTAGCCATCACATTCGTTTGATGAACCCGCGCAATTTCGGGGCGGATTTTGTGACGCGGTCGCTCCTTTTTAAACAGGGCAGGCGATCTTCCGTAAGTAAAGTCATTACGTTTTAAAACTGGAGGAACAATGAAGATCAAGTTTCTAACGATACTAACTATTGCAGCGGTTATGTTTATGGCCGCCTGCGGCAAGAGCGACGCCGATCTGCAGACAGCCGTTCAGGCAAAACTAACAGCCGATGGAATAACTGGTGTGACGTCCGCAGTCAAGGACGGAGTCGCAACCCTTTCTGGCGAAGTTGCCGACATTACGGTCAAGAACAAAGCTGCCGCTTCGGCAGGTGCGGTCGAGGGCATCAAGTCAGTTACCAATAACACAACCACCAAACCTCTTCCGGTCGCAACACCCGCAGCAGCCGATGATCCACTAACCGGCAAGATCAAAGAAAATCTAACGAAGGCCGGTTGCACCACGGTTTCGGTTACGGTCGTGGGCGGAAAAATTACCGCAACGGGTGACGTGCCAAATGCGAAATATGCAGAATGCAGTCGTGTGATCAATGAAGCTGGCGGAACTGGATTCGACAATCAGCTTAAGAAAGGCAACTAACCAAGGAGGATAAAAGGAATGTCAGTACAAGAAAAATATCAAACGCTTCTTGACCTTGCCAATCAGAATGGCACTACCTATGAACTTGCCGAAGGTAATGAAGGAACGCTTGTCGTTACCGGAACCGCTCCAAGCGCTGAAGCTAAACAGCAGCTTTGGGACGAATATGAACGCCTCGATCCCGATTTCAAGGGCGGCGATCTTATCCTAAATATTCAGACGTCGGAAGCTCTCGCGGGCGGCGGCATGCACACGCACACTGTCGAGTCGGGTGACAACCTTTCGAAGATCGCAAAAGAATACGGCATCCAGTGGAAAGCCATTTGGGACCATAACCGCGATATCCTCAACCACCCGGACAAGATCTATCCGGGCCAGGAATTGAAGATACCAATGTAAACCGATCTCACGATCGTACGAATGGAGCCGCCGGTTTAACGACTAGCGGCTCTTTTTTTTGATCGATCGCCCGAAAACTGCGATAAATGTTCAATTTTCGTGTCCGCGCGATGTGAACAAGTGTGAACAAAAATCGGCGTTTTTCCGATTTTTCCCATTACGGGCAGAAACGCGACTGTTAAGGAGCGTGGATATTTGCCGATTTTTGTTCGGTTTGCGAAGTGCTCGAACCGAACATACCCGAACAAACATCGACGTTTCGATCTTTGATTCGTTTTGGGTCAAATTTCCCCATTCTTGTTACATTCACGAGCGTGCCCGAATGTAACAGCCTGTAACAAAGATCGGCGTTTTTGGCCTTTTTTCTATTTGGATATCAAAGATCAGAAACGAAAGTTCTTCTCGCCCGAACCAATTATCCATCAGATAACCAGCCGCCGAAATAGCACTTGGCGCGGTATGCGTGAATTGATAGCAGTTGTGGTAAATGGAACGATCTGCTTGATCTGATAGGTTGCTACCAAGATTTGGTGCCTGATAGTATCAGTGATCTTTAGTTTTCCAATTCGCTTTTCAATTCGCTCAAGACGTCGGGTGCGTGTTTCGGATATTGATCATGAAATTAACTATTAGAATAGTCATGTTCGGAGCCCTTCTTGCAACAATGTTTGTTAATCTTCTCGGGTTTGTTGGCGAGAAACTTGAGGTTCCCATCCTGTCTGAGTTGATTCCACTCCCAGGTGACCTATCTGTCCATTTCGTGCGACTTCTCACGTGGATCCTGAGCGATCGTTCCATCGGAGATCCTCCGATACTGTCACTCGGTTGGTTGCCGTTGCTTTTCAACCTTGTCTTTTACTTCGTTATTGCCGCGATTGTACTTTCGGCTCTGAAGGTTTTCCGGGGGAGGACACCAGTCCGCTAGACCGGCCGGAGAATTCACAAACTTGCATCACGTTCCAGTTTCGCTAAAAATTCGACCGAATGGTTCGTGTATTTGTTGATCCAGCGGTCGTAGATGTTGCGGATCGGGACGGCGTTCAGGTAATTCCACCTGAAGCGCCCTTTTTTTTGTGTGATGAGCAGGCCGGCTTTTTCGAGCACGCCAAGATGCTGCATTACGGTACAGCGGTCGATCTTTTTGAAGTGGTCGCAGATGTCGCCGGTGGTCAATGGTTCTTCTTTCAAAAGATCGAGGATCTCGCGTCGGCGGCTATCGGCCAAACCCTTGTAAACTAGATCATCTTTTTTTGCTCTTGACATGTTATAAAAACATAACATATAGTAGCGCGCGTTGCAACGAATAGTGGAGAACGAATAACGAATAGTGAGGAAGTAAAAAATGGAATTAAAATTTAAAGTACAGACAAAGATACAGAAGCCGGTGGCCGAGGTGTTTGACGCGGTTTACAGCTCCGAGAAACTTAGCGGCTATTTTACGAATGGCGGAGCGAGCGCACCGCTCGATGAAGGAACGACGGTCGAATGGGCGTTTGCGGACAATCCGGGAGATGACAAACATAAATTTCCGGTCGTTGTAAAAACGATGAAGAAAGATGAATTGATCGAGCTCGGCTGGGAAGGTGCGAAGGGTCTGGACACGCACGTTCGGATGGAATTCGACGCTGTCGGTGATGAGACGATCGTGCGGATCAGCGAAAGCGGCTGGCGCGAAACGCAGGGCGATCTGAACAGTTCGTATTTGAATTGCATGGGCTGGTCGCAGATGATGTCGGCGTTGAAAGCATATGTCGAACACGGAATCGACCTGCGAAAGGGTGCTTACAGCGGGCTTTATTCAGCGACCGAGCATCATGGTACGACGGTCGAAAAGGCTGCATAGCCTACACGACACCGAACTCGTAATTTGTTACATTTTGATTAGTGTCACAGGTTACGGATTTTATCGTTATCGGCAGCGGGGTTGCGGGTTTGCGCGCCTCCATCGCTTTGGCGTCGACGGGCGCGGATGTGACCGTTCTGACGAAAGATAAAGCAAGCGAATCGAACACGGAATATGCTCAGGGCGGCGTTGCTGTTGTCCTTTCGGATGATGACGACGCCGATCTTCATGAAGGCGACACGCTCATCGCGGGTGCGGGACTTTGCGATGAACCTGCGGTCGAAGTTTTGGTGAACGAAGGCACGCGTTATATCAAGGAACTGATCGAGTGGGGAACCGAGTTCGATAAAGAAGGCGGCGATCTGGTCTTTACGCAAGAGGCCGCGCATTCTCGCAGGCGAATACTGCATGCCCACGGCGATTCAACTGGAGCCGAATTCGTCCGTTCGCTGATCGCAAGAGCACGTCAGGAAAAGACGATCAGCCTGCTGCCGTTCGCGAATACCGAGCAGTTGATAGTTCGCGATGGTCGCTGCATCGGCGTCAGATATTTGGACCCGATCTTGCGCAGTCCGCGCGATGTGTACGCAAAGGCGGTAGTACTTTGCACCGGAGGTGCCGGGCAGCTCTATCAACACACGACCAATCCACCGGTAGCGACCGGAGACGGCATGGCGATGTCGTATTTCGCGGGTGCAGAAATGGCCGATATGGAGTTTATTCAATACCATCCAACGGCATTGAGTATCGAAGGCGCACCAAGGTTTTTGCTTTCTGAAGCGATGCGTGGCGAAGGCGGCGTGTTGCGAAACGTGAACGGCGAACGGTTCATGGACCGTTACGACGAGCGGTTAGAACTTGCACCTCGCGACATTGTTTCGCGTTCGATCGTCGCCGAAATGCGTCGGACCGGCGCACGGCATGTTTACCTGGACATGACGGCGTTTGACGGAAAGTTCTTGCGTGAACGCTTTCCGAAGATCAATGAAGTTTGTCTGCAGTTTGGGTTAAACATCGCTGAGACACAGCTTCCGGTCTCGCCCGCGTCGCATTATTGCATGGGCGGCGTGCGGACAGATCTGTGGGGACGCACCACCGTTCCGGGGCTTTATGCGGCAGGCGAAGTCACGTGCACGGGCGTTCACGGTGCGAACCGCCTGGCTTCAAATTCGTTGCTGGAAGGCTTGGTCTGGGGCGCACGTGCCGGAAAGGCGGCGGCGGAAGACAATTTTGAATTTCAAATTTCAGATTACGAATTGAAGGAATCAGGCAATGGCTCACCGATCCGCGTACCGCAATCAGCTATTGCGACTGCAGTTAGCAAGCGTGTGAAACGCGTGATGTGGGAACGCGTCGGGATCTTGCGCGATCGTGATTCGTTGCGGCGTGCGATCAAAGAATTCGAACAGATCGAAGCTTCGAACTTGAGCAATTCGTCGCGAAATTTTGTGACGCTGGCATTGCTTGTGTCGCGTGCGGCATTGTGGCGGGAAGAATCCCGCGGCGGACATTTCCGTTCCGATTTCCCGCAACAGCGAGACGAATTCCTGGCCCATTCTATTCAGAAAAAAGGGGCTCATATCTCGTCAAGCCGGACGATCGATCTCGGCACCAAAGACGATATACCCGTTTCCGTAGCCCGCAGATAGCTCATTGTCATTGGAGCACCTTTGCTCGTATTCCCCGGTTGACTAGAATATTTCAGGTATTCTGTGGTAAAAAATAAATCATTCACTCTAGCAATCTAGGAAATTAAAAATTTAATTTGACCGTATGAGCAACACTACGACCTTGAATCTTGCCTCAATGGTCTCGCATCACGCGAGGCTTGCCCCGCATAAAGAAGCGATCGTATTTGGCGAGACTCGGTTGACTTACGGCCAACTTGACGCGATGTCGAACAAGGTCGCAAATGCGCTGACGGCAATGGGTATCGGGCACGGCGATAAGGTCGCGCTCAATTGCCCAAATCTCCCATATTTTCCGATCGTTTACTACGGAATATTAAAAGCGGGTGCGATCGTTGTTCCTATATGCGTTCTGTTCACACCGCGTGAGATCGAATATCAGCTACGCGATTCCGACGCAAAGGCGATCTTTGTTTTCGAGGGAACGGATGAGCTTCCGATGGGCAAGAGCACAAAGGAAGCGTTCGATAAGGTCGAGACGTGCGAGCACATGATCGTGATGACAAAAGACCCGGCGGCACCGTCGCCGATCGAAGGCCATGCGACGCTTGGGCAAACGATCTTTCCACAATCGGACAAGTTTGAGTCTTATCCGACTGCACCGGATGACACCTGCGCGATCCTTTATACGTCGGGCACGACCGGCCAGCCGAAAGGGGCTGAATTGACTCATCTCAATTTGGTCTCGAATTCGACGACCACGTATCTGATCCATCTGCCTATGCTCGATTTTACGGTTGAGCCGCAAAAGACGGTGCTGATCACGCTGCCGCTTTTTCACACGACCGGGCAGACCGTCCAGATGAACACGAACATCTACGGCGGCAATCGAATTGTTCTTCTACCGCGCTTCGAGCCTCAAGCGACGCTCGATACGATGATCAAGGAAAAGGTGAATTTTTGGGTTGGCGTGCCGACGATGTATTGGGCACTCCTGAAATTTGCCGACGAGTCCGGTTACGACATCAGCGGCGTGAAAGAGAATATGAAGGTCTGCACCTCCGGCGGTGCGCCGATGCCGGTCGAGGTGATGAAGGAATTTCAGGAACGGTTCGGTGTTCGCGTTATGGAAGGTTACGGGCTTAGCGAAACTTCGCCGCTTGCGACATTCAATCATTTTGAGAAGCCTTCGAAACCGGGAACGGTCGGCCAGGCGATCGCAGGAGTCGAGGTAAAATGCGTTGACGAGAACGATGTTGAAGTGCCAAGAGGCGAACGCGGCGAAGTCGTGATCCGCGGGACGAACGTGATGAAGGGCTATTACAAGCGTCCCGAAGCGACGGCCGAAGCTTTCAAGAATGGCTGGTTCCATTCGGGCGACATCGGCACCATGGACGAAGAAGGCTACCTTTCGATCGTCGACCGCACGAAGGATATGATCCTTCGCGGCGGCTACAACATTTATCCGCGCGAGCTCGAAGAGATCATAATGACGCATCCGGCCGTTTCGCTCGTTGCGGTGATCGGAGTGCCGGACGACAAAATGGGCGAAGAGGTTAAAGCATTCGTCGTTTTGAAAGAAGGCCAGCAACTTTCGGACGCGGCGTTTATCGATTGGTGCAAGACGCAGTTCGCCGCGAACAAGTATCCGCGCTACGTTGAATTTCGCGACGCTCTGCCGATCGGTAACACGGGCAAGATCTCTAAGCTTTCATTGCGAAAAGAGATCGAAGGGAAATAGGCACGCTTCTTTTGATTTGAAGCGAACTTCATTGGGTAGACGATTGCCATTCGTGAGGCTTTGCGTGAGACTTGATTTGTGATGTTTCGCGTAAAACTACTGTTGATTTTTGCGTTCGCAATGTTCGGTCTGGCTTCATGTTTTACGTCCGGGCCCGAAACGTATTCGATAGCCGAAAGCCGCGAATACCAAGCCTCGCTCTTTCGCCAAAACTGTGCCATCTGCCACGGCCCCGAAGGCGAAGGCCGCACGATTGACGACGGCACCGTCGTCCCTTCACTCCGCAAAGGCGAATTCAAAAAGAACACCGAACAAGACATCTACACTCAGATCGCCGAAGGAGGCAACGGAATGCTGCCGTTTAACCGGCAGCTTACCGAACGCGAAATTCGTTTGCTGGTGGATCTTGTGAAGAACAAACTGCGCGAAAACAAATATTGACTGATATACCAAGAATTGGTATAAAATCCTATGGCCAAGAATACGTCAGTTTTGATCGGCGACCATTTCGAGTCTTTCATTGGCGAACAATTAGAAACGGGCCGCTTTGCTTCTGCGAGTGAGGTCGTTAGAGCGGCATTGAGGATGTTCGAAGAAGAGGAGAGAAAAAAAGATCGATTACTAGAGGCGCTTGCGGAAGGCGAGCGGTCCGGGTTTATTGAGTTTGACCCTGAAGAAAAGCTAAAGGAACTTCACCTAAAATACGGTGACAAATGAAATACAGATTCTCGGCGAAGGCGGATCGAGATATCGAGTCAATTTGGTATTACACCTTTGAGAATTGGTCGCTAGAACAAGCTGACACGTATTACAGACAGATAATTGCCGAGATCGAACATCTTGCCGCAAAACCTGAACGGGGCAGAGCATTTTCTCATCTTGGGAAACAGTACAAATTTTCGAAAGTGAATTCGCACATTGTGTTTTACCGAGCGACATCGCCGAACGAAATCGAAGTTGTTCGCATTCTTCATAAAAGTATGGACATTTCAAACCGGCTCATGGACTGAATCCTATGAAAATATTAATTACCGGAGCCAGCGGGTTGATCGGAAAGGCACTGCAAGAATCGTTCAAGAAGAAGGGTTACGAGATGTTGCTTGCTTCGCGGAGCGAGGCGAAGGACGAGCAGCATATTCAGTGGAACACGGAAACGGGTTTTGCTGACGAAGATATTCCACGGCTTGAGGGCCTTGACGCGGCGATACATCTTGCAGGCGAGAACATCGCCGGCCTTCGCTGGACCGAAGAAAAGAAAAAAGCGATCCGCGACAGCCGTGTTTTTGGTACGCGGACGATGATCGAGGCGTTTGCGAAATTAGAAAGCAAGCCGAAGCTGTTCATCGCGGGGTCGGCGATCGGATTTTACGGCGACCGCGGCAGCGAAGAGATGACCGAAGCTTCGCCGGCCGGGACAACTTTTCTTGCAACGACGACAAAAGAATGGGAAGCAGAATCACGGCGAGCGGAAGATCTGGGGATTCGAACGGTCTTGTTGCGGACCGGCATCGTTCTTTCCAAAGACGGCGGTGCGCTCGCGACTATGCTTACGCCATTTAAGTTCGGGGTCGGCGGCGTTGTTGGCGACGGAAAGCAGTGGATGAGCTGGGTCTCGTTGGACGACGTCGTTGGGATCATAAACTTTATTCTCGAAAAAGAAGATGTTCGAGGAGCGGTTAACATCGTCGCGCCGAATCCGGTCACGAACGAAGAATTCACGAAAACGCTCGGCAGCGTTCTTTATCGGCCGACATTTCTCCCGCTGCCGGAGTTCGCTGTCCACATGGTCTTCGGCGAAATGGGCGACGCTCTGTTACTTGATTCGACCAAGGTCGTTCCAAAACGTTTGAAGGATGCAGGTTACAAATTTAAGTATCCCGATCTGAAGAAAGCCCTGGAAAAAGCGGTGCAGTAGCGTCGATCTAAACGGCTTTTCGCGTGACAAATTAAAATTGTCGTGAGAGAAGATGAATTTGTTTCCGGAGATCTATTAAATGTCGTCAGACACCTAGCAAATGTCATCATACGTGAAGAAAATGTCATCAGACTTCTAGGGAGTGTCGCGAGACATTTCGATCTACTGGAGTCTCTTGAGAAGAAGCGGCCGGCTTGGCGCACAGTCAGCGTCGAACGGAGCGATCTGCAGGTTTAGAAGATACTCGCCGTCGGGCACTTCGTTCGGCACGTAGATCAATTCGGTGATGGTCGAATGCGAACGCGTCGCGGCGTTAGTTTCAAAACTCCCTTCCTTAACATTCCAAAAAATGCGGTGATTTACGAGCTTACCTTCGTCGTAGATGCGGTCGACCGATGGCAGATCGCAGAGCAAATGCGTGAAGCCGGAATCGACGATCAGCTGCATTGCTTCTGCTGTGAAGTAAGGCGGAATGTTTCCCTCGTTATAAACTGCGGTGAGTTTGCGGTCGTCGTTTGGCAGAGTGCGAACGATCAATGCTGTGGGGTTCGTGTCAGAAGCCCGCACGTAAGTAAGGGCATCTAACGCTTCGGACAAACTACGTTTGGAAAGAATGAGGTCGGTCTGAGCTAGTTCCGCCTCAATCGACACCAAGGCCGCCGGAACGATCACATCCTGCAAGCAATCCCGCACCGATATCCGCTCATGAGTTATGTGGCCGACGCATTCTGTGTGCGTGCCGTTGCAATGCGGTGTAAACGTGTATTCGTCGAAGTTTACGCTGGAACCAGTCTGCGTATCGCCGAGAGATTTCGCCGACGCTGCATCAACGCCGTAAGCATTCGGCTGCGGCCCGGCAAATTTTAAAGGAATTGAAATGTCGGCAACGATCTCGGTTGAACTCATTAGCTTTTCTCGAACTAATCACTAATCGGTAATTTCCTAATTCATAATTATCCGCCGGATGCGATCTATCACGTCTTCGATGTTGATCTCATTTACGTTTGAAACGTTTGAGCACATCTGCATTAGCAGTTCGTCCTGTGCGTTTCCTTTTGCCTTGGCGACAGAATACGGAAGGTCTTCGCGGAAAGTAACCATTGAGTATTTGGAGAAATAGTCGGGATAGGTTTGTTCTAGCATTGTTTCGAGCTCGCGTTTGCGTTGGAACACCGGATCGGCGGTGGCGTCGCGCATCTCGTAAAAATTCTCTTGTGCCATATCCTGGATCGCGTCGGTATTGGGCTTGCGGAGCTCGCCGTATTTGGTGAAAACGGCTTCCCAATCGGAACCTCGCTCGCCGATGAGTCCGTCGAGTGTGCGGACGTCTTCGAACGAGCAGTTCATTCCCTGACCGTAAAAAGGAACCATCGCGTGAGCCGAATCGCCGAGAAGCAGAGCCTTGCCCTCGGAATGCCACGGCCAGCATTTCAGTGTCCCGAGATCGCCGGTCGGATTCGCAAAAAAATCTTCGACAAGAGTTGGCATTAGCGGGACGGCGTTGGGGAATTCACGATTGAACAAATCATTTACCTTCGACGCCGAGTCTAGATTCTCTAATTCGATCTTGTCCAAAAAAAGAGTGCACGTAAAACTGCCGTCGAAATTCGGCAAAGCGATCATCATGAACTGATGGCGCGGCCAAATGTGCAGCACGTTCTTGTCGAGCAGAAACTCGCCATTCGGTCCGGGCGGAATGTGTAGCTCTTTATAGCCGTGATCCAAAAAAACAGACGAGAACTCAAAATCCGGCACCTGCTTCTGCATCGCTTGGCGTATCGGTGAACCGGCGCCGTCGGTTGCGATGACAGTATCGTTCCGCACCGTTCTGCCGCTGGCGAACATCGCCTCACCCGAATTCGTATCGAAATCGACGCATCGCTCGTTGAACAAGAATTGAACGGTCGGGTGTTTTTCTGCTTCGTTAATCAGAGCGATATTCAGACCCGAACGCGAGACGGAGTTTATGTACTCGCCTTCCCGGCCGCTATACGGAAGCAGCTTCTCGTTGCCCAAGACCGAATGGATCATTCGGCCGTGCATCGGCACAGCTTCGTTCAACATGAATTCGTCCATGCCGACCTCGCGGAGTGCTGCAATGCCACGATCGGACAAGGCAAGATTTATCGAACGTCCCGCCGAGACCGTTTCTTTTCGCATGTCGCCGCGAGCTTCG
This sequence comes from Pyrinomonadales bacterium, assembly GCA_038256005.1. GTDB lineage: Bacteria > Acidobacteriota > Blastocatellia > Pyrinomonadales > Pyrinomonadaceae > OLB17. The sequence goes on from JBBSKW010000061.1 coordinate 10,418, forward strand.
AAAATGTTCACCTGAAATCCGCGACGTGCAAGATATATCGAAAGCAAAGACCCCGCAAGCCCCGCCCCGATAATGTTCACTTGTTCACTATTCATCATTCTTCGGAATCTGTCGTGTGTGGTTCTCCAAATGGATTGTAACAAAATCGAGACCCTTCACCGGATCGAGTTGGCCGAATAGATGATGGGTCAATCTGGCGTTCGGATCCTTTCGTTTCTCTCCGAGAGTAGCGACGCAGCGGTCGCCGAATTCACGAAGCTTGTCGAGTGCCTCGGCACGATCTTCGATGCATTTTAAAGGCTGGATCTCGCTTGGCGCCTTGGCTCCGGCGGGGAAACTGCGTCTGCGAAAGATGGTTGGTAGAATGGCAAGTCGTAAAAACGTCCGAAGAAGAAATCCTGAACGCGGACGAAGCCCAACGCCGGTCTCTTGTTCTCGCAGCAGAATTTCGTAAGTTGAGCGGAGGTGTTCGGTAATCTCCATCGGCGACCATTTGCCGGCTCCAACTGGTGAATGCCACTTTTCGTCGGGAGGCGAGGCCGCAATTTCAAGATAGCGGGCCAGTGATGCTTCATGCCTAAGGGTCACACGGATCCACTCTGAGTCTTGGCGATCGGGCATAGTTTTTCGGGTGTCAATCGAGACAATTTGAGAGAATTTTCGCAAAATTAGCAACGTCGGCGAATGAATTGTAAAGCGGAACGGGTGCGACCCGGATCACGTCCGGTTCGCGCCAGTCGGCGATGACTCCGCGTGCGGTAATCGCCTCGAACAATCGCTTGTCCGCATTCTTGACGCGGATCGAAAGTTGGCAGCCGCGTTGTTCTGGATCGCTTGGTGTAATTATTTGGACGCGGTCGGTCTTTATCTTTTTTAGAAGCGATTCGAGATAGACGGTTAGTTTTACAGATTTTTCGCGAAGTGCAGGAATTGTCGCTTCGTCAAAAATTTCGAGCGAGGCACGCAAAGCCGCAAGCTGAAAGATCGGCGGATTAGAAAGCTGCCAGCCTTCGGCACCGGCAAGCGGATGGAAATCCGGGCCCATTAGGAAGCGTGTCTCTTTGTCATGTCCCCACCATCCGGCGAATCTTGGAAGATCGAAAGAATGTGCGTGACGCTCGTGCACGAAGATACCGGCAATTCCGCCCGGCCCCGCGTTCAAATACTTATATGAACACCACGCCGCGAAATCGACGTCCCAGTCGTGCAGATTGAGCTCAATATTCCCGGCTGCATGTGCGAGATCGAATCCGACGATGCAGCCTTTTTTGTGGCCCGCTTCGGTGATCGCATGCATATCGAAGGCTTGACCAGTGTAGTAGTTCACTCCCCCTAAAAGTATCAACGCAATCTGGCCGCCTTCGCGTTCGATGGTCTCGAGAACGTCTTCAGTACGCAGTGTGGCTTCGCCGTCTCGGGGTGTGAGTTCGATAAAGTTCGGAGTTCCAGCTTCAGCTGGCCCGTTCCCGAGGCCCCGCCGCCTAAAGGCGGACCTCCAAACTTTTATCTGCGATTCGACCGCATACTGATCGCTGGGAAACGCTCCCTTTTCAATGACGATCTTGTATCGTTCAGCCGTCGGGCGATAGAACGAAACCATCAGCAGATGAAGATTCACCGTCAACGAATTCATCGCGACCACTTCGATCGGTTTTGCACCGACAATGCGTGCCAGTGAATCGGTTACAAACTCGTGATAGCGCAGCCACGGATGTCGGGCGTGAACGTGGCCCTCGACGCCCAGCCGAGCCCAGTCGTCTAATTCCTGTTCGATATATCCGCGAGCCGTCTTGGGCTGGAGGCCGAGGGAATTGCCAGTGAGGTAGATCGTGTCTTCGCCATTCGGCTGTTTTGGAATGAAGAATAGGTCGCGAAAATGCTTCAGCGGATCGTCGCCGTCCAATTCAGTAGTATTTAGATCTCGCATTCCAATAGACTAAAACCAAAATACTTCAACCGGATACTTATTTATCTCGGGGTCATTCGAACAACATGCGTATCGATGATGATCCCATTATTTGTTCCACTTTGCTTTGTCAAGAAATGTTTCGGCATCTCCGGTGAAATAGGATACGGTTTCATCATCGAGCGGGGCATCAAAATTGTCGTGTATCTTGATCTGCCCTTCCCACATTCCTATCCAATCTTTCTTTTTAGCTTTTAGATGGGAGCCAGTTTCACCACATCCTCGCCATTTCGGGTGATCACTACCTCTTCGCCATCAAGAGCGATCTGTATCATTTCACTGAGTTTAGATTTTGCTTCGTAAACACCGACTTTCATACATTCAGACTGATCTAGTCAGACTAGCTAGTCAACTTTTTCAAGTCCAAGCCGAGCCAGCTGGTTGCCGAACTACTGAAAAGTTTTTCTTTTGTCGCATTGTCGTAAGGCATCGATTCAATCAGTTTTCCTGGTTCCAGCTCGCCAAGCGGGAAAGGATAGTCGGAACCGAGCATTACTCGTTCAGCACCAGCTAACGCGATCAAATGATCGAGCATTGCGGGTTCGTGGACCAACGAATCGAAATACATTCGGTCGAAGTACTTTCGCGGGCTGTGCAAATTGTCTTGGAACAGATCGGGACGAACTTCGAACCCATGTTCGATGCGTCCGATCGTTGCCGGAAACGAACCGCCGCCGTGAGCGAAACAAATTCGCAAGTTCGGACATCTTTCGAGAACGCCGAAAAAGATGAGCGAACAGATCGCCCGCGACGTTTCAGCCGGCATCCCAACTAGCCACGGCAGCCAATATTTTTCCATATCAGCCTCGCCCATCATTTCCCAAGGATGAACGAAGACGGCCATGCCCAATTCTTCACATGCCTTGAAAAAATCAAAGAATTGGTCGTCTCCAAGATTTTCCTGATTAACGTTTGTTCCGATCTGAACGCCGGCTAGCCCGATCTGTTTACAGCGTTCCAACTCCTGAATCGCTGACTCGGTGTCCTGCATTGGCACGGTTCCAAGGCCAATAAATCGCAGCGGGAATTCGCTGATGATGTCGGCAATATGGTCATTCAGGAATCTCGAAGTTTCTGACGCGTCCTCGGCATTTGCCCAGTAGCTGAACATCACGGGAACGGTCGAGAGAACTTGAACGTCGATACCAAATCCGTCCATTTCTTCGATCCGCTTTATCGGGTCCCAGCAATTAGATTCGATATCACGAAACTGCTTTCCGTCATCCCGAACCATGCGCGCACAGCAAGGCTTGTAATGCTCAAGCGAAATAAACCCGCCATAACCGAACTTGTCTTTCCAGTTCGGAATATCTTTGGGAAGAATGTGCGTGTGGACGTCGATCCTTAGCATGTTCCTTGTCAATTCGTGTTTGTATTCGCTCTAGTTGTTCGAAGAAGTTTGGATCGGCGCCTTTCGGCACGTTGATACTCAATTATGAGATTCATTTCTGACAACGTTAACTGATTCTCTTTGGCTTGTGCGCGGCATAGCTTGCTAAGACGAGAACAGTGTCGCAGTCTCCGAGATATTCCTCTGCTGGACATATCTACTTTTTGCATATTATTCCCGAACCATTAATTTGGCGCTTCCATTATCGTGCTGCAAGTCTTACACGTTCGCAGGTTTTCCGAACCATAGAATTTCTCAAACACGCCCTGAAATTGCGTGGTGATGTCACCTAGCTGGAAATATTCTTCGTAGAGTTTTTCGTTGCAGTTTTCGCAGAACCACATTAGGCCGTCGAGTTCCCCGGGGCGGCGTTTACGTTCGATGACGAGGCCGATGGTGTTTGCGCCGCGGATCGGGTTGTGCGGAACGCGAGGAGGCAACAGGAACATCTCACCTTCGCGGATCGGAACATCGACCGCTTTTCCATCTTCCTGAATTTTCACAAGCAGTTCGCCTTCGAGCTGGTAAAAAAGTTCTTCGCCTTCGTCCCAGTGGTAATCTTTTCGCGAATTCGGCCCACCGACCACCATCACAATAAAATCTTCGTCTGCATAAACACATTGGTTGCCTACCGGCGGCTTGAGCAAATGCCGGTGCTCATCGATCCATTGTTTAAAGTTAAATGGCCGTCGGATAGACATATTTAATTATAACTTGAAACGCCGAACACCGTAAGACCATGAGATCGTCCTGGTCGACATTCCTCCAACGAATTCGACCCATGTTTCAGAAAAAACTCCATGACTTTTTTCTGACTTTGGAATAGAATCTTGCCAACACGACACAGAAACAGTGCACTTAGCGGAAATAATTTAGAAAAAAGGAGATTCAAATGAGCTTGAACGAAGACAAACTGAACGAACTTCTCGGCAAATTTGTCGGTGATCTAGGTGCAACGTTGCATTCCGGGGCGATCGTGATCGGTGAAAAACTGGGCCTTTATAAGGCGATGGCCACGCCAAATGAACGCATTACTTCGGCAGAACTTGCAAATCGGACAAATACAAACGAGCGGTACATCCGTGAGTGGTTGAATGCCAACGCGGCGAGCGGCTATGTCGAATACGACGACGTCGCCGATTCCTATTATCTGACCGAGGAACAGTCTTACGTGCTTACGAATGAGGCAAATGCGGCGTATCTACCAGGTGCTTTCATTCTGGCGACGTCCGCTCTTCGAGCCGTCCCGGAATTGGTCGATAGGTTTAGAACCGGCGAAGGCTTCGGCTGGCACGAACATCACCACGAGCTATTTCGCGGGACCGAACTCTTTTTCCGTCCGGGCTACATAGCAAATCTGGTTAGTTCGTGGATACCAGCTCTAGACGGTGTTGAAGAAAAATTAACCTCTGGTGCGAAGGTGGCAGATGTAGGCTGCGGGCTAGGTGCATCGACAATTCTGATGGCACAGGCTTTTCCGAACTCGGAATTCATCGGCTTTGATTATCACGACAAGTCGATCGAAAAGGCACGCGAAAAAGCGAGCGAGGCCGGAGTCGGGGACCGCGTAAAATTTGAGGTCGCAGCTTCAAAGGATTTTCCGGGTTACGGCTACGATATGGTCACCTTTTTCGATTGCCTCCACGACATGGGCGATCCGGTCGGTGCTGCAGGGCATGTCAGAAATGCACTTACTGATGACGGCACGTGGATGATAGTCGAGCCGTTTGCAAACGACGCAACGGCGGACAACCATAACCCTATCGGCCGTGTGTATTATGCAGCATCGACAATGATTTGCACGCCGGCGTCGCGTTCTCAGGAAGTCGGCCTAGGTTTGGGAGCGCAAGCAGGCGAGGCAAGGTTACGTTCGGTGGCAAACGAAGGCGGATTTTCCAGATTCAGACGAGCAACCGAAACGCCGTTCAATCTTGTTCTCGAAGCGAGGCCTTAAGAATTAGAGAATGGCAAGCTTCTCGACAGTTCGCCAATTGCGGGCCGTAACAGACACTTTCAGTTTCTTTTCGATGAATCCTTTGCCGAGCAGGCTGTCGGCGACGCCGAGTTTCAGGTGGCAATATATCTCGCGGCCGATGATAACAAAACGGTCGTCGACACTCTGATTGTCCATAAGTTGCCGTTGCCTGTCGGCAAACATTTCGTCCTTCATAAACAGGACGTGCATTTCTTTATGGCTTCCAAATTGGCCCGCAAACGGATTACCGTCGAGGATGGTATGAACGTGCGGTTGTTCGCGGACCATGACAGGAATATGTTTGCCAAACATATTTTCGATCGCCGATTCTAGCTCATTCGTAATTGTGTTTTCTGAGATCTTGTCCGAATCAAACGCGAGATTTCCGCTGTTGATGTACGTCACGACGTTCTCAAAACCGCATTCTTCGAACACGGCCTTGAGTTCCGCCATCTTGATCATCGTATTTCCGCCGACATTTATTCCGCGGAGTAACGCTATAAATCTCATCTACGCGTTTGCCATGTCGATCACGAACCGATAGCGAACGTCGGATTTTACTGTTCGGTCGTACGCCGTTTCGATGTAGTCTGGTTTGATCACTTCGATCTCGGAGCGAATATTATGTTCGGCGCAGAAATCGAGCATTTCCTGAGTTTCGGCGATACCGCCGATGAGCGAACCGGCCAGCGTTTTATTGCCAAAGATCAGACCAAACGAGTGAACGCTGTTCGGACTTGGCGGAACACCGACAACGACCAACGTTCCTCTAATTCCGAGTAAGTTGATATACACGTTAATATCATGATCGGCGGAAACGGTGTCGAGGATAAAGTTGAACGTTCCGGCGAGCGGCTCTAGGTTTGCCGGATCGCTGGTCACGACGAAGTTATGTGTCCCGAGAGCTTTTGCGTCTGCTTCTTTTGATGGCGACGTGGAGAAGACCGTCACGTTTGCTCCCATTGCGACGGCAAGTTTAACTCCCATATGACCTAATCCACCGAGGCCGACAATTCCTACATTCTGTCCCGGCCCGACGCCGAAGCGACGGAGCGGTGAATAGGTCGTAATACCGGCGCACATCAGCGGAGCGATGCCCGCAAGGTCGCTTTCGGCTTTCACTTTCAATGCGTAGTTTTCATCAATAACATATTTGTCCGAGTAGCCACCGTAGGTCGGCGTTACCCGATCCATATAGGTTCCGGCATAGGTGAAAGCGGCTCCTTTATGACAGAACTGCTCC
>JBBSKW010000062.1:0-16843 GCA_038256005.1 Pyrinomonadales bacterium
CGTTCGAGACGCATCATAACGCGCTCGACATCAAGCTTTTCGCCCGCATCGCGCCCGAGCTGTATCTAAAACGCCTCGTCGTCGCCGGCTTCGAAAAGGTTTACGAGCTCAACCGCAACTTCCGCAACGAAGGCATCTCGTACAAACACAACCCCGAGTTCACCATGCTCGAATTCTACTGTGCCTACATGGATGTCGAAGGGATGATGGACTTCTGCGAAAAGATGTTGCAGGAAAGCGTCCAAAAGGCCACCGGTGGTTTGACCGTGACGTACGAAGGCAACGAGGTGGACTTCAGCGAGTTCGAACGGATAACGATGCGGGACGCGATCTTGAATTACAAGCCGGACGCAGAGATCAATGATCGAACAATGATCGGTTTATTCGATGAGTTTGTTGAGCCAAATCTTATTCAGCCAACGTTCATTGTAGATTTCCCGAAATCCATTTCGCCATTGTCGAAGGCCAATCCGGCAAATTCGACGATAGCGGAGCGGTTTGAGTTGTTCATTAACGGAATGGAGGTCGCAAACGGGTTTAGTGAGTTGAACGATCCGAAGGAGCAGTACGAACGCTTTGTTGATCAGATGACGGCCCGCGAGGGCGGGGATGAAGAGGCGATGGTGCTTGACGAAGACTACATTCGTGCCCTCAGCTACGGCATGCCGCCCGCCGCCGGCATCGGCATCGGCATCGACCGCCTCGTGATGCTGCTGACAAATAAGCATTCGATCCGTGATGTGATCCTGTTCCCGCACATGCGGCCCGAGCGTCGAAACGCCGAAAGCGACTCAGAGACGGACGAAAGCACTTAAATTCTTGCCAGAATCAGTCCTGCGACGACCTCGCGACAGCTTTCTCTGAACTAGCGACAACTTTTTCTTGCCCTGCGACAACGTTCTCGGACCTCGCGACAATTTGCGGCGACCTCGCGGCAACTTCCGCAGACCACTTGCAGACGTGCAAAAGCCGATATAAAGTTCACGTCTGGTCACTGTTTACGGGCGTTTGGTGGTATTTGTATTGAAATGATGCACGGATGGCCCGAGAAAAATCGTCGCAGACGAGCGGAATTTGGGTATATACTGTCGGGAATATGAAAATGAATCGATTCTGTCTGGTTGTTATGCTCGCGGGGCTCGTTCTTAGCGTCTTCGGCCAGAACGCGGAGGCACAATCCAAAGATAAACACCGTCTGTTCGCGCAGCCGGAACGGCTTGTGTTAAATGGCATCGGCGAATCCGATCCGGATGAGGAAGAAACGTCGGCAAAGCTGATGACGGAGAACTTTTATCCAATTGGCTGGTCGCGTGATGGCAAGTTTGCCTATTTGGTCGAGCCGCCCGATGAGGCTTGCGGCTGTTACTTCGCCGAGATCGTCATCGTTGACCTAAGGACGGATAGGATCGTTTGGAAGGAGCGTTGGGACAGCAGCGACTTGCCGAAACCTGAGGAAGATGATCTGGAAGCGTTGTGGAAGCGAAAAGGAAAAGCTTATTCGGCAAAGCTGAATCAGTATCGCATCGAGCCACTTAGCGACGCGCAGTTAATTCATCCGACGATCAGCTTTGACGGTGATGTTCTTACGCCGAATGTCGATATTAAGATCGAGACCGATGGTGGTTTTGAAGTTGACGGCACCGTAACGCTGACGATGACCTCAACAAAACACGGATCCAAGGTCCTTCGCCGCGACGTTTATAAAAAGACGGAAACCAGCGGCTTTCGCAATGCGGAAATCTCGGGCTCGCTAAAGAGCCCGTTCGAATCGCGCGTCGCTGTCATCGTTGTCGAAGTAATTCGCGGATGGGAAGGTCCGCCAAACGTCACGAGTATCAAGGTCAGCGGAGCATCGCTGGCGACCGCTTTTAAGAAATAGCAAATTGGCCACTAACTAAACACGAGTAACCCGAATGAGATCTGATCTTTGGGTTTTGATCTCGCATCAGTTAGTGGCCAATGACATTTTCGGCTTGCGCGCGACGTGGTGGATAGTATTCTCGACCGACAAATGAAGGCAATTGCCCTTACAACGTTTGCACTCGTCTGCTTCGCTCTGAATTCGATCCTTTGCCGAATGGCGCTTGCCACAGGTGAGATCGACGCGGCTAGTTTTACTCTCGTCAGGCTTGTATCCGGTGCGTTCGTGCTTGCGGTGATTCTTGCGGTGTTGCAGAGGGATCGAAAGCCGGTCACGAGCGGAAACTGGTCGTCTGCTTTCTTTCTTTTTGCGTACGCGATCTGTTTCTCGTTCGCCTATCTGGGCCTGACGGCGGCAACCGGCGCGTTAATCCTTTTCGGGTTTGTTCAACTAACAATGGTCGGCGTTTCGATATTCCGAGGCGAACGGCCGAGTTTATTTGAATGCATTGGATTGTTGATCGCAGCCGGCGGGCTGACGTATTTGGTCTTTCCGGGCCTTTCCGCTCCTCCACTATTAAGCTCGGCATTGATGGCCGCGGCGGGAATCGCATGGGGATACTACACTTTGCTCGGGAAGGGAAGCGAAGAGCCGCTCGCCGACACTGCCGGGAATTTCACACGCTCAGTTCCAATGATCGTTGTTGCAGCTATACCTTTTTTAATGGGCCTTAAACTTTCAGGACGTGGAGTTTTACTCGCCGCCTTGTCGGGAGCGGTCGCGTCAGGTATCGGATATGCGGTTTGGTACGCCGCGTTGAAGTTCCATTCGGCGACTCGGGCTGGAGTGCTTCAGTTATCAGTTCCGTTGTTGGCGGCCATTGGCGGAGTTCTGTTGTTGGGCGAAATTGCCGACGTTCGATTGGCGGTCGCCGGCGCGTTAATACTAAGCGGTATAGGGATAACGATCGCAGGCAAAAAAGCTAAAACTTCCGAACTGACGCAATAAACGAATAGCGACGGAAAAGCGGTTTAATCCCAACCGTGCCGATGCCTCGATCTTTAAAACTCTCGATGTAACCGATCAGCCCATCCCAATGCTGAACATGAAACAGCCTTAGCCACCATTGTAGGAATCGAGCGAACAAATTGGGAAGATCTGCCTGGTCGTAAAAATCTACAACGTAAAGCGTGCCGCCCGGACGTAAATTCGCCATCGCGTTTTCGAGCGATTCCTTCCAAGGCGGGATCATCGAGATCGCATAGGAAAAGAAGATCTTGTCAAAACGTTCGTCGAGCCCGAATGTGGTTTTGTAATTGAAATCATCGGCTAGCGCTGTCTGCAATTCGATGTTTTTGGCCATTGCCGAATCTGCTTTCGACCTGGCCGTTTCCAACATTGCGACCGAAGCGTCAAGACCGAAAAGCTTTGCTTCTGGATGCCGTTGGGATAGGATTATCAAGTTTCTGGCCGTGCCGCAGCCGGCTTCAAGGACCTTTTCGCCGGGCTTGATCGCCATTTCATTGAGCAAATGATCGCGTCCTAACAGATAATATTTTCGCGAGATGTCGTAAAAATATCGTTGGAGCCGATACATCCGGTCCATTGCTGAAAAAGCAGAGCTGTCGGTTTTAACTTCTTTCATTACTTCAAGATGTAAAGGTGAAAACCGCCGTAGATGGACGCTCGATCTTCTTTGAAAAGACGCTCGGAGGTTACTTTTTCATAAACAAATTGATTCATCAATTCCTTGGGGAGTGCTGATTCAAGCGGCGAGGCCGCACCGGCTGTTCGGAAAATAACGCGCGAGCCAGCTTCAGCCTTTTCGGCGATCGCTGACCAAAGTTCGGTCATCTGCTCGGCATTCATCCAATCCTGAGCATCGAGAAAGACGAATCGATTGAAAGTTCCGCGAGCGTTTTCGTTGATCTTGTCGGTCGCTGAAACTACTTTCGAGATCAATCGATCTACATTCGCTTTCAGCGTTTCATAGTTCTCTTCCTTCAAATATTCGGGCACGGCTTGTCGATGTTCAGTGTCATATCGTCGAGCGAATGCCTGCCATGCAAAATAGTTTTCCTGGATCGGAAAATCGCAAGCCAGCCGCTTCGCTCGCTCGCGGTAGACATCTATAACGGTTCGACCATCGGTTAGGTCTTTCTTCAGTTCGTCGTATTGCTGCGGCGGAATTCCAAGGCCGAACATCGTGATAGGCAACTTGCCTAGTGTCTTGATCGCAAATGTGTCGAAGAACGGATCGATGTGTTTGTTGTAAAAATCTTGTTGTTCTTCGAAAGACTTTGCTTTGAGTATCTCGTCAGGCTTGCACCCAAAGACCCGGGCCAATTTATGGAAGAAGCGAAGGAAATAGCCGTTGCGAGAATGCTCATACAAACCCGCACCGGTGAAAAAGCTAATCCGGTCGCCGTAAAGAAGTCCGCCGCCAAGCGTATTTGATTTCCAAAAATCGCGCGTGTCTTTATCGAGATGCGGAACGATGTAACGCAAGAAGTCCGTTTCTACATTCTCGCCTTTTCCGTCGCCGAAAAATTGAAAGAATTTTTCGTATGAAGGTAAATGCTTTAATGCCGCGATCTTGAGATTCAGCAGATAGATGTGGTTGCGATTTAGGTCGACCGCGGTCACGGACTCCGGAGATTCGACAAGATAGTTGAGTGCGTTACAGCCGCCTGAAGAGATCGTGAGAATTCGGGAGTTGCTGTCCAGCTCAAGTGCTTCGATATCAACACGCGGATCTTCCCAGATCTGGTTGTAAACAAAAGCGTCGAACCATACGGCAAACATCTTTTGAAGGATGCCTTGAGTTGATGTGGCACTTTCGTTTCTGACGGCTTTGAGCACAAGTTGTTCAGCCATGTTACAAATTCAACACTAAAGTCAGACGAATTCAATCTGGGGATTTGAAAATGTTACAGAAATGTTCGATAGGACGTGGCTATTCGTTCGCCATTACTTCGACGGGATCGATCACAGAAGCACGCCATGCAGGATACAAAGCTCCAAAAAGACTGCCGGCGATAGCAATAACTATAGCGGTCGCGACCCAGCCGAGACTGAATTCGAACTGAAGCTCAAATATCCGCCAGATCAATTCCGATCCGACGTACGCGACGACAAGTCCCAGCACAATTCCGAGGACACCGATGAGAAGTGCTTCACCTTCGATCGCGCGGATGATGAAAGTTTTTGAAGCTCCGAGTGATTTCAGAATTCCGATCTCTTTGCGGCGTTCGGTAACGGTCGTGTACATCGAGAGCAAAACGAAGATCGTGCTTACGAAAGCAGCCAGTCCAACGAGCACGCGCAGAAAAGTGTTCAGTGCCGGAATTCGTTCCTGAGCGTCGATTATCAGGTCTCGGGTTAGGTTTATCTTATTTCCCGGAAGCGTTTCATTGATCCGTGCCGCGACAGCATCGACATCTTCGCCATCGTTCAGTTTGACCAAGATATACGTGGACCTGTCTCTTGCCTGAAGGGCATTCTGCAGAGCCGACAGCGACATCTTTATCCGCGAACCAGAAGGCGGCGAGAACACGCCAACGATAGTAAAATCCCGATCGCCAAAAAAGCGGATCGTGTCGCCGAGCTTCGCATTGTCGTCGCGAAGCTGGCGTTCATCAACGATCACTTCATTATCCGCGACGGCCGCTCGACCTTGCACGATCGACATCTCGTTCATCTCAGCGAACGGAGCCCATTCCACGCCGTCAAGCTGCTGAATTCCCCAGCGCCCACGGGTATCGGGTGTGATGTAACGCCCGACCGGGACCGCAAATCTCACGCCCTCGATCTCAAGAAGCCGAGGAACATATGCCGTATTCACGCTCATATTCGAGCTGTCGAGGCTCATTGCGCCGGCTCTTGTAAATACGATTTCTGCTTTCCAGTTCGCTGCGCGCTTAGCCATGTCGTTAGACATTCCACGAGCCAATCCCGTAAACAGAACGACCAGAACCACCCCGATCGCAACGCCGACAATGCTGAGCAATGTGCGGAAAGGGCGAACTTTAAGATTTGCGATGATAAGGTCAAGCATCTATCGTTTTCCTGTAATCAAACCCTTTCGCTGCCTCAGCATTTACGAACAGATCGTTACGCTCTTTAAAATCTTTATACATTTCGTCGTATGTCGCAAACAAACGATCGGTCGATACTTCGCGAGTATTTGATCGCGCCGTGAACACAGCGTTTTCAGTTCGGCGAAGGCGTTCGCTCTCATTGCTCACTATCTCTTTGACGGCCCGAGTGAACTCGCTCGCCTCCGGTTCAACCAGCCACGAGTTATCGTCATCTGCATATGACAAAATCCCGCCCGACCGCGGAGCCAACGTAGGAACGCCGGATGCCATAGCTTCTAACGGAGCGATCCCGAACGGCTCTTGCGGGTTTGGGTGGACGAAAATATCTGCATTTGCGTAATAATTTGATAGTGTTTCTTTGTCGAGATGTCCGAGCAAGGTGATTTTGTGCCGACCGAGTTTTTCAGCTTCGCCGCGTAAATTCTCCGCGAGCGGCCCGTCGCCAGCCACTATAAGACGGAAGTCCGTTTCATCGTCTGCTGCAAGCAACTTCATCGTTTCGATCAAAAGGCCGATCTTCTTTTCGGGCGAGATTCGGCCGGCGTAGAGGAGAAGTTTTGCATTTTCATTACCGCCTGCAAGCTTGATCATCTCGCGACGAACCTCTGCTGAACGTCGCGTTGGAGTGAACTGCTCAGCATCGACGCCGCGCGGACACACCTTTATTCGCTCGCTCAAAGGAATTCGAGGAGCCCTGAATTTTCGCCATGTCCAGTTAAGAAATGAGCCGTTAATGCTCTTGACAGATTCGAAAAATTCTTCAGCCGTATACGTCGAATTCGCGATGTGGAAATCAAAACTTGGAAGGATATATTTTCCGATCACGTTGCGGGCGAGCCATTTCCCGACCCGTCCGTCATTCAAGAACGATGCGACATTATCGTCCATTCGCTCGCACGAAAAATGCACCAGCATTGGCCGTCCCAGTTGTTTGAACTTGCCGATCCGGATCATCGCTCCCAACATGCTAAGCGTGTACTTGTCGGTCACCTCGACAATGTCAGGCATCTCATCGATCATGATCTTTCGAATTAGCGTTTCGCTCGGCATATATTGCCAAGGCAACATCATCCGATATCGCTTATCAAAAATTGGCGATTGGCGAGCTGGAATGTAATAGATCTTCGCGAAATCGTTTACGATCTCGACGTACTCCCTTTCGCCAGGCACGACCAGGCGGACTTCTCGTCGATGCCGCTTCGCAGCCGCCATAAGATTATTAAATGACGTGCTAATACCACCCGAGTTCTTATGGTAGTAGTTTGTTATGTGAAGCGATTTGATCGGAATGTGTTCCACGTAGGTCAGTTCAAAGTCTTTGTCGTCGTCCGTGAGTAGCGGCTGAAATGAAAGTTACAAGAAGAAGCAAGATGATTCCGTCAACGCCCCAAAATTTGAGCAGAGCGACACTCTTTCCGCCTCCGTAGGTCCAGAAAGGCTTGTTCACCAACGCCCAGACCGTGATCTGCGAAAATATTCCAAATGCAAAAAAGCTGAGCAATGCACCCAAGTAGGCTCCGCGACGCAACATTCCGGCGATCTCGTTCGGAATGAAAACGATGAAATAAAAGATAACGACGGGAAGCTTTGATATATCACTCAACAGCGACTTGCTTTCAGAGTCACCGACGATCATTAGCCCACGCCGCATGGCAAACAAAGTAAACAATGCTGAAACTATCGAAAAGGAGATCGATCTAAGGATCGCTTCGTCAGTGTGATCTTGTGTGCTTGTTACATAAGCAAATGCGAACTGAATCAGAAACTCGAAAAAGTGGCTGATCAGCGGAAGCAGAAGCATTATCGATAGGATCGCCTTCCACGGAGGTTCTACCCTTCGGAACGACTGAATTAACGCGCCCCCGACGCCTGCAAAAAAGAAGCGGAACGTAAACTGAACCAAGGCCGCGCCAATGGCGAGCCGAATACTTTCTTTTCCCAACAAATAAGTCGCTAAAAAGATAGGAGCACGAACAACACCGCTGAGGATGGCACCTTTGTAGTTCCAATAACGGATGAATAACGAAGGATCGCGCCACAACTGGACCCACGCTTCTGTTATCGTGGTTGTCGCCTGAACCGGCGGAACTTCATCCATCGTGATTTCCTTCATTTACTGCGTCAACTTTGCTCGTGCAAACCCAAACAATAACAGATTGGGCGAACTTATTCCGAATCAACGGCTCGCTTCGCTTGCTCGCGTGCTGCGTTCTTGGCTTCAGCGATCCGAATAGCTTCGCGATAGGCGGCGTACACACCTTCGAAGACTGAATCCCATGATTTGCTCAAAGCGGATTCGCGGGCCGCGAGCTTCATCGATTGCAAACGTTCGGAGTTCGTCAGCAGTTCGGAAATGTGTTCGACAAAAGCCGATATGTCCTTGGCAATAAATCCGGTTTTGCCGTGTTCGACCAAATATTTCGGTCCGCCCATATCAGAAACTATCGGCACAACGCCCGATGCCGCGGCTTCCTGAGCCACGTTGCCAAACGAATCCGTCTCGGATGGAAACAGGAAGATATCCATATTCGCGTACGCTTCGGAAAGGTGTTCGCCCGCGAGAAATCCTGTAAACGTTGCGTTTTCAAGATTCTTCTCCAAGTATGCACGTTCGGAACCTTCGCCAACGATCAGAAACTCAAAATTGGAATGGCCTTTTTCGAGCAAGCCTTTCTCGATATCAATTAATGACCGCACATTCTTTTCAGCCCGAAGACGTCCTACAGAACCAAGCCTTACGATGCCATCGGAGACCGTACGTCGTTGTGGCGAAAAGATCTCACTATCGACCCCGCGGCCCATAAGGAACGAGGTTCGATTGGTTCTCGCCTTTAGCTGATCGATCAACTCCTGATTTGGTGCCAATAGCACCGAAGGGATCTTGTAATACAGCATCGACCAATCGAATATTTTCCGTTCGGCGAGCGCAGCAAGGCGCGACGTAAAGCCGGCCGGAACTGCATGCATTAGTTTTCTTAATCGCTCGGCCGCGAACTCGTGTAGGTTGGTATGCCACGAACCAACGAGCGGAATCTGCAGCTTCCAGGCAAGATAAGAACCAATGATGCTAACGTCGTTGAGACCCGTTATATGCATCACATCGGGATGGAAAGCGAGCAATTCTCGCAGAACTTGATTTGAATGCCTTTGGAAAAGGGGGTCATAGGCTAACTCCTCGTCCATCGGAATTGAGAGCGCAGACCTTTTGAACGAAGCGTATGTAACTGATCCCTTGGTCGTTTTTTCGGTCTTACGCGATGCGTGGACAACGAGCATCGGAAGATCGTTTTTTACGGCGTGGTCGGCAAGGCGTTGACAGGTCATCGCCGCCCCATTTATCTCAACAAATGAATCAGGGAAGAACGCTACTCGTGGCGAATTGTTTGCTAAACTCAACTCAAAAAATCATCGGGCGGCCGAGGGACCGCCCGCGAACTAAATTGTTTATAAAATTAATTAACTAACCAATGGGATCCGAGGTCAAAGCGATGAGAGACTCATCAACATCCAAAGCATGAAAATCTGCTCGCTCGACGCTCTTCGGCACCCGATCTTTCTTGTTACGAGCAAGACGGAACAAAGGACGCATCGTCGGACTTCCAAGAACTGCCAGCGTCTTCACTGCGACACGCAGCCATATTGGGCCACCGTTGTCCCAACCATGAGATGCGAGTGTGCGGACTCCTTCGCCGTCGCCGGTATCAAAATGGACACGTTCGTACCAATGCCTTCGTCCTTCACGGTAAGCCGGATAGTGGGAAAGTATCTCTGAAAATGATTCGAGTTGCCGCGAATGTAGCGGTTGCTCATAAGCCGGCATTAAAACCACTTCACTGCGTTTATCATTCCGGATCTCATCTGCGAACCCGTCGAACGTATCTGCGTTGGAAAGATTGATCACCGTGTTCGGTTTGCAGCCGTGGCGGTCACCCCCGGTAACAATCGGGATCCCGACCGCTTCCGCAAGCTCAATGACCGACTTGTTTTCAGACCAGGAACGAAATCCATTGATCTCAAACGCGTGTATCCAACGGCCGTGCACCCGAATAAAATCTTTTAGTAATAGCTCGTGTCGCTCTTTACCAACGATCTCAATATCCCAAAGCGGATGGTTCAGAATGACCAAAACCTGGGGGACCTCATGCAACAGAGCGAACATCTCTGTTAGCTTTTCGAAAGTATGATTTTCTTTATTGAACGTGAAATCCAGGAGCGTCTGCGTCAGTTCCGCGGCCCGATCCTTTGGCAGATTATGAACGCCGACGTGGAAAAAACCATATTCGAACGGCACGGTCCATTCCATTGAGATCGGTGCAACTTCGTTCGTTTCTGTTTCGTTTACGACCAACGTCGATGCAATACTGTCGTGATCGGTCAACGAGACTATTGGATTGAGCCCAACGCTTTCTAGCTGCCCTTTCTCGATCGAAAAAACATCCTGAGGAGAAAGTGGCGGTGACCAAAATGCATTCGAGAAGTCCGGATAGCGACCGTTTCGCTTATTGAAATTGCGTCTTTCACGTCTCCAGAAGCTTGCAATGATC
The DNA here is from genome assembly GCA_038256005.1 of Pyrinomonadales bacterium. GTDB lineage: Bacteria > Acidobacteriota > Blastocatellia > Pyrinomonadales > Pyrinomonadaceae > OLB17. The sequence goes on from JBBSKW010000062.1 coordinate 10,506, forward strand.
GGAAGTTTCTCGGCGTAATGGGGGACGAAATCGAGCATTTCCATCGAATTTTCTGTATGGCAATGCATTGACACGCCCGTACTCGCCTTGCCTTTTAATTCTGATCGATTGCTGATGATGTGCAGCTTTGTATTTCTCAAGTTCATCGTGTGCTCCGAACAAGGTTCGACCAAACATTCTAAACTACCAAATCTGGGCCGAGATGTAAATTCCAATAGAGTGCGGTTCTACGTCATCAATTTGATGCAAACCAGCCTAAAATCGTTCCATTTAGTTAAGCGTTGCTAACAAGGCGACGCCGCCGCGATTGGGTTCCGAAGCGTCCCAAATCATCGCAAATTATTGTGCTGACATGTTTCAAAAGTGTTTCGTCTATCGAATATCGAGGTGCAATCATTCGATCTGCCGTATTGGGCTTGCCAGGGTCGTCCAAGTCGCGAAACAAAACGGTTGCCCGTACCGTAATATAGACGAAATTATACTTTCAAAGGAGCAATTCAAAATGCGAGGTTTGTTGTGTGTGTCGGCAATTATTATGATTGCAGTTTCGGGAGGAGCGGCTCTTGCCCAAAAGGATATGAAACCACCGGTTGCAAAAAAAGAACCCAAGGTATTGAAGATACATGGTTACGAGTTCATAGATAACTACGCTTGGCTTCGCGACCGCGAGGAAAAGAAGAACCCTGAGATCATCAAGTACCTTGAAAATGAGAACGTTTACACTGAAGCCCATATGGGCCCGCATAAAGCGTTTGCCGACGATCTTTACAAGGAAATGCTTGGTCGGATCAAACAGACCGATCTGAGTGTTCCTTACAGGATTGGCAGCCAGTGGTATTTTACAAAGACCGAGGAAGGGAAGCAGTATCCGACGTATCTTCGCAGCAAGACCCAAGATGGTGCGGACCCCGAAGTTCTTCTTGATCAGAATACGATGGCGGAAGGATTCAAATATTTCGCAATATCGCATTTTGAATTGAGCGACGACGGGAACTTGCTCGCCTTTGCGACCGATACGACCGGATACCGACAATACCAGCTACAGATCAAGGACCTTCGAACGGGAAAAATGTTGCCGGACGCGATCGAAAGAGTCACAAGCGTCGAATGGTCACCCAATGGCAAGTATATTTTCTACGGCCAGGAAGACGCAGTTTCGAAACGGACCGATAAGATCTGGCGGCACAGTGTCGGTTCGACGGGCTCGGATGAATTGGTATTCGACGAAAAGGACGTTCTTTTCAATGTTGGCATCGGCCGCTCACGCGACAAAAAGATGTTCTTGGTCGGTTCGTATGCGAAAACGTCGACCGAATTTCACTACCTTCCGGCGAACGCCATTCCGACCGGCAAATTTAACGTTCTCGTTCCAAGGCGAGAAGGCCACGAATATTACGCGGATTTCGATGGCGACGAATTTTATATTCGTACGAATAAGAACGCCGAGAATTTCAAGGTCGTCCGGGCCTCGCAGAATGATCCGACCGAGAAAAACTGGACGGACTTTATTCCAAGCAATCCGGCTGTAAAGGTCGACGATATAAATTTCTTCAAGGATTACGCATTGGTTTCCGAGCTCGAGAACGGACTCGAATACATTCGTGTGATGGACCGCAAAACTCGTCGGGCATCGGCACGGATCGAGACGCCAGAGAGCGTTTACACGATGGGATTGGGTTACAACCCGGAGTATGCAACGCTCAATGTTCGCTACGGTTATTCTTCGATGATAACCCCGCAATCAACTTATGAATTTGACCTTAAGACACGCAGCAGCAAGCTGATCAAGCAACAAGAAATACCGAGTGGTTATGACAAAACGAAGTACGAAACCGTTCGAGTTTGGGCGGATGCACGTGACGGGGTCAAAATACCGGTTTCTATAATGATGAAGAAAGGTACCAAGCTTGACGGCAAGGCACCGATGCTTCTGTATGCGTATGGTTCATACGGCCTTTCGATGACGCCCAACTTTTCGACCGCCCGTTTGAGCCTTGTCGATCGAGGAATGACCTATGCAATTGCGCATATCCGCGGTGGATCGGAACTTGGTGAAAAGTGGCGGCAGGATGGACGTATGTTTAAGAAAATGAACACGTTCAATGATTTCGTCGATTCTGCAAAATGGCTGATCGGGAAAAAATATACATCCGCTGACCGGCTTGTGATTCAGGGCGGTTCAGCAGGCGGCCTTTTGCTGGGTGCGGTGCAAAACCAGGCTCCGGAATTGTTCAAGGCTTCGATCGTTCAGGTTCCGTTCGTTGATGTCATGAACACGATGCTTGACGCATCGTTGCCGCTCACGACCGAAGAATGGGTCGAGTGGGGCAATCCGAACGAAAAAGAAGCTTGGGATTATATGATCCAATATTCGCCGTACGAGAATATCAAAGCCCAAGCCTATCCCAACATGCTGGTCGAGGTATCACTCAACGACAGTCAGGTTCCGTACTGGGAAGGAGCCAAATACGTTGCCCGGCTACGGGAACTGAAAACGGACAACAATGTGATCTTGCTCAAGACCAATATGGGAGCCGGTCACGGAGGCTCGTCGGGCCGATACGATCGACTCAAGGAAGTGGCGTTCGGCTATGCCTATGCACTAACTCAGGTTGGTATCGCAAAATAAGAGAGTGAACGGTGGTTGTGTTTGAAATGGCGGGCTTTCGGAAGGCCCGCTTTTCCGCGCCAAAGCGATGCAAATAGTTGGTCAAAAATCGGATCGGTATAGAACTTTCACTACCCGAAAATGTGCGGTTTCATGTTCAGTGGGAATTCCTTCTCATAGATATTGGCCAAGTTGAGCAACGTAGCTTCTGACCAGAAATTGCCGATCAGCTGCGTCCCGATGGGCAGTCCGTTAGACGAAACGCCACACGGAAAACTTATCGCCGGAACCCCCGCAAGATTCGCAGAAACCGTATAAATATCGCTCAGGTACATTGCTAACGGATCGTCAGATCGTTCACCGATCTTGAATGCCGTGGTGGGCGAGGTTGGTGTCAAGATAGCATCGCAAGCGGTAAATGCCTTCTCGTAATCGAGCTTCACAAGGTTACGCACCCGCTGAGCTTTTGAATAATACGCATCGTAATACCCGCTCGAAAGTACATAAGTCCCGAGCATTATTCTGCGTTTAACTTCCGGTCCAAAGCCTAGTTCGCGCGTTTTGAAATACATTGCACGCAATTCCGGTGCATCTTCGGCACGAAAGCCGTATCGAACCCCGTCGTATCTTGCTAAATTCGACGATGCTTCGGCTGTTGCGATTATGTAGTAAACGGCGATCCCATATTTCGCGTGGGGTAACTCGACATCGACAATTTCTGCACCGAGCGATCTAAAATTATCGATCGAAGCCTCGACCTTATCTCTCACTTCCGGGTCAATACCTTCGCCAAATAACGCACGCGGGACGCCGATCTTTTTGCCGGTAATATTTCTGTTCAACGTTTCTTCATAATCGGGAACTGGAACATCCGCCGAGGTCGAATCAAGTTCATCCCGCCCGGCGATCACATTCAAAACCTTGGCAGTATTCAGAGCTGAATTCCCGAAGATCCCTATGTTGTCGAGCGATGAAGCGAAGGCCACGAGTCCGTATCGAGATATACGTCCATAGGTCGGTTTCAAGCCGATAATGCCGCACAATGAGGCCGGCTGGCGAACTGAACCACCCGTTTCCGAGCCGAGTGCTACCGGCACGACACCCGAAGCTACAGCTACCGCAGAACCGCCGGAACTTCCGCCCGGAACTCGTTCGAGGTCCCACGGATTCTTGACCGTTCCGAACGCAGAATTTTCATTAGACGAACCCATCGCGAATTCGTCCATGTTAGTCTTACCCACCACGATCGCACCGGCGTCATTCAATCGCTTAACCGCCGTAGCGTCGAACTGAGCCTTATAGTCGCCGAGAATTCGGGAACCGCACGTTGTTCGAAGCCCTTTCGTGCAGATATTGTCCTTGATCGCGATAGCTGTCCCAAAAAGTTCTTTTTGCTCAGAAGCATCTTGCAGGAGTGAGACCCGCTCTTCGGCATGGGTCCGCTCAACTGAAAGAAAACTGTTCAGGCTCTCGTTTAACCGCTCTGCATTGTTCAACGTGGTTTCGATGGAATCTTTGATCATTCGTAATTTTAAAATGTTATTTTATCGATCAACCAGCGGCCATTCGCTTCGATCAACTCAACATCGATCGACCTCTGGGCCGTATCCGTATCGTCTCGCCAAAAGAGTAAGATCTGAAAGTTAACTCGGGATTTCCCGGCTTCTTTACACGAGCCTACTCGAAAGGCACGCGGAACATCGTTAGTACCCGTCGTGAATGGATCAATCCCTTCGGGCTGATCCACTAACGAGGAATAAAGCAACGTAGAAAGAAACCGTTCTCGCCGATTCAACGTTTCACTCGAAAGCGCCATGTCGTTTCCAATATGAAACGAATAAAATTCGCGAACGGCAGGCCGAGCGTCTGTACAGGCCTGCGATTCAAGACTCGGTGTCGAACAGCTCAAGATCGAGAACGAAAGACCAAGGCATAGAGCGATCTTATGAATCCCGCAGATTTCCCTTCGAGAGATGCATGCACCGAACATCATAAAACTTTCGGCACCTGGAAATGGCCGGCAACCCTCGATGGAGCCTCGGCAAGAGCTTCGTTTTGATTAAACGAATCGACAACGGTGTCGGCCCGAATCGTTTGTGTCGACTTGCCTTCGACTGTAAGGCCGCCGAGCATCGGTTCAACGTCGTCCGTGTTCAGCTCGTTCAATTGCTCGACGTAATTTACGATCTGTGCGAGCTGCGGCGTGTATAAACCGACCTCTTCGTCGGTTATTTCCAGATGCGCCAGTATTGCGATCTTTCTAACGTCCATAAAAGTCCTATGTTTTTTGATTTCCGGATACAGATGCAGCCGCGGCCGAAAGGAACTGCTCCCGAAGCGATCTGCTTTTGATCGAGCCCGCAGCAGATAAATAACTTTTGGGCAGATCTGCGATCGACACTACGGCTGTATTATCGACCGGCATCGCTTTCTCGGGACGATCGGCGAAAGCCTTGGGCCTGATCTCAAAACGGATCTGTTTTACATATCTGCCGCCGAGCGAACTATTCAGCTTAAACAGAAGTTCCGAAGAATGAGACATCAGATTTCGCTGCCACATTTGGTCGGCAACAATGACTTCGAGTACGCCGTCGCTGAGTTCTGCAGGTATAGCCCGGCCACTCAACATTTCCCCCGCGACTTTTTTCCAACATGCGGAGACGAGGGTAAACCGCCCTTCCGCGGTCTTATCAAATGATCCGGCCATCGCCGAAAGTGTTGCGTTGAAATCCTGCATTTGTGATCCGCTTTTAATCAACTATTATCTTAATCGAGAACGAAATTAAATGCTAAACAATGTGAATTTATTGGTAGATCTGCCCCAGCTTGTGCTTGCTTCGGGAAGTCCGCGGCGAGCCGAAATATTGACATCCGTCGAGTGGCCCTTCAAAAAGATCGTGCCGGATGTTGACGAAACCGAACAAGCCGGCGAATCTCCCGAAGATTATGTAACTCGGCTTGCGAAGGAAAAAGCTGAGGCAGTTGCCAAAGAATCACCTGATTCGATCGTGCTCGGAGCGGATACGACCGTAGTCATCAATGATCATATTCTCGGGAAGCCGATAGATACCGCAGATGCTAGAAGGATGATACGAATGCTTGCCGGGAATTGGCACGATGTACTGACCGGTGTGGCTGTGGTAAAAAATAGTTCGACGTCGGTTGCGATCCAACGGACGAGCGTGAAGTTTTCGTCGATGACGGAATCGGAGATCGAATATCTTGTGGTTCGAGGTGATCCGCTCGATAAGGCCGGAGCTTATGCCGTTCAGGCACAGGCGGCTTTATTCATCGAAGGAATTAAAGGTGACTATTGGAACGTAGTGGGCTTGCCGATAAGTTTGGTGTATCGTTTAACTTGCGGCTCGACCAGATAGTGTTCCAAAATGAAAAAACGAGGCCTGATTCGACCTCGCCTTTCCTGCTTTTCAAAACCTTATTAGAGCAGAGAATCAACCTTCTTTGAGATCGGAACCGTGATGTCAAAATTTGGGTCGACACCGCCGAATGATTCACCGGAAGCGTTTCCGCCTTTATCCAGCACAACGAACGAAGGAAGTTGGTCGATGCCAAACTTTCTAAGCGTTCCCGCACCGTCCGGATCGCGAAGGATCTTTACGCTTACGCGGTTCTTTGTGGCCCATGCCCGAAGTTCTTCGTCCTTTGCATGATTCTTCGACTTTGAATTAATCGAATCGGTAAGCACGAAAAAGATAGCAACATTCTTCCC